>NZ_JAUBUN010000011.1:49233-107074 GCF_036702665.1 Microcoleus sp. Aus8_D2
AGTCGGACTTGTTGTCGGAGTCGGACTTGTTGTCGGAGTCGGACTTGTTGTCGGAGTCGGACTTGTTGTCGGAGTCGGACTTGTTGTCGGAGTCGTTAGAGCCGGTGCGGGAGCGCCGGGAATCTCACTCACAAGCAGGTTGCCGACCTTTTTGAAGGTGCCGTTACCTGGTAGGAAAAAGTTTTCTATAGTCAAATCATCCTTCTCTTTGACCTCGCCATCGGCATTGAGGTCAATCCGCAAGTCGTTTCCTTGTCTGAGAATCCCGTTCTGATCTTTTGCCAGCGTTGTTTTCAGGGTGACGCCATTGAGGATTAAATTATTTTCGGCGCCTCCTAGAGCCTTAATTGTGCTGCCGGCTGCTTTCTTAGCATTGAGGATGTAGGTGGTGTTTCCCTTGCCACCGACGAGGAAGTCGCTGCCACCGTAGAGGGTGTCGCCACCGATCAGGGTGTCGCCACCGATCAGGGTGTCGTCGGCACCAATGGCGACGAGGGTGTCGTTGCCGCGGCCGCCGTAGAGGGTGTTGGGTGCGTCATTACCGACGATCGAGTCATCTCCGTCGCCGGCGAAAACATTCTCGATGATGCTGCCGGGGGCGATGGTGAGGGTTTGTGGATCGAGTTTTTGACGCCCTGTCACATCGCGGCCGCGTAGGAAACTGGTTGAACCGGGAGTCAGGTTGACGATAACGTCATCGGTAATTGCCGCGGTGTTGATGATGTCGTTGCCGTTGTTGGTGTCGCTGAGTGTTTTGCGGCTATCGCCTGCTGCGGTGAAACTAGCGAACTCGTTGGTGTAGACGTAGGTGTTGTCATTAATAATGTCGTCGCCGTACAATCGCAAAGTTGCGCCTTTGAGTTTGCCGATATTTTTGCCGCTGGTTAGTTCTGCTGGTGCCTTGTCGCCATAAATGGAAAAGTTAAAGTAATTTGTGCCATCATTTTTGCCGTCGTTGTCCTTGCTATTATCGGAAATGTTCAGCGTCCAATCCCCAATGCCGGTTTCTCCCCAGTGGCGGGAACTGCCGAAGGTAAAGTTAATGGTTGTGCCTTTGAAACCCTTATCCCCGTCATCGGTGAAGTAAGGGAGGCGATCGAGAATTACACTCTCGGTTTTGTCAGGAGAAGTCAGCTTAACTACTAAGTCTTGAAATTGACCGTGCTCGATATTCAAGTCTAGTTCGAGCTTGTCGATGTTGATGCCTTGAGTAATCTTGAAGGTTTGATTGATCCCTGCGGGGTTATTGTCAGGGATATCTACCCCCGATTCTGGCGTCAACTTGACAAGTTGAGATTTCTCATTTGTCGCAGTTGCCGCTTCATTTTTGGCAGTTCCCGATCCCGATCGCAATTGCCAAGTTTCGGCCAAACGCACTGCTGCGGTGGCATCGATTAGCCCGAAACCGTAGTCGTGATTGACGTGGAGGCCGCCGCCGTTCCAATTTTTAGCCCCGTTAAACGTCCAAGTATCTTTGGGAATTGTCCCAGATTTATATTGGCTGCTTTTAACTACTTGATTGTTGGGATCGTTTTTGCGGGCTGAGTAAGCCAGGATTTCCTGAACGTCGCGGTAGCCGAGTTTGGGATTGGCTTGCAGGATTAAAGCGACAACCCCCGAAACCATCGGCGTCGCTGCCGACGTGCCGTCAAAGTCGTTGGTGTAGTTGGTGTTTGGAAAATTTATTAGAGTCTTACTGTTTTTGAATAATTGGTTGTCCTTTCTGTTGTAGCCCTTATCCTCGGTACGATCGACAGTGGCAATGGTGGCAGGACTATCGCCGAAGGTCGAGACCAGAAGTGGCGCGCCTGGATTGCTGTAAGAGGCAACAACTCCCTTATTGTTGATCGCAGCTACGGCAATTACATACCGACTGCTTTCGTAATCGCCTGAGTTGACATTTCTTCCTCGCTGTTCTGCAGCAGGCAAGTTTGGGTTAAAATTTGTTCGCTCGTTTCCCCCAGCCCAAGCAAATACAGTGCCTAACCCGCTGCGGCCGCTGGTGACGGCGTTTTTGATTTCTGCGATCTCCTTGGAATTGCCAAAATCAAAGCTGGAACTGCCCCCCCAGCTATTGCTAGAAACATCGAATTTAGTTTGCGCCTTTAAACTTGGAAGCTTACTTTCACCAGCGAATTTGTAAGCAGCGATCGTTGCTTCATAAGCAACACCCACTGTGCCCTTATCGTTTCTTTCAGCTGCGATAATCCCAGCTACAGAGGTACCGTGATCGGATGTTTTTTTAGGTGTATCTACTGGAAACGGCCCGCCAAACTTTTCTTCCAGCGACAGATCTTTATTGAAGTTATCCTTAAGATCTTCGTGTGCGCCATCGATACCATTATCAATGACGCCGACTTTGATGCCTTTGCCCGTATACTGCGGCCATAGAGGCAACACGTTGAGATCGATGCCGGGAGTACCTTCCTCTACGCCTACCAATGGTCTGAATTTTATTTTCTGCCCAGTGTTGAACAGCCACCACTGGTCTTCGGCGAACAGCTTTCTGTCTTCGCGCTTTGTGCCTTGGGGATCTTTTAAGTCATCCGGCAATCTGAATTGAGTAGTCATAACAACGAGCCTCTAATAATTTTCTTAACTGCTTCTGATAGCGATTGGGTCTGAGGACAGGGCGAGATCATCTGCTGATTGACGATCGCCATCACCCCGCATCCCCCCTGAGATATATTTTTTCATCGATCGGTGGCGATCGCTCAATTAATTTGCCAAAAATAAAAATTACCTGTTACAGTTCACAAATATCCAACTGCATATAGAACCCAAGGGAGCGAGGGTTGACTTTCGCTATCTGTATTATTTCAGCAGGCGGCTGTTTGTAAAAGTCGGAAAAGTCGGATCTTTAAGTCGGAAAAGTCGGAGCTTCAATCGGAAAAGTCGGATCTTTTGCGATGAGGGTGGTTTAGTGTTGACTTTTGAGGGTTGTTGTGTTAAAGGAATTGAATTTACCAAATGGGCAATCTAATCCTCAGCAAAGTGAGTCTCAACAAATCAGGGAAGTAGTTCTTCCGTACTTGTTATGGTAAATCGACTGCTATGAGCTCTTCCACTGCTATGAGCGATCGCAAGATTTCAAATGGGTTCTATGAATACGAAGGACAGTTTTAGATCTAGTCGAGTCTCCGAAACCCTTACTGGCTATATAGTGGGCTATTTTTTCTTTCGTTTGAGTCCAGCCCTAAGTTTCCTAAAATGCGTTAAAAATGGCAGGGCTTCCTCGCGATCGGCTTACAAAACCGTTAAAAAACTGTCCGAACTATTGTTCTATAAACATATAAAATTAATCAGCGTTAATCTGCGTGAACCTCCGGTTAAAAATTAGTTATATTTTCCCAAACCCAGCGATTTCTTGCTAAACTCTAACCGAGCAGACAATTTGCAGGCAATAAACGCTATTTATGCCGTACATTTCTATCCCTAAACAATTTAGGGAACCTTCCAGGGTCATCGAATCTCAACTGTTTTTACGACCAAAACGCCTCGCTATCTTTGAAGCTTGCCTGATTGGTTTAATCGCCGGACTGGCAGGCGTCTTGCTCAAATTAGGAGTCGGGTGGCTCGGCAGTTGGCGAGTTGCAACCTCCGCCGTAATTCCAGCTTGGATATTACTCCCCAGCGTCGGTTTATTTGGTGGGTTGCTAACAGGTTTCTTGGTTGAACGTTTGGCTCCCGAAACTGCCGGGAGCGGCATTCCTCACGTCAAAGCTGCTCTCGGCGGCGTCAATCTTTCCTTAGATTTCCGAGTAGCTGTTGCCAAACTTCTCACCACTATTTTAGCAGTTGGTTCCGGTTTAACTCTCGGAAGGCAAGGCCCGACTGTCCAAATTGGAGCATCTTTAGCAGGTTGGATCGGTCACTTGATGCCTACCTCCCCAGACTACCGCCGGCAATTGATTGCTTGCGGTGCGGCGGCGGGATTAGCTGCTGGTTTCAACGCTCCCATTGCGGGAGTTTTGTTTGTAGTTGAAGAACTCCTGCACGATGTTTCAGGATTAACTTTAGGGACTGCAATTATCGCTTCATTTATCGGTGCAGTTGTCTCCCAACTTTTGGGTGGCGATAGTTTAAATTTGAACCTTCGCGAATATCAAACCAGTTTTGCAGCTCAGGAAATTCCGTTCTATATACTGTTAGGAGTTTTAGCAGGATTGTTCGGAGCTTTGTTTAGCAAAGGGATTATAGCTAGTTTGCAATTTAACAAGCGGGTTCTTAAATTGTCCTTGCCCATGCGAATTGCTGTAGCAGGTATAATTTGCGGCTTAGTAATAGGTTTTCTGCCAGAGAGTTTCCGCAACAATACGGGATTGCGGGAATTTCTGCTGACCGGGGAAGCCAATGCTACAACGAGTTTAATTGCTTTTGTCGCTCATTTTTTTCTGACAATTATTTCTGCTGCTTCTGGAGCTCCCGGAGGATTATTTGCCCCTTCTCTAGTTATAGGTTCTGCACTCGGTCATATAGTGGGAATTGTGCAAGCAAATTCCCTGGGCGTCGGTTGGCCAGCAACCTATGCTTTTGCAGGCATGGGAGCATTTTTTTGCGCGGTTTCTAGGGCGCCGATTACGGCGGTAGTAATTGTGTTTGAAATTACGGCGGATTTCAAATTAGTGCTACCTTTGATGATTTGTTCTGTTGTTGCTTATTTAGTCGCAGAAAAGGTAGACAAGGGCTCGCTGTACGATCGCCTTTTGGAGTTGAACGGCATTCAGCTAACCAAGGAAAAACCCGCCACCGATACTCTCAGCGACTTAATCGCAGCTAACGTCATGCAGCGCCGAGTGGAAACTTTGTCGAGCCTGCTAACTTTCGATGAAGTGATCCAGGCATTTTCGCGATCGCACCACCGCGGCTTTCCGGTAGTTGAAAATGGTAAACTGGTCGGCATTATCAGTCAAACCGATTTGGCAAATGCCAGCAAGCGCAATTTTTCCGGCAACTCGCTGCTGAAAGAATTTATGACAGTACAGCCAATCACGGTAAGAGCAACCGATACTTTAAGTGAGGTTTTGTACAGGCTGAACAACTACAATCTCAGCCGCTTGCCGGTTGTAGAAGGACGGCATTTAGTCGGAATTATTACCCGCAGCGACATTATCCGAGTAGAATCCGATCGCCTCAGCGGAGAAACAACCCAAGGCCCGCATCCAGAACCATCCTATGTAGTCTATCAAACCAGAGCTCCGCAAGTCGGAAACGGCCGCTTATTAGTGCCGCTGTCCAACCCGCAAACAGCACCCGCCTTGCTGCGACTGGCGGCCGCCATCGCGCGCGATCGCAATTACGAATTAGAATGCCTGCAAATCATCACAGTACCGCGCAACAGTTCCCCCTCAGAAAGCGCAGTGCGAACCACAAAAAGCCGCCGCCTGCTGCAACAAGCCGAGCGCATTATCCGCAATTGGAACTTGCCAGTACACACTCAAATCCGGGTAGCTCACGACGTGCCACACGCGATTTTAGAGACAATTAGGGAGCGCCACATTGACTTAATTTTGATGGGCTGGCAAGGCGAAATATCCACAACTGGGCGCATTTTTGGCGATGTAGTCGATACGGTAATTCGGCAAGCTGGTTGCGAAGTAGTTTTAGTGAAGTGGAGCGAAAAACTATTAGTAACGCGCCAGAAAAATGAGTTTTTATCAGCTAGCAGCGCGCGGGAATATGCGTCTACAGAATGGCAGTTAAATGCTGAAGGAGTTGACGACGCCCAGAATTCCACATTTGCGGCCTCAGATTCATCAGCCACTTTTGAGACAGAACTTTCCCCGCCGAATGCAGAGATTCCGGCGCCAGAATTGGGATTGCACACGCTGATGGGTTTGCAGCGCTGGTTAGTACCAATTCGCGGCAGTTACAAGCAAGCTGCGGCTTTGCGGCTGTTACCTGCTTTCGTGGCTGCGAGTGCTCTACCGGAGATTAAATTGTGTCAGGTGCACCAGCCTTCTGTTGCGGAGCCCTCGCGCGCCGAATTAAAGCAAGCCGCGAAGTTTATTCAGGGGCGGGTTAGTTGTTCGGTAATCGCGACTGCGGTTTGCGCTAAGTCGGTTTCGGATGCTTTAATTGATTTGGCTCAAAACGATCAGTGCGATGCGATCGTCCTGGGAGCCAGTCGCGAAGGGCTCCTCAAACAGGTGATTCAGGGGAACATCCCGGAAGCTGTGGCGCGCGGTTGTGACTGTACAGTCATTTTAGTGCGATCGGCATCTTAGCAAAATCATAGCATGGGCGATTTGAGATTTGATGCGTAGGGTGCGGAGCCATCAAAAATCCCCAAATTATATGCAAAATCATCAAGCGACGCACCTTACATTTTAGTAGTCGTAGGGTGCGGAGCCATCAAAAATCCTTAAATTATATCGACAATTTCACGGCGACGCACCTTACACTTTGAGGATTGAACAAATATTTTTTATAAAAATTTTAATTAATAAACCCTCAATAAACCCGAGGGTGCGTCAGGGCAAAAATCCTGAGTTTGTATTTAAAACCTTCTCACCTGACGCACCCTACAATCTTACACGTGGAGGCTTGCACAATTATTTTTTTTATAAATGGTTTAATTAATAAACCCTCACAAACCCGAGGGTGCGTCAGGGCAAAAATCCTGAGTTTGTATTTAAAACCTTCTCACCTGACGCACCCTACAATCCTAATGACTAATGACTAATGACTAATGACTAATGACTAATGACAACTGACAACTGACAACTGACTACTAACTATGGTTCACTTTAACGTCGGCTTTCAACACTTTAATTCCTTCGCCGACATTACCCTATCGCTGGCGAAAACTTTAGACAAAATGGGAATTCCTATTTCTGTCGAACCATCGACAATCGCCTCTCACGTCACCCGCAATTCCACAGCCG
The DNA here is from genome assembly GCF_036702665.1 of Microcoleus sp. Aus8_D2. Classification (NCBI taxonomy): domain Bacteria; kingdom Bacillati; phylum Cyanobacteriota; class Cyanophyceae; order Oscillatoriales; family Microcoleaceae; genus Microcoleus; species Microcoleus sp. Aus8_D2. Next base: position 56,121 of record NZ_JAUBUN010000011.1, read on the forward strand.
AAGAAAACCACCTGCTAGCGAAGTGGATGAACACCGCACCATCAGACTTATTTCAGATCAAATGGTCTCATTACTGGAAACCTTATTTTCTCAAAGAGCTCAACGGACATCTCAACTTAGAATTTTTTGCCATCAATTACGAATTCGCTAAAAACGATGATGATTATGATTACTGGATCTACGATGCTGTCAACAATTCATCCCACATCCTAGCCGTAAGCGAATATTCTAAAAACGTTTTAATCAAAGCTGGGTGTCCGGCCAAAAAAGTCTCAGTCATACCTCTAGGTTTCAATCCTTTAATCTCGCAACTCTATTCTCCCAGACCGCAAAAAACCCAAAAAGATGTAAAATATATTCTGCACATGACCAATTCTTTTGATTTGTATAGATTTGGCACGGATCTCGCCATTCAAGCATTTTATCAAGAGTTTAAAAATGATGCCAACGTAGAGTTAATTATCAAAGATGGCGGCAAAAATCCTGATATCATAGTCGAACATATCCTAAATATCGAAAAGCAATTCGGCAAGTTAAAGTCAAAAGTTCACGTCAGGCCTAAATTTTATACTAAAGCAGAACTAGCTGATTTATACTTATCAGCAGATGCTTTTTTAGCACCGTTTCGCGGGGAGGGTTTTGCTATCAAGATTTTGGATGCCTTTGCTGCGGGTTTACCCGTCGCTATGACTCTGTACGGCGGCCCCACGGAGTACGCCAATACTGCTAACTGCTATCCCATTGATTGCGATCTAATTCCCGTCGGAGAATGTTACGATACTCAGTATCTAAAAATCAGAAATTCTCCTCATTGGGCAGAACCAAATGTTCAGTCTGTTCGCGAACAGTTGCGAAAAATTGTGGAAGATCCGATGCGTTTTCAGGTAGCACAAAAAGCTAGAGAGACGGCGGATTCGTTTAATTGGGAAGCGACGGGCAAAAAATTGCTAAGATTAATGCGAGAGTTGTTTTAGGAGCGGAAATCATGGGACTCGAACGCAAAATGTTTAGGGGAATGTTTTCACCTAGCGAAGTGGTACAATTGAAGCAACCTTGTTTTACTCCCGGGCGATTGTTTGAGCCCGGAAAATATAAAGCTGCCGATTTGCCGGATGTCGCTTTTGATATGGGTTTAGTAGACCATTTACCACCAGTCAAAGGCCGCAGTTCCGAAAATCTCAACCCCCCAAATCCACAACCTCAAAACCTTGAGGAATAAACCCCGTTTGTAGTAAGGACTTCAGTCCGCAAAATTCCCGTTTGTAGTAAGGACTTCAGTCCCAAAAAACCCCGTTTGTAGTAAGGACTTCAGTCCCAAAAAACCCCGTTTGTAGTAAGGACTTCAGCCCAAAAAAACCCGTTTGTAGTAAGGACTTCAGTCCAAAAAAACCCCGTTTGTAGTAAGGACTTCAGTCCGCAAAATTCCAGTTTGTAGTAAGGACTTCAGTCCGAAAAAGGTTCGTAGTAAGGACTTCAGTCCGCAAAAGGTTCGTAGTAAGGACTTCAGTCCGAAAAAGGTTCGTAGTAAGGACTTCAGTCCGCAAAAGGTTCGTAGTAAGGACTTCAGTCCGCAAAAGGTTCGTAGTAAGGACTTCAGTCCGAAAAATTCCAAGAATTAAAGACTCAAGTCCTGACTGCAAAAAATATCAAGCTAATTTAACCCTTTTGCTCGATTTGAGCAATTAACTCTTTCAAAACTTTACTAGCTTTATCATTGTCAATCTGACAAGTTCCGGCATTCAGGTGCCCGCCGCCGCCATATTTTAACATTAACTCCCCAATATTAGTTTGAGAAGTTTTGTTAAAGATTGACTTACCAACGGCGAAAACAGTGTTTTGTTGCTTCAGTCCCCAGAGTGCGTGAATCGAGATATTGCACTCGGGGAACAAAGCGTAAATTACAAAACGATTTCCGGCATAAATCACATCTTCGTTGCGCAAATCCAAAACGACTAAATTATCATAGACTTTGGCGCAGCGCTGTATTTGGTCTTGAAATTTTTCTGATTGCTCGAAGTAAAGGTCTACTCTTTCTTTCACATCAGGAAGCTGCAAGATTTCAGCGATGGTATGATTTTTGCAATAATCGATTAACTCCATCATTAACTGATAATTGGAAACCGTAAATTCTTTAAACCTGCCCAATCCGGTGCGGGCGTCCATTAAGAAATTTAATAGCACCCATTCTTCTGGATGCAAAACCTCTTCTTTGGCAAATTGAGCGGAATCTGCTTTGTCAACTGCGACCATCATCGCGTCGGAAATAGTCGGAAACTTTAGTTGACCTCCATAATATTTGTACAGCACCCTAGCTGCGGAAGCTGCATAGGGGTCGATGATGTGATTGATTTTGATTTTGTCATGTCTGAGAGTTTCGCTGAAATGGTGATCGAAAGCTAGATGAACTCCCTCAACATAGGGTAAATTGGTGGTAATATCGTCATTTGTGATTTCGATTTTTCCATCCTGCATATCTTTAGGATGCACGAATTTAATCTCGTCGATCAAATCGAGTTCTTTGAGCAAAACGGCACAGACAAGACCGTCAAAATCACTGCGGGTGACTAATCTGTATTTTTTAGTGAGTGGCATATGCTTCTGTGATAGGCAGGGACTGATTATAAGACAATATAACTTATTACCCGATCGCTAAACAATATGAACGCAGACCCTTACGCTTGGCTAGAGAAGTCCCTGGACACTGTTCGCCGGGCCGATTGGTATCGATCGCCACAATCGATCGAAAGCAGCCCCGGGCCTGTGGTAAAATTAGCAAACCGCCGGCTGATTAACTTTGCCAGCAACGATTATCTGGGACTTGCGGGCGATGACAGGTTGATTCAAGCGGCGATGGCTGCAACTAAGGAATTTGGTACTGGTGCGACGGGTTCGAGGTTGGTAAGCGGACACCGCGATTTGCACCGACAGTTAGAACTGGCTATTGCTAATTTAAAACAAACCGAAGACGCTTTAGTATTCAGTTCGGGATATTTAGCGAATTTAGGGGCGATCGCATCAGTTGTCGGCCAGCGCGATTTGATATTATCTGACAAGTACAACCATTCGAGCCTCAAAAACGGAGCCACACTCAGCGGTGCAAAGACGCTTGAGTACAGTCACTGCAACCTTGAGGATTTAAAGGCCAAGCTAGAGCAAAATCGCGCCAAATACCGCAAGTGTTTAATTATTAGCGATAGCGTCTTCAGCATGGATGGGGACTTGTGCCCGCTGCCGCAGTTGTTAGCTTTGGGCGAGGAATTTAACTGTATGGTATTAGTAGATGAAGCTCACGCTACAGGAGTTTTCGGTGCTAGCGGTGCCGGTTGCGCAGAACATTTCGGCTGTACGGGATTGCCACTAATTCAAGTTGGCACGCTGAGCAAAGCTTTGGGAAGTTTGGGCGGCTACGTTGCGGGCTCTGCTGCTTTAATTGATTTTCTGCGCAATCGAGCTGCGAGTTGGATTTATACTACAGCATTGACGCCTGCTGACACAGCGGCTGCTTTGGAAGCTGTGAGAATTGTACAGCAAGAACCAGAGCGCCGAGTTCGGTTGCAGCAAAATATTGAAACTTTTAAATATAGCGCGATTACCAATCGCCAATTAGCAATTAGCAATTCCCTCTCCCCAATTTTCAGTCTGCGGTTAAAAGATGCAGCCACAGCTTTAACAGTTAGCAGCTTCCTCAAGGAGATGGGTATTTTTGCTGTGGCGATTCGCCCTCCGACTGTCAGCGTCAGCCGAATTCGGATTTCGCTGATGGCAACTCACGAGCTCGCACACCTTCAGCAGTTGGTAGAGGCTTTGGGGACGATCGCACAAATATAACACTATTTGTTCAAAGCTGCATCTCTGGGTAGGGAAACGGCAATGCCATCCGTCGTGTCAACAAACACCTCAAACGCAGTCAGAGAATGCTGTTTGGCGACTAAGGCCAGAGCCCCCCGGCGCCCCCCGGATAGTCGGGGGGGACAAGAGTCACTCTCAAAGTCCCCCGACCTAAGAGGGATGCGAGGGGGATCTCGCAAGAGGCTATAAACGAGAGATCAAAAGGGTTTCAGGCGATTGTTGACAAGGCTACGCGCAGTGCCGTGTCCCTACTTGCCCGCGTCTATAGAACCCATTTGACATCTTTGAGTTTTTGGGTTGGGTGACGAGAAATATAGAGAGAGACCGGTTTGTGAGATTTACGCAAGGGGCAAGAAACCGGGTTTCTACGAGTTTTTGGTTGGGTCACGAGAAATATAGAGATCAACCCGGTTTCTCAGATTTACGCAGAATAGATCTCAAATGGGTTCTATATATTTAGATAGATTGTGGAGATTGTCAAGATATCGCTATTGACTTATGGCAAAGATTATATAGTATTGTGTGCGATCGGTCAATAACTGTGAATTTTTTGTAATTTTAGATACTTTTTGAAATTATGCGCTATATTAAAGAAGTAGGAGTTACACCAAATTTAATATAAGGAACGTTCACCATGAACACAAATCGCCAAAACGTAAAAAAAATCGCTGAAACCCACCGCGCTAACATTCAAAAGCAACTGACGCACCGCATCGAAGTAGCTAGAGCCAGCGGCAACCATGATTTGGTTCGGGTGCTTGAAGATGAGATGAGACAGCTTTAAGAAGCGGCCACTAAAATTTGCCCGTAGTTTGGTTTAGAGGGTGGCGCGAGAAATGCAGAATTCCCGCAACCCTTACTAGCGTGATTTTTCACTCCTCTCTTAGTTGGTAGAAAAAACCCCGGTTTCTTCAAGAAACCGGGGTTTTTATTGAACTTTTGGGTGATATGACCGATCGACTACCATAACAAAAACGCTTGGTTCGTAGTGCGGACTTCAGTCCGCAATCTAAAAGCGGACTGAAGTCCGCACTACGAACTAGGGTGATTGGTTCGTAGTGCGGACTTCAGTCCGCAATCTAAAAGCGGACTGAAGTCCGCACTACGAACTAGGGTAAATCGAACGCGATATCATTTATCCCCAATCGAAAATGGTATTATCTTCCTCCGACTACAACATTTTTAATGCGCAAATGGGGGCCGCCGACACTTACCGGCAAACCGCCTTGGCCGCCTTTTCCACAACCGCCGCAGGCATAAACTGAGTCGTTGCCGATCGACTCAATATCCTTTAAAGTCTGAAATACATTGCCGCTTAAGGTGACATCACTCACGGGTTCGGCTAATTTGCCGTCGCGAATCATGAAGCCTTCGGCTGCTGCAAAGGTAAACATTTCGCCGTTAGTTTGTCCTCCCAACATCCGTACTGCATAGACTCCTTCCTCAATGTCGCCCACCATTTCGTCGAAAGAATGTGCCCCAGATTCGATCGCCGTATTAGTCATCCGCACCAGCGGCATAAAAGTGGCGCTCAGGGCCCGGGCATTTCCAGTCGGACTTTCGCCCATTTTGCCCGCAGTCTCGCGATTGTGCATTCTCGCTGCTAAAACTCCATTTTTAATTAAATGCTTGCACTGAGCGGGCACGCCTTCGTCGTCGTATTTCAAAGTTCCCGGTAATCCCGGCAAAGTTGCGTCGTCAATTACGTTCAATTGTTCGATCGCCACAGGCTTACCCAAAGTCAACAATTCTTGCATTTTCGGGTTTTCGTAAATGCCGTCAGCTTCCGACAAATGGCCGAAAGCTTCGTGAATAAATACTCCCGACAAATAAGGGTCTAAAATCACCGGATATTGGCCGCCTTTCACCGGTTTTGCTTCTAGTTGGCCCACAGCTCGCACCGCCGCGCTCTTAACACGATCTTCAATATTTGTCAAGACATTGTAATCCGATCGCGAATGAATCGACTCAGACCCTTGGCGGACAACACCACCTTCCCCGCGGGCGATCGCCCCGAAGCGCCCCGTCACATCCAAACGCTCTTGAGCAATGCAAGTTCCTTGAGAATTTACAAAATAAGTAATCCCAAATCTGTCGCTGTAACCAGCCATTGTCGTCTGAATTCGCGGGTCGTGATCTAACAACAATTGGTTGTAAGATTCGAGCAACTTGCGTTTTTCTGCTAGAGTAATCGATCGCGGATCGCGACCTAATTCCACGGCTACATAATCTTGAATCGGAGTGACATCTGCTAGTACAGTTTTTTCGCTCCCAACTAAACGAGACTGCACGACAGCTTCTTCTATGCGAGCTTTTAATTCAGCTAAACCATTAAATGTTACAAAACTCCAGCCGCCTTTGTGACAGGCGCGGATGCCGCCGGCGAGACTGAAACTGCGGTTGACTGCATCTAACTGAGGGCCGCGAAAACTAATTGCTGTTGACTCGCTTTGTTCGAGGCGAACTTCTAGATAATCTACGCGATCGCGGTAAGGGGCGATCGCTTCCATCAACTGTTCCTGCATCAAATTGCCCCTATGAATGATTTGCGCCCAGCACTGACAAAAATTATTGCTAGCCTTATTTTAGCCAACAAATCCCGTGTTTCGGGAGCGATGCCGTGCCGCAGCGGTGCGATGGGGGCGCACCCTACCGATCGCACCGCTGCGGTACTGAGTGTCATACAGTACAAAAAACTCCCGCCCAGTTGCGCAAAGCCCCGCAGATCGGAAATCTTGCATCTGCCTACAGAAATAGAATTAAACTATAGCGGTTCTCAAGCGTGGTGAGGTATGTCCGGTTTGGCCTATGCCCTATGTCCGGTTTGGCCTATGCCCATAGCCCATAGCCCATAGCCCATAGCCCGTCAAGTACCTCATCTTTCTGAGAAAGGCTATAAATCTATCTAAATACTTAAAAATATAGTTGAACTACCCACCAATGGAATACTTTCAGGTTAAAAAATTCCAAATTTCAGCGTATTTAGCCGCAATTTCGACATTAATAGCAATTTTGGTCGGAGTTGGTATTTTAGACCGATCGCAACAAGAGCGATTTTTGCTGCACAACCGCGCTAGCACGATCGATCGGCTCAGCACAGTGCGTTATAAGCTGGAAAGCTCTTTGAATTCCCGGCTGTTTTTGCTCCGGGGTTTGGTGGCTGACATTTCCCACAACCCAAACATCACCGCAGCCGAGTTTGCAGCCACGGCGAGAATTTTGGTGGCACAGCAAACCGGCATTCGCAACATCAGTTTAGTGAAAAACACGACGATCGCTTACATTTATCCGCGGGAGGGAAATGAAGGGGCGATCGGGATTGACTTGATGGCGATACCCGAACAGGGGCTAATGGTGGAAGAAGTCATCAACACCAGAAAAACTTTGCTAGCTGGGCCCGTGGAATTGTTGGAGGGGGGCGTGGCCTTCGTCAGCCGATCGCCCATTTTTCTCACACCCGCCGGCGCCGAGCCCGAAACAGGAGTTTACTGGGGGTTGATCGGCCTGATCCTCGACAAAAATGCCCTGCTTGAGGAAGGAGGCCTCAATGACCCCTCAGCTAAGCTGCAATACGCCCTGAGGGGCAAAGACGGGAAGGGAGTGTCGGGGGAGGTGTTTTTCGGCGACAACTCGATTTTTCAGAGCAATCCCGTGGTGCTGGAAGTGACTTTGCCCAACGGTTCCTGGCAGTTGGCAGCAATTCCGGCGGGAGGATGGCCACAGAATTCGCCGTTTCGCGGGTGGCTGCTCGGGGGAGGCGGCTTGCTGGCCGTTTTGAGCTCTGCGGTGGTGTTTAGCTGGGTGTACGGCCCTGCGAAGCTGCGCGCCAGCGAAGCTAAGTACCGGCAACTGGTTGAGAATGCTAACAGCATTATTGTGCAGTTAGACAGTGAGGGCAAGATTACTTTTTTTAATGAGTTTGCGGAAACTTTTTTTGGGTATTCACAAGCAGAAATAATTGGCAAAAGTGCGATCGGCACAATTGTAGATCCGGCCGATTTGTCGAAAAATCACTTAGCCATCATGATTCGAGACTGTGTGGCCGAGCCGGAGAAATACTTCAAACACGAGAATGAAAACATCCGCAGCAATGGGGAAAAAGTCTGGATAGCCTGGAGAAACAAACCTTTGCTCGATGCCAAAGGACGATCGATTGGGCTGCTGTTCGTCGGTACAGACATTAGCGATCGCGTCTTAGCAGAAGCAGCAGTGCAAGCCAGCGAATCTCGCTATCGAGGGATTGTCGAAGACCAAACCGAATTGATTTGCCGCTTTTTGCCGAGCGGAATTATTACTTTTGTCAACGATGCCTACTGCCGCTATTTCAATAAATCGCGATCGGAGCTGATCGGCAATTCTTTTATGCCTTTGATTTGGGAAGAAGATAGAAACTTGTGCAGCGATATTTTCAATTCTTTAAGCTTAGAAAATCCCGCTGTTACCTGGGAACACCGCGTCACGATCGACCAGGGCGAAATTCGCTGGATACAGTGGACTGACAGGGCATTTTTTGACGTTCGAGGTGCGGCGATCGAATATCAAGGAGTGGGGCGCGACATTAGCGATCGCAAAAACGCTGAAATCGCCCTGCAAGCTTCCGAATCAGAACTTCGGGCCTTGTTCGCTGCCATGAACGACATTATTTTTGTCATCGATAGCGAAGGACGCTACCTAAAAATAGCCCCGACAAATCCCGAACTTTTGTACAAGCCGCCGGCGGAACTTGTCGGTCAAAAAGTCAGCGATATATTCGCTCCAGAAACAGCAGAATTTTTTCTGGATAAAATCCGCATCGCTGCCGCTACGAATCAAACCTGTACCTTTGAATACAACCTGGAAATTGGCAGCGAACAAAGGTGGTTTGTTGGCAAGATGTCGCCGATGCAGGACAACACTTTCATCTTCGTGGGGCGCGACATTAGCGATCGCAAACAAGCTGAAATCGCCCTGCAAGCTTCTGAATCGGAACTTCGAGCTTTATTCGCGGCAATGAAGGACGTAATTTTCGTGATTGATACGCAGGGACGCTACCTGAAAATTGCGCCCACAAATCCCGAACTTTTGTACAAACCGCCAGCAGAACTCATAGGCCAAAGTCTGCACGAAATCCTGCCACCAGAATTAGCAGATTTTTTTCTCACTCAAATTCGACTTACCGCCAACACAAAGCAGACCAATTCACTAGAATACAGCCTGCAAATTGACAACAAAGACATTTGGTTTGCCGCTAACATTGCGCCCATGCAGGAAAACACTGTTATTTGGATGGCCCGCGACATTACGGATCGCAAGCAAGCTGAAAATTGGTTGACAGGTCAAAAACAAATTTTAGAAATGATTGCTCAGGGCGCAACTCTTGGCGATACTTTAAATACTTTAGTTCAAATTATCGAACAGCAATCGAAAGATGTCATGGGTTCGATTTTAATTCTAGCTCCAGACGGCGAACATTTGCTGCACGGAGCCGCGCCCAGTTTGCCAGAAAGTTACAATGCTGCTATTCATGGCGTAGCCATCGGCCCGGATGTTGGTTCTTGTGGCACTGCTGTCTATCGCTGCGAACAGGTAATCGTTACAGATATTGCTACCGATCCTTTGTGGGCAAATTATCGAGATTTAGCCTTGAGTTTTGGACTGGGAGCTTGCTGGTCTACTCCTATTTTATCATCTCAGGGTCAAGTTTTGGGAACTTTTGCCATGTATTATTCCCAACCGCGCACTCCCGAAAATTTTGAGCTGCAATTGATCGAATCTGTCAGGCATTTAGCGGGAATTGCGATCGAGCGCAAACAGGCAGAAGACAGTCTCAAACAGCTCAATCAAGAACTAGAAAATAGAGTCGAACAAAGAACTGCCCAATTGAGGCAAACTGAAGAACGCTGGCAGTTAGCACTCAAAGGGAACAATGACGGCATTTGGGATTGGGACTTGCAAACAGGAGAAATATTTCTGTCCGATAGATTTCTGGAAATTACCGGATACGAACAAAGACCTAATCTCGATTACTTTGAGGAATGGAACAGAAGCACGCATCCCGAGGATTTAGACTTAGTAATGCAAGCTTTCCAAGACCATTTAGACAGGAAAACCCCGCATTACATAGTCGAATACCGCTTGTGGTGCTACAACAGCGCCTACAAATGGATACTCAGTCGCGGACAAGCTTTGTGGGACGAATCTGGAAAAGCAGTCCGCATTGTTGGTTCAATTACTGACATCACGGATCGCAAACAAGCAGAATCAGCACTGCGACAAAGCGAGGCAAAATTCCAAAAGCTGTCGGCAAATTTGCCGGGAATGATTTATCAATGTTTGTTGCGTGCAGATGGCTCTGTCAGTTTCCCTTACATGAGTCCTGCTTCCCGAGAAATGTTTGAGTTAGAACCGGAAGCTGTTTTGCAAAATTCGGCTTTACTAACAGATTTGGTTCATCCAGACGACCGCCAAAATTATGACGAATCTGTTGCTATTTCAGCCAAAAAGTTGCAGCCTTGGCAGTGGGAAGGACGGCTGGTGCTACCTTCCGGCAAGATGCGCTGGTTTCAGGTAATTTCGCGTCCTGAAGCTCAAGAAAACGGCGATATTCTTTGGGACGGCATCAGCATTGATGTTACCAGTCGCAAACAAGCTGAATTAGCTTTGCAAGAGAGCCAGCAGTTTATTCAAAAAATCGCCGATGCTACTCCCGGTATTTTGTATCTCTACGACTTGGAAGAACAGCGAAATATCTATGCTAATTCTTCTGTTGGCACGATTTTGGGCTATAGCTTTGACGAAATTCAAGCGATGGGTGCATCACTGATGCCTCAGTTAATGAACCCCGAAGATTTGTCAAAAGTTCTGGAACATCACGCGAGCTTTGCAGGAATTCAAGATGGCGAAGTTTTGGAAATTGATTACCGGATGCTGGCCGCAAACGGTGAATGGTTTTGGCTGCAAAGTCGGGATACTATTTTTAGCAGGAATGCTGAGGGTAAGCCCAAGGTAATAATTGGATTTGCTCAGGATATTACGACTCGCAAACAAGCAGAGGAAGCTGTGCGACAAAGCGAGGTGCGAGAAAGAGAAAGAGCGGTCGAGTTAGAGTCAGCGCTGCGGTCATTGCGCTCTACTCAAGCTCAACTTATTCAAACTGAAAAAATGTCTTCTTTGGGGCAGTTAGTTGCTGGCATCGCTCACGAAGTTAATAATCCGGTTAATTTCATTCACGCTAACCTTGATTATCTGCACCAGTATACTACACAGTTGCTAGATTTGGTGACTCTTTACGAACATGAGTATCCCGAACCTAATTCAAAAATTGTCGATCGCATTCAAGAGATTGATTTGGATTTCATGGCTGAGGATTTACGAAAACTTGTCGGTTCGATGCAGGTGGGAACCGATCGCATCCGGCAAATTGTTTTGTCGCTCAGGAATTTCTCGCGGCTGGATGAATCGGCAATGAAGCCGGTCGATATTCACGCGGGAATTGAGAGCACTTTGTTGATTTTGCAGCACCGCTTGAAGAGTCGGGACAGCCGCCGGGAAATTGAAGTAATTAAGGAGTTCGGGAAACTGCCGCGGGTGGAGTGCTATGCTAGCCAACTAAATCAGGTGTTTATGAATATTATTGCTAATGGAATTGATGCTATTGAAGAACGATATCAAAAGTTATCCCTTCGGGAAGCAGAGACAAAGAGCGGCCGGATTGTTATTTGCACTGGTGTAACGGCCCAGAACACTGTGAGGGTGGAAATTTCGGACAACGGTACGGGCATTCCGAAGGCGATACTCGATCGCATTTTTAACCCGTTTTTTACGACAAAAGATGTGGGGAAAGGTACGGGGTTGGGAATGTCGATCGTGCACTCGATTGTGGTAGAAAAGCACAAGGGCAAGATTGACTGTATTTCGGAAATAGGATGTGGAACAACTTTTGCGATCGAAATCCCGATCGGCAAAAGCTATCAGTAGTAGGGTGTGTCATCGGATTTGAGATTTGAGATTTGAGATTTGAGATTTGAGATTTTAGATATTGTAGGGTGCGTCAGCTCATAGCCGAATTTTCAGGTGGGGAGCCAGAAGTGGCGAGCTGACGCACCCTACAAATCAGACTGTCAACTGTCCCAGGTCAACTGTCAACTCTTCCTTCTGCTATACCGACTAAGATAGATTCAAGCTGCTCCCGAAGCGGTGCTGCATGAAACCTTTAATTGTATAAAAACTGACATGATGGAATTAATCCTGGAAGCGATCGCCGTAATGGGACAAAATGTCCGCTGGATGTCTTGGAATTTGTTTTTAGGTTTAGTACCGCTGGGCCTGAGTTTTTGGTTGTTCCGCAAACCTCGATCGCGCAGGCTGATGTGGGGTACGTGCATTCTCCTGGGCGCTACTTTTTTGCCCAGCATACGCCATGTTTTAGCCTATCTGAAGCACATTGTGCAAGATGTGGGCACAACTTACGTTTTGGGGGCGATCGCGATTACGCTCGCACTGATGGCTGTAGACATCTGGGTACTGCGGCAGCGCGGAGTTCGCTCTCTCCGCTGGTGGGGTGGTTTTTTCTGGTTTATTGCCTTTTTGCCCAATGCGCCCTACGTTTTAACTGATATCATTCACCTGATCGAGCAGATTAAAGAGGTGAACTCGGTGTGGGTGGTGACATTGGCGCTGATTCCGCAATATTTGGTGTTTATGCTGGCGGGATTTGAGGCATATGTACTGTCGGTGATGGGTTTGGGTTACTATCTGAAACAACAGGGTTGGGGTAGATTTATTCTGGCAACGGAGATAACTATACACGCACTTTCGGCGATCGGCATTTATTTAGGACGATTTATCCGGTTCAACACTTGGGACATTGTGACGAATCCCGATGCGTTGGTTAACACCGTAATGAATGAGTTGATTGGTAAGCGTCCGTTTGTAGTAATGGCTGCAACATTTGTCGTAATTGCTGTTTTGTATTGGGGGATGAAGCAAGTTAGTTTGGGGATTAACCAGCGATTTTACTACAATCTATCGTCGGAGTCGATCGGCGAAACCGCCACTTCTGCCGATCCCATAGATTTGAGATTTTAGATTCACCCCACAACTAACCTACAAACTGTTTGCGTCTCCACAACTTAAATCGGAAAACAAGTCTTCCTCTTTAGGTAAGTCTGTAAGGTAAGATCGTGTCCCCTAAAATAAGCGTTATCAGGTTCCGTTCGGACTTCAGTCTTCATGAAAATCTGAGGACAGAAGTCCTCACGCTCGAACCAATTTAATTGTAGTCGTGACAGCGCACCTCATAGGAGACCAATCTCTTCCCTAAACTCCCAAATAAATTACTGCGACAATGGGGTATCAAACTTGATATGTTAGAACAGTTGAAGTAGTTTTGCAAACAGTAAAGATGAATCGATTTGACCGTCAGTTGTGGGAAAGATTTATTGCGATCGCCCAACCTTACTTTTATCCTTTAGAGCCTGGGGGTGGCAGAATATTTCTGGGATTAGTGGCGCTGTTGTTGATATTTCTCTTCGCTGCTATGTTTCTACTCCTCAGCGCGTTCTGTTTGGGGGGTGCCGCTCTTTTTCCGGCTTTTGTCAACAGTATTGCAGCGGGCTTAGTCACTTTGCTGCAAGGAATCATTAATTCGCCGGCAATTGCGATCGTAGCTTTCATGCTAATTATTCCTTTCAGTGCTTTTGTCTGCTTCAAAGGCAGACTGACTCGGCACTGGCAGCCCTGGGCTTTATTAACTTTGCTGCTGTTTTTGTCGCTGTCAGTCAGCGGTCTGAATGTGATAATTAGTTACGTCGGTAACTTTTTTAACACAGCACTAGCAAAGAAAGACCAGCTCAATTACTGGAAGTATCTGTTTGTCTATGCAGGGGTTTTTGCAGTCGGCACTCCCATTGTGGTAGTTTACCGCTACACCCAAGATAAATTGGCTCTTTACTGGCGGGAATGGATGACAAATAAGTTCCTGGACAAGTATTTTCAGAATCGGGCTTATTACGAAATAAATTCACACAAGGAAATCGACAATCCCGACCAGCGAATTTCTGAAGATGTCAAATCCTTTACTCATACAAGTTTGGCATTTCTGCTCGTAATCCTGGGTTCAATAGTTGACATTATATCTTTCACGGGTATCCTGTGGTCGATCTCAAAAGAACTTTCGATATTCCTGATTGTCTACGCTATTCTGGGGACGGTCGCCACTCTGATTTTTGGTCAAAGATTAGTACCTCTTAATTTTAACCAACTTAAAAAAGAAGCTAATTTCCGCTACGGACTGGTTCACATTCGCGACCATGCTGAATCTATTGCTTTTTACCGGGGGGAGGAGCGAGAATCGATTCAAATAAAGCAGCGGTTCGTGGAAGTATTCCAAAATTTTAATTTGCTAATTGGCTGGCAGCGAAACTTGGATTATTTCACAACTGGATACGGATATGCTGTTGTGATTATTCCGGCTTTGTTTCTGGCTCCAGCTTACTTTGCCGACAAAACCGATACAATCCAGTTTGGAGATATCACTCAAGCAGGTTTTGCTTTCAGTCAGGTTTTAGGCGCTTTTTCAGTGATTGTAACTCAGATTGAACCGCTGAGTTCTTTTGCAGCTAGTATCAATCGTTTGACTGTATTTACAGATACTTTGGCAGCAGAAAGGGCGGTATCTCGTGCCGGAGTAACTGCTATAGATGTCGTAGTTGATTCTGAGTTGACGCTGTCACACGTTACTTTAGATACTCCCCAGCATGAAAAGACTTTGATTAGGGATTTGTCGGTAGCGGTGTCGCCTGGGGAAGGACTGTTAATTGTCGGTCAAAGCGGTGCTGGGAAGAGTTCTTTGCTGCGGGCTATTGCGGGTTTGTGGGACTCGGGAACGGGTCGTTTGGCGCGGCCGGAACTGGGAGAAATGCTATTTTTGCCCCAGCGTCCTTATATGATTTTGGGCAGTTTGCGATCGCAACTTCTGTATCCCAACACCAGCAGCGAGGTTGATGAAGCCAAATTGCGCCGCGTTTTGGTCTCAGTAAACTTAGCAGATTTGCCGGACAGATTGGGCGGTTTTGATGCGGATTTAGATTGGGCTGAGATTTTGTCTCTGGGAGAACAGCAGCGTTTAGCTTTTGCTAGATTGTTGCTTACAGAACCGCGATATGCTATTTTGGATGAGGCGACAAGTGCTTTGGATTTGAAGAACGAGCAACATTTATACGAGCAGTTGCAAGCAACTAAAACTACATTTGTGAGTGTCGGCCACCGATTGAGTTTGTTGAAACATCACCAGCAGGTTTTGGAACTTTTGGGCGATGGGAGTTGGCGGCTGGTTTCGCCGGAAGAATACCGCGCTAGTACGAAGGTTTTTGGCTGATAAAGGGTTGCTACAGATGATACCATGTCTGGTAAAATAACGATTATCATGTTTGTAGTGAGGACTTGAGTCCTCATCAAAACTCCGAGGACTCAAGTCCTCACCGATCCCCCCGAAGCAAGAGCCCCCTACTCGACCCCTACTCCCCTTCAAAAAGGGGGGACAAGAACTTGCCCGCAGCGTCCCCCGACTATCCGGGGGAGTAGGGGGTATGCGAGGGGGATCTCCGGGGAATAAACATTATTAACCCAAGCGTATTGGGGTATAAATATCTCAAAGTGTCCTCGAAGACCGACAAGCAAGCTGAAGATTGACAGATTCAATTGTTCGCCTGCGAGAACTCAGACAATATAATAGAAGATAGATTTTTAGTACAGGCGAGATTCCTACCTTGACTACTCCGATTCCTCAAAACTTTGTGCAGACGATCGCGAAAGAGCGCGGTGTCACAGATGCCGAATTAGAGACTGTGTTTATGGCTCTCGACGGTCAATCTACGGCTACCATCGCAACCAAGCTTGGCATTAGCGACATCGCAGTTCGCAAAAGATTAGGCGAAGTTTACAAAAAGTTTCAAATCGCGGGGAACGGCCCTGGAAAACTCTCGGAATTGAGGCATCAGTTGCTTTTTTCATACCACACCGAGCAGGGAGCGATCGATTTTAGTCAAGGTAAAGGCTCTCTATTCAAGATGCCAATCGGGCGCCGACAGGAAGATTGGGGCCAAGCACCGGATGTTGCGGTTTTTTACGGGCGGACTGAAGAATTAACTACTTTAAACCAGTGGATTGTATCGGATAATTGTCGCGTAGTAGCGCTGCTGGGTCTGGTCGGTAGCGGCAAAACAACTCTGTCGGTGCAGTTGGCCAAACAGGTACAGCATGAGTTTGATTTTGTGATTTGGCGATCGCTGCGATCGGCACCAACAGCATCCGACTTCCTCACTAGCTTAATTCAACTTTTTGCTAACCCACAAAAGTCCGATCTGCCGTTAGCGGATCCCTCGAAGAGGATCGACTTTAACAGCAAAATTTCGCGTCTAGTCGAGTATTTGCGCAAGCAGCGCTGTCTGATAATTTTAGACGATTTTGAAGCAGTGCTCCAACCAGAAGAACTAGCGGGACATTACCGCGAAGGCTGTGAAGGATATCGAGATTTAATTGTGCGGCTCTGTGAAGTCAATCACCAGAGCTGTTTTGTCCTAGTTAGTGCCGAAGAACCTACGGAAATGGCTTTGCTAGCTGGAGAAAAAGTGCGGTTTTTAAAACCTCCTATTTCCGAGGAAATAGCCCGAGATATTTTCAAAGAAAAAGGTTTGTCCGCCCAAGATAGAGAATGGGAAATCTTGTTAGCCCGGTACGGAGGCAATCTGTTAGCAATCAAGATTGTGGCGACAACGATTAACGAGTTTTTTGAGGGAAATGTTGTCAAGTTTTTGGAAGCGACGGCGTTATTTATTGAAGAACACATCAGCAATTTGCTCGCGCAGCAGTTCGATCGAATGTCAAATTCAGAACAAGAGATTTCCTACTGGCTGGCTATTGCTCAAAGTCCGATTTCCCTAGCGAGTTTGCGAGAGCAGATGTTAGTCAATTCGTCCCTTTCCGATTTGCTAAAAAATCTCGATTCTCTCGGCCGTCGCTTTTTAATCGAAAAAATCAGTGAGAGCGGGCAAACTGTTTTTAGGCTTCAGCCTTTAATCGTGCAATATGTAAGCGAAAGATTAGTCGAGCAGATTCAAGCGGAGGTTTTGGAGACAGTAAAAACGCAAGGAATAGAAAGAATGTGGCTGTTAAAAACTCACAATCTTAGTACGAGTGTTGCTCAACAAAAAGAAAGTAAAGAGGCTCGCAGTCGCTCAATTGTAGAATTAGTTAAAAATCGGTTGCAAGTGTTGTTTATGAAAACTGTAGGTTCCCAAGAACCGCTAAATATCCTGACGAAAGTTGCCTCGGGGCTGGAAGATAAATCGATGCTTGAGGTGGGATATGCTAGGGAAAATTTAGCTCAGATTATTTTAGGAATTCGGCGCTAGTATCAGATCCGGCAAATTACACCAATTCTGAAAAATACTGCAATAGTATTTGTAGGATGTGGATCCCTAAAAAATCCGTAAATTCAATCGACTTTTCGAGCGACTACACACCTGACACGATAGTTGATAAAACTAGCCAAAAAATTGTTTTGTCGGAAGAGTTTTTGTCAATGGTACAATAAACTTCATTCGATCGCGCGTGCGTCCTGGCGTCCGCTCTCCGGCTGCGGACGCCAGGACGCACGCGCGAACCGTTTTTGTTATGGCGATCGACCCGAAATGATATGATAGGTCAACCGCAAATGTCAATCAAATAAATACTGATCGACGCAGATTCATTGGGTGCATCTCATTTTTGCAGATATACTCGTAGGGGCGAAGCACCTGACGGCAGTAAATCTCTGGTTATCACTAATAAATTGTGTGCCGTCAGGTGCTTCGCCCTTGCAAAATAGAGATGCACCCGATTCATTTCAAATCAAAATAGTTTGTGAATGAGCGCAAGAAGTCTAAGGTGCGTCGGGAGTATCTCATTTTTGAAAAAAGCATTTTTTATTAGAGTGCGATCGCGCTTGATGCTCCCGGTGCGTGGTGCGGATCTATGAGATTGTCGGTTTTTTGCCATAAATTTGCGATGGCGACGCACCCTACGAAAAAAGCTTGATGCTCCCGGTGCGTGGTGCGGATCTATGAGATTGTCGATTTTTTTGCATAAATTTTCGATGGCGACGCACCCTACGAAAAAAGCATTTTTTATTAGAGTGCGATCGCGCTTGATGCTCCCGGTGCGTGGTGCGGATCTATGAGATTGTCGATTTTTTCGCATAAATTTGCGATGCGACGCACCCTACAATTCTGCGTGGTGCGTCGCTCGCTCGATTGTCGATTTTTTCGCATAAATTTGCGATGCGACGCACCCTACGATTGTGTCAACTGTCCCAGGTCAACTGTCCCAGGTCAACTGTCAAATCTGCCTTCTGCAACAAAAAAACGATCGCCCTTTAACAAAAGCGATCGCCCAATTTTTAACAAAAACAGAATTTGATAAAATTACTTGACAATCCCGAAAGCCGATGCAGATTGAGTTCCAGTAATTTTGCCCAAAGCAGGTACTGTTGGAGCCTGTGCAATTTTGGGTGCCAAAAATCCCTTCGCATAAATCTGAGGATTTTGTTGAACGATGAGGGTGTAAGATTGGCGGACTTCGGCGTTAACAGCCACAGTCTTTGCGTCGTAAACCTGCATCGCCATGTTTGGATAAAAACCAATGCCGACAATCGGTATCAAGAAGCAAAATGCGATCGCCACTTCGCGAGGTTGAGCATCGATAAACTTGGCGTCACCAGGTAAAACGCAACTATTACCGAAACAAACCGCTTCATCCAGATTATCTCGCTGATTCTTTAAATCTAGATCTTCTAGATCGCAAGCAGCCAATGTTCCACAGTTGTAAAATAACTGTCGCAGCATCGAGAGTAAATAAATCGGTGTCAAAATCAGTCCCACTGCCGCCAGGAACACAATCACTGCGCGGAAAGAAGTACCGTAAATATCGCTAGTTGCGACGCCCACAAAAACTGACAATTCGCTAGCAAAACCGCTCATCCCGGGGAGTGCTAAAGAAGCCATCGCGCCTGCTGTAAACAAGGCAAACACTTTCGGCATTACTTTTCCAATCTCGCCCATCTCGTCCATGATCATGGTATGGGTGCGATCGTAAGTCACGCCAGCCAGGAAAAACAATACTGAGGCGATCAAACCGTGGGAAATCATTTGCAGCAGCGCCCCGTTGATTCCCAAATCCGTGAAGGAAGCAATACCCAACAACACGAATCCCATGTGAGAAATCGACGAATTCGCCAAGCGGCGCTTCATGTTCGTTTGGCCGAAGGAATTCAGCGCGCCGTAGATAATGTTAACTACGCCGAGCACCGCCATAATCGGTGCAAAGTAAATGTGTGCTTTCGGAAGAAGTTCCAAATTCAAGCGAATCAATCCGTAGCCGCCCATTTTCAGCAACACGCCGGCCAGAATCATCGACACAGGAGAAGATGCTTCACCGTGAGCATCAGGCAGCCATGTGTGAAAGGGGAAAATCGCGAGTTTCACGCCGAAGGCAATCAACAATCCCGCATAAAGTAGGATTTCTAAACCTAGCGGATAGTCCTTCAAGCCCAGTTCTACCATGTCGAAGGTAACGTTTCCTCCGCCGTAGAATCCCATTGCTAAGGCAGCGACGAGAATAAAGATAGAAGCGCCGGCGGTGTAAATCAAGAATTTGGTAGCTGCGTAGCGGCGGTTTTGTCCGCCCCAAATCGAGATTAGCAAGTACACCGGAATTAGTTCTAATTCCCAAACAATGAACAGCAGCATGATGTCTTGGGCGACAAATACTCCGATTTGTGCCGAGTACATCACCAGCATTAGGAAGTAGAAAAGTCGCGGCTTGCGATCGACTTCCCATGCAGCAAAAATAGATAGCGTCGTCACCAATCCCGCCAACAACACCAGCGGAACTGACAATCCGTCAACCGAAATAGACCAGTTGAGGCCTAAAGAAGGTATCCAGGGATACTGTTCAACGATTTGGAAAGCAGAGATGCTCGGATCGTAGTGCGTCCAGAACACCCAACACATTAATACAAAATCTGCAATGCCTACGCCCAGGGCATACCAGCGCACAGTTTTGCCGTTTGTATCGGGCAGAAAAGGGATGGCGAGGGCAGCTACGAGGGGTAGCATGACAATTGCGGTCAGCCAAGGAAATTGATCCGCTATCATGATATTGAGAATAAATACTTAGTTGAAAGTTATGACAATTATAATACTTAATTTAATAAAAACTTAAGATTTGCAAATATTTCTTTATAAAAATACCGGGACTGGTAAATCACAGATTGCGGCAAATGTCAAGAGTTTTTTTCAGATTAAAAATATAAGGTACGTTGTTGCGCTTGGGCGCTCTTTTCCACAACATGAAAGAGCGCTCTTTGCGGAACAACGTACCTTATATCAACCACTATCAGAGTGCCAGTTGTGTCCAGGACTGTCCAAGTAATCCGATCGCTCACGGTTTGGGACAAGTCTTATTGGGGAAGTCACAGCTATAAATATAGGGTTTCTGCCAACTCAGAGGAATTTCTAATAAATCCCTGGTTCCGGTCATTCCCTGTCCCAGAAACAGCAGCACAGCGATCGAGTTCAAGATGACATGGACAGTGCGCCAGCGATTCGATCGATCTTTGTAAATGTCTTGAACGATCGCCAGGGAGAAAACCATCAGCAATGCAGCGGCGATGCCAATGTAGTAGTGAGACCAATACCATTCATCGGTGCGCCGATAAACGCCATCTTGAGCGCCAAGAATCACCAAGCCAGCACCCGTCAATGTCGCAAATACGCCCCGCCACATAGCAGGTGTCGATCGATATAACATGACCAAAGAGGCAATGGTAGCAACAAACATCAGCACAATGAAAATTACCTGAAACGAGTTTTTGCTCCAAACATCCTTGCTCAAAATATGCTCAAAAATCGGGTAGCCCAGACCCAACAGCGTCACTCCTACCACAGATCCAGACAGAATTTTACCTGCTTTGACGTGTTCTGAGCCGACTACAGGGGGAATTTTGCTCTTATCCCCAGATGCAACTTGCTGGCGGCGCTGCCTGGTTTGCCAAGCCATATTCAGCACAATACCCAGCATTGGAAAAACGATCGCCACAGCTACAATAGGATGCAGCAAAGCCATAAAATCTTTAAATTCCATAAAGCACCTTTTTGTTTTTAAACTTGATAAAACTAAACTTTTGAGATTTTCACGAAATCGATCGCCAGATCGCGATCGAACAAAACCCGAGGCTTCAATAAAATCCCAAATAACAAGAAGAGAGACTTTAACTCACCAGGATCGCAAGAGCGTTTCCATTGATTCGGACGACAAAACAACATCTCCACCAGACATCGATGTTGCGGCAAAGCCAATTCATCAAACCGGATGTGTACCGAGGGAAATTCATTGCTAAAATCTACCCTAGTTATCTCTCCTTGCAGCCTCAAATTATCTTCCAGAATTTTGAGCTTGACTGGGAGCATTTCTCCTGGAATCTGCGCCGGGAATCCGGCTTGAGTAATCTCTAGATGAACTCCCACTTCAGAAATAAAAGTAGTCATGCCCCAAAAGATTTGTCCGTCGATCGCCAGCCGTACCAATCGACGCAAATCAAATTATTCGTATCGATCGGATTTAGGAGCATCTAACAATATTAACAGCGTAATGCTGATAATTAAAAGGTTGTAGGTACTCCAAATCCAACCAATTCCCAACCCTTTGAGCTGCTGGATGATTTCCGGCTCTGAGGCGTGCATCTGAAATTGAATCAAACACTTGTAGGGTAGTGCTGCCGTGCCTACCCCCTATCTATCGGGCAACCGGGCTAGGGAAGAGCCCCTACAAGAATTACACAAATCATTTAGGATTGCTATATACCTGTAAGGGTGAAGCATTCGGGCGATAATCTGAGCAATAAATTTCAGGCTTTAGATCCGTTGGCGCAGCCTGCTGACAGGCATATGCTTCACCATGGGCGATCGATATAGCAATCCTAAATGATTCACAAAATTTGTAGGGGTAGTGCCCCGTGGCTACCCCAGTTTGTAGGGTGCGTCGCTTCCTATATCTAGGATAGAACTTGCAGATTATAGATGGATCCGCACCTTACACGGGAGAGAACCCGCGATCGTATGTACCACATATACGTGGAATATGCTATATCATGGTGAACGATCCGAGTCACTCTTATTTGAAGTTAACGAAACAGTTCTTTGTTATTGAGAATATTCGGCCAATTCTTGTTTGCTAAAGCAATGTGTCCGGGAATATCACCCATCCACTGTGCCTGTACTTTCTTGTCATAGTTGAGATAAAGCTTCCCCTCAACAATTTTCCAGGCATCTGGCTGAGTGACAACAAGATTTCCTTCACTGGCAGCCTGAGCGCAATATCCACCGTATTGAGGAGCATACTTTTCAGGATTTTTAGCAAACATATCGCGGTTGGCTGCACTCGCAAATATCCAAGTTGTGCCACCCCAATTATGTTTAAATTGGCTAGCTCCCATCACTAATTTGCCTTGGGTGAAATAGGCTACGACATCCTGACCATCAAGAGCCACACCTTTCTCGGTGTAATACTTAGGATGAACGGTTGTTGTGCTGCTTTTACCAGCACAAGGATTGGCTTTACCAGCACAAGGATTGGCTTTACCAGCACAAGGATTAGCTTTACCAGCACAAGGATTAGCTTTACCAGCACAAGGATTAGCTTTACCCGCACAAGGATTGGCACCAGCACAAGGATTGGCTTTTCCAGCACAAGGATTGGCTTTACCAGCACAAGGATTGGCTTCTGCAATCTTGGATGAAACGGTTGTAGAGTTTAAGTTGCTGGAAGTTTTGAGATTGGCGTAGCTAACATTAGCTGTTGCGAAACCTAGAATGGTGGCAATGGCGAGTGTGGTAATGTATTTTACTTTCATGTGTTTAATTTCCCGATGAATAGTTAGTAGTTTCCGACCCGATATTTGCTTGAGAGTTCTTGCTCTCTGGCAAGTCAGCGACTTTTTGTTGTTCTCAATATTTGAGGTTATTTACATTAACACTCAAGAATATGAGGGCTAGATGAGGAAGAGATGGATGGGAGATAAAACTATGAAGGCTCGATCGGCCCATTTCTTCAGCAAAAATTCATCTAGGAATTAGGAACGCATCATCTAGGTAGGAGGAATATCTTATAGAGTAGAGATCAACCCGGGTGCATCTGGTTTTGGCGAATATATCCGTAGGGGCTATAGCATGACCTCCGTCAATATAAGATGATAACTAATAACTTATATGCGGTCATGCTTCGCCCTCTTCAAAAACCAGATGCACCCGATCAACCCTGACTATTGGTGTCAAATTTATGACAGGAAAAAACTTGTTTGTGACTAATGATGGACAGTACCATGTTTGTGATGATACCAGTCAAATTGAAAATTTGACTCATCCCTACCGACTTTATCGGTTTTTAACTGATTTGGAAGATGTATTAGAGCAAATTAGTGATGATTATTTGCGACTCCAGGCAATTTGTCCTCTTGTCCGCAGGTTGTTAGATAGTTCCCCGTGGTTTCAAATTTCTGTGCTTGAACCTGACTCGGAGACGGGATGGGCGGTACAAACTCTTTATGATGAACCATTTTTTCCTCTGACTGTGCAGTTGGTGGCTTGGGCTCCGGGTGCGGTTTCTCCGATTCACAATCATGCTAGTTGGGGACTGGTAGCGCTACTGGGCGGAGAGGAGAAAAATACTTTGTGGAGGCGATCGCCAATTCCGAAGTTTCCCGATAAAATTCAAACAGTGGGCGAAATTTTGCTTGCACCTGGTGACGTTTTGTGCTTAATGCCCGATGCGATTCATCATGTGGAAGCGCTCGGAGATGAACCAACTATTAGTTTTAATCTTTATGGTGAAGCAGATTATGCTCGGCGCTTTGAGTTTAATCATATTAAAGGTACGGCGGAAAACTTTTAAGCGAGTATTCTGATGATTTTTTTATCTACAGGACTTACCCATTGATACCCAAGAAACCGGGTTTTTTTAGCGAATCTCCCGACTGAAACGAAGGATTTTCGTAAAAAACCCGGTTTCTGACCTCGATTGAAGTCATAATTTAGTTGGTATTTATCTAATTTTAAGGCTGAATTTTCCTCACTATACCTGACAAACAAATGAAGCAGATTCGCCAAGTCAGAGCCACTATTAACCATCTCACGGGTAAGCGAATTTCGACTTCTTCGCTTCAGTTTCGCCTGACTCGCGAATTGCTGGTACTATCTATTTTAGGACTTAGCAGTGTGGCATTTTGGGCTGGCTGGCAAAGGTCACAAAATCTAGTCGGTGCCCACAAACAAACGCTGGAATATATTGGAACGCGCTTTCCCGAACAGGTTGAGCTTTATAGTGAAATGGGTTCCCTAGAAATTGGTTTAACCCGAAGCGTCCAGAAAGCTTCTACAGGCGGAATCATGGTGTGGGTGAAACGCAATGATGGGATGCTTTTGGTGAGTTCACCTGATATGGATATGCAATCTTCTAAGATTAGGAACATGATCTCGTTGACGGAAGTACCCGCTAAGCCGACTTTTGTTCGGGTGGACGATCGCTATTTGGTGATCTGTAGCACGACTCTGAGGATTAAAAATGAGTTGCTGGGTACGGTATATTTCTCTCAAGATATCACTGATGAGCAACGTGAATTAAATGATGCGATTCGCAGTCTAATTGTTGTCAGTATTGTGGTAATCTTAGTGTTGATGGTGGCGATCGCCAGTCGCATTCGTCACGCTCTGGGCCCTCTGGAAGAGATGAGTCAGGTTGCTAGCACTTTGTCTGCTGATAATTTGCAGGCGGCAAAACTCCAACTGCATCAGGCTCCTGATGAGATTTTAGGACTTGCACAAACCTTTAATGAAATGTTGTTTAGATTATCCAGTTCGTGGGAGCAACAGCGCCAATTTGTCGGTAATGTTTCCCACGAATTACGCACTCCTCTAACGGTGGTAGTTGGTTATTTACAAAGTTTGCTGCGGCGCAGCACTAATTTAAGCGACTATCAGCAACAAGCACTGGAAACGGCGGTTGGTGAAACTGAACGCACGATTCGGATGTTAGAAGATTTGCTCGATTTGGCGCGGGCTGATAGCGGCAATTTGCACTTTCGTTTGCATCCGGTGATTTTGAATACTCTGGTGGCTGAGGTGGCAGAAATGAGCGCAAAGGTTAGCAATCGGAAAGTTATTTTGGTGTCAAATGATGAGGATGTTGTCGCCTGTGCGGATCAGGATCGTTTGCAACAAGTTTTAATTAATTTAGTTGATAATGCTATCAAGTATTCTGCTGCTGAACAACCTGTTGAGTTAGTCTTAGAAAAGAGGGAACAGCAGGTGATGGTTCATGTGCGCGATCGCGGAATTGGGATTTCTCTCCCGCATCAAAACCGGATTTTTGAGCGGTTTTACCGGGTGGATGAGTCGATGACGCGCTCTAGGGACGGTACTGGGCTGGGATTGGCGATCGCCAAAAGCCTGATCGAAGGTATGGAAGGACGTATCGCGATCCGCTCTAAACCGGGAGAAGGTAGTATTTTTACTATCACCTTACCTATCTGGAATCCGCAGCTATGAGCGATCGCATTCTCCTTGTTGAAGATGACCCTAAACTGGCAAAGTTCATCGAATCTGAACTTACTCTGGAAGGATATCACGTCACTGTCGCTCCCAATGGATTGGATGGATTAACCCTCGCCCGCACGGCTGAACCGGATTTATTGATTTTAGATTGGATGCTTCCGGGTATCTCTGGATTGGATATTTGTTTGAGATTGCGATCGACTGGCGTGCAAGTACCAATAATTATATTAACAGCAAAGGATGAAGTACCCGATCGCGTAACCGGCTTAAATGCTGGCGCTGATGACTATGTGACGAAGCCTTTCAGTATGGAAGAACTTCTAGCGAGGGTCAAAGCACGCCTGCGCCGCACTCAACCCAATGACCTGGATCAGTTAGAATTTGAAGACTTAATCTTAAATTGTTTAACTCGTGAAGTTTATCGAGGAAATCAACTAATTGAACTCACCGCTAAAGAGTTTGATTTGTTGGAATTTTTGCTGCGGAATCCCCGTCAAGTCATTACGCGCGATCGCATTTTAGAAAAAGTCTGGGGTTACGATTTTATGGGCGAGTCAAATATTATTGAAGTGTATATTCGCGCCTTACGGATTAAGTTAGAAGCAAGTAATTCACAACGCTTGCTGCATACTGTTCGGGGAGTTGGCTACGTATTGCGAGAGCCAAAGTAATACCATTTTTCCCAAATCATCCAACAGTAGTCGTAGGGTGTGTCGCTTGTCATCAATCCCTAAATTTCACCTCATATCTAATAGATCCGCACCTTACGCATTGGGTGGAGGAAACAACCCTCCGTTTCACTCCGCCCAACAGCTCTATTGTAGCAATATTTTTTCACGCATGGTATAATATTGTTTATAAAAAAAACGACAAATTTTGTGTTTTTCAAAAGTGTAAATGCTGCTTGTTTACATAATTATTTGGTCAGGTGCGGATCTGTGAGATGGTCGATTTTTATGCGGGGATTTTCGATCGCGACGCACCCTACGGCTAGTGTTGCATAAAAACTCGGTTTCTAGTCACCCGTGCGTAAGTCCTACAGTTAACAGTTGTTCGGCGAAAGATGCAATTAGAGTGAAATCGGTCAATTGCGAGATCCATTTTTGTGGTATAGCAGATTCGCCGTAAAAAGCCCCCGCCAACTGTCCGTAAACCGCACCAGTTGTATCCGCATCGTCGCCCAAATTCACGGCTAACAAACACCCTTCGGCAAAAGACGAACTGTTGTAAAATGCCCAAAGAGCTGCCTCCAAAGATTTAACCACGTAACCGGTACCCTTAATTTCAGGAGGTTGTCGCCGTTTAAAAGAACCCGCCGCAATTTCATCTATTTCTGCCACCAGGGGGTGCGCGGCCCAATATTCGGCGATCGGACAATATCTTTCCGACAGCAAAACTTCTTTACTAACTCCATTTACAGCCCCCGCAATTAAAGTACCAAAATAGCGGCAAGCATCGACGCAAGTAGCAGTACCGTGAGTAGTTCGAGAACTTTCTCCAGATTTTTGTATGACTTCTAAAGGATTTTTAGCATAAAACAAAGGTACGGGAGCCAAACGCATAATCGAACCATTTCCAGCAGCCCAAGAGTCGGTAGAACCGCAGTAAGGCTTTTTTGTATCTTGAAACAGCCAAAGTGCTTGTTGAACCGTATTGCCAATATCAAAACACTTCCCCGTACTGCTCAAATGTCCGTTTCGCTTCCACTTCACATAAGTTTCTAATTGATGGACTGGATCGAAATCTTTTTTCTCAATCAAACTTTCAGCTAAACAAAGTGCCATTGATGTATCATCTGTCCACTGTCCCGGTTGCAGGTGAAATGGGCCACCGCCAACCATATCTTTAATGGGTTCAAAGGTTCCGGGGCGACAAAACTCTAAGGTTGTTCCCAAAGCATCGCCAACTGCCAAACCGATCAAACTGCCACGATAACGTTCTATTTGCTGCATGGTAATTGTAAATTAATAATTACAGAACTTAGGAAAAAAGTGATTTGACGCGCTACTTATCGCGCTTTCGGTGCGCAGTGCACACCCTACCTTATTCTTCTCTTGATTCTCTTTCTCTGTGTTCTCTGCGCCCTCTGCGGTGAATAAAAAAAAATCTTGTTCACAAACGAAATAGAATTGTGATACCTGCCGTTAAAAATAAAAAAACCAGACTTTTCGTCCCAAAGGCTGAGACAAAAGACGACTCAAGCTAATATTGATGTTAACCTGTCCCTACCTGAGATCGAACCGTTCCATGACACCCGATGCCTCCACAGCCGCTGCTGCCGCCCCTCAATCAACGCCCGAAGTCAGCTTAGATCTGCAAGTCCGACTCAAGACAGAAGACGGACAGCTATTGTTGCTACTTCCGCCAGAAACCAACAACGAATCCGCAACTGGTACGGCATCGACTTGGACTGAACTTTGGCAACAGCTAAAAGTCAGGCTGAATGCTGGAGAACGCTTTTGGCAGCCGAATGCAGAAGTACAATTGATGGGGAGCGATCGACTTTTAGATATCCGCCAACTGCAAGAGATTGCCAATGCCCTCTTGGAAGTGGATCTGCAACTCAAACGAGTCCACACCAGCCGCCGCCAAACCGCCGTTGCCGCAGCTACGGCAGGCTATTCTGTAGAACAGCAGCCTCCGGTTTCTACCCTGAGTAAATCCGCCGACAAACCGCAATCCCTGGCGGAACCTTTATATTTGCAGATGACTGTGCGATCGGGCGTAGAAATTCGCCATCCCGGGACGATCGTACTTTTGGGAGACGTAAATCCCGGTGGCTCAGTCGTCGCCGGAGGCGATATCCTGGTTTGGGGCCGTTTGCGGGGCGTCGTGCACGCAGGTGCCGGTGGCAACACCAAAAGCGTGATTATGACCTTGCAGATGGAACCGATGGTGATTAGGATTGCTAAGTACGTTGCCAGAGGCCCAGAAACCTCACCCGCTCAGTTTTTCCCGGAAGTCGCCTATGTGACGCCTCAGGGGATTCGGATCGGTAGAGCCTCTGATTTTGACAAATCGCAGTTAATTGGTCCTTAGTCAGTAGTCAGTAGTCATTAGTCAGTAGTCAGTAGTCATTAGTCATTAGTCGTCAGTGCGAGCGTCCCGGGATGGCGAACGTTATTAGTCATTAGTCATTGGCAATACTATTGCTCTTTCAGTCGGCGCTTGATAATTTTGGTATGAGCTCAATCACTTAGTCCAGGAAATTTTCAAATTTAAGTGCAAATTCAGAGATGATTCGTAGAACAATGAGAGTTATGAGTTTTGAGTGTTGAGTTGATTCAATGAATAACAGATTGTGGCAAAATCACTAAATAATAATTGCAAATTGCCAAAAAAACATCAGACCAATGACCACCCTTCGACTTCGCGAGCGGGTAAAATGACTAATGACCACCCTTCGACTTCGCGAGCGGGTAAAATGACTAATGACCAATGACCACCCTTCGACTTCGCTCTGGGTAAAATGACCAATGACCAATGCCCAATGCCCAATGCCCAATGCCCAATCAATCTAAAATCGCTTATGGCTCGCATTATTGTTGTTACATCAGGGAAAGGCGGAGTCGGAAAAACCACATCGACAGCTAATCTCGGCATGGCTTTAGCTAAGCGGGGGCGCAACGTTGCCGTAATTGATGCCGATTTTGGCCTCAGAAATTTAGACTTACTGCTGGGCTTAGAAAACCGCATTGTTTACACGGCATTAGAAGTTCTCGCCGGAGAGTGCCGCTTAGAGCAAGCTTTGGTGAAAGACAAGCGGCAGCCGCGCTTGGTACTGTTGCCGGCGGCCCAAACTCGCATGAAAGATGCCATCAGCGCCGAGCAAATGAAGCAGCTTGTGGGGATGTTGGGAGCAAAATATGACTATATTTTGATCGACTCTCCGGCTGGAATTGAGCAGGGTTTCCAAAATGCGATCGCCCCGGCGCAAGAAGGCGTTATTGTCACTACTCCAGAAATCGCTGCTGTCCGCGATGCCGATCGAGTCATCGGCCTGCTGGAAGCCAACAACGTCAAGAAAATCCAGCTAATCGTCAACCGGATCAGGCCTGCAATGGTGCTGGCAAATGATATGATGTCGGTACAAGACGTGCGGGAAATTCTCGCCATTCCGCTGTTAGGCGTCGTTCCCGACGACGAGCGCGTCATTGTTTCCACCAACCGAGGCGAACCATTAGTATTGTCGGAAATGGCCTCTTTGGCTGGAACTGCCTTCGACAATATTGCCCGCCGCTTAGAAGGCGAAAAAGTTGAATTTCTAGATCTCAATCCCCGTCGGGAAAACTTCTTCACTCGCCTCCGCAAGTTCTTAAACACTAAAATTATGTGATGTGCTGCAATATTGGCGATCGACCTTTAACAGCAGCCACTGCATCACAAAAACTAGCCGAGATTGTTTCCAAGTGATACAAGTTCCCGAAAAGAATGAAACTGCTTTGCCAGCTCCAAACCAGACGGGAATCAATGATGCCCCAATCGAAAATCTGAAATCGACTGATTTTTTCTATGCCCAACCCTTGACAAAACCGCCAGACCCATGATATATACACTTCTCGAACGACTTTTCCCGCGCACGCCTGACAACAGCCGCGACGATGTAAAACGCCGCCTCAAACTGGTTCTAGCCCACGATCGCTCAGAGCTCAGCCCTGAAATGGTTGAGTCGATGCGCCGAGAAATTCTAGAGGTGGTGTCTCGCTACGTGGAAATCGATACTACGGAATCAGAGTTCGGCCTTGAAAGCGACCAGCGGGCCACAGCACTGATTGCAAATCTCCCGATCCGGCGAGTCAAGCCCGAGCATCCGCCGGAGAATTTGCCCTATAAATTGCCCGAGAAATTGCCCCCGAAGCGACCCGAGAATCTGGGGGACTATGTACCGGAGTATGTAGTCGAAACTCTCCCCGACACTACAGATTAACCGGGATTGACATTTTCTTGTCAGTAAACGAGTGCGATCGGCTCGCCATTGAAATTAAACTATCTCTCTACAATTAAAATCTTGTGGGGCGCGAACTCTGAGCGCGCCCCAAATATGCGATTGAAATAGGCAAAAGCTTGCCCTCTCAAATCCAGTCAATTACCCCTAAAACAATGGTTTGTAGTGAGGAATGCGAGTCCGCAGCCGGAGT
The DNA here is from genome assembly GCF_036702665.1 of Microcoleus sp. Aus8_D2. Classification (NCBI taxonomy): domain Bacteria; kingdom Bacillati; phylum Cyanobacteriota; class Cyanophyceae; order Oscillatoriales; family Microcoleaceae; genus Microcoleus; species Microcoleus sp. Aus8_D2. Next base: position 86,731 of record NZ_JAUBUN010000011.1, read on the forward strand.
GCCGACTGAAGTCCGCACTACAAACCAATAATAGAATACATAAAAACTCATCCACTTAATCTTAATAACTAATCGCTCTTTCTAAAGCATCTTGTAACTGAAGTTCTAAAGCTCTATCCGAGCGAATTTGCAAACCCGGTAAATCGTGTTTTACTAACAGTCTTTCGCCTGTTTCGGCAGTGGCACTCGGCCAGAGTACCCAACGACTACCTTGGGTAAGAGTGTTTAAACTTGCAGAGTTTTGAGTCAGCCAAATTATCGGCAGTTGCGATCGACAGTCGATCGCATCTTCGGCAGCATTAACCGCCGCCAAGGTTTCCAAAACTACCCGGTTCCCGGATACAAGTCCGGTTCGGGCAGTCCAAAGTTTGACGTTTAACAGGCGCTTGCTAGCATAGAAGTAAAGAGACGCTGCTACTGTCACGGCTCTTTCAAATTCCTCTGCTTGCCACAATGCAGCGCTGTCAAGAGCAATAATAATTTCTTGACCGCCTGCTGCAACTTCTAACTCTCTCACCCGCAGTTCTCCGTAGCGGGCGCTGGTGCGCCAGTGAATCAGGCGGGTGGGGTCTCCGTGACGGTAAGGTCTCAGGTTGCGGGTGAGGCCTTCGGTAGCGGTTTGCGATCGCAGGCGATCGTACAATTGCGGACTGTCTTCTTGACCGATGCGATCGATCAAAGGGCAAGTGCTCAACGGCAAAACCTGCGGGTAAACCACCGCCACCGCTTTTACCGGGCGGCTGCGACGGCACCAAAACAACCCTAAAGGCGCCGCCGTCCTCAAGTGCACCTCTTGCCAGCGATAGACGCCCCGCTGCGGGACTTCCACGTAGTATGTATCCCTGTATATACTTTTAGGCTCTACGATCTCGATCGGGCGGACAAGCTCTTTTCCCAATACAAACGGTAAGATGTCTACCACTTGCAACAAAGTTTTAGGTTGGCGGGCGCGATTTTCGATTTCTAGTTCCACGGTGATTTTATCGCCCGCACTCACCGGTTCGATCGGGTGGCGGCGGACTTCCAAGGAACGGAGCGATTTTGCCGGCAAAACCGCCGCTACTCCCAGCAGCGCCAAACTCCCACCGCTGAGGGCGTACAACCACCCAGACATTGTATTAGTAGCAGAACCAAAAAAGAACACCGTCATCCCCGAGAGCAGCCAACCCGCGTAGGCAGGAGTAACAGCGCGATTTTCGAGCCAGTCGGCAATTTTGTGACCGATGTTCATACAAGTTAAAATTGTTAATTAGTCGATCGCCCATCAAGCCTAATTGTAAAATATTCTCACCATTTAGCACCGAATTAGCAAGCGAGCGATTAGATTAGAAATCGGGAATTTTTTCAATGATACTTTGACCATGCCCAATAACGGATACAAGATCCCGACACTCGATCGCGCACGGTCAATCCCCAAATTTTAGACTAAGAGTTGAAACTCCCAGATTCACGGCGCTGCGAGTCAATCTCAAACTTGTACTGAGCGAAGTCGAAGTATCTCAAATCTCAAATCTCAAATCGACTGACTGGAGACTAAAAAATGAACCCCTTAAACAATCCTACACCCGTTAGACCCGACCCGATCGCCCGCCGCACACCCCCGCCCCCGCCGCCCTTGGCTGCAACTCCCGCGCCACCACCACCACCGGCGCCTGCTGCACACCCCCCTGCGCAGCAGCAGCAGCAGCAGCACCAGCACCAGCAGCGGGCTGTTGAGACTCCCGTAAGTACGATCGAACAAATGGTCAGAGATGCCCATACCGCCTCGGCTTCCGACATTCACATTCGAGTCGGCCAAGTACCTCGATTTCGGATTCGGGGCGTCATGCAAGTAGCAACCAGCCACCCCAAAGTCACGCCAGAAATTTTTGAACATTACTTAGCCGAAATTCTCAGTCCCGAACAGCGAAAACAATTTGCAACTACCAAGGAATTAGATTCAGCAATTTTTTACCCTGGCTTCGTGCGGTGTCGGCTAAACTGTTTTGATTCCCTCAGCGGCGGCGCCCTAGTATTGCGGTTGATCAGTTTGGAAATACCGACTATCGATTCCTTGAGATTACCAGAAGTTCTCAAAAATATCATTTTGCGATCGCAGGGATTAATTTTGATTACCGGGCCTACCGGTTCAGGGAAATCGACAACAGTAGCTGCGATGATCGACCACCTCAACCAGACGGAACAGAAGCACGTAGTTACAATTGAAGACCCGATCGAATTCATTCACCCTTCTAAAAAATGCTTGGTCAGCCAGCGGGAAGTCGGCTTGCACACCCACGAGTTCCAGCAGGCTTTGCGGGCAGTTTTGCGGGAAGACCCCGATGTCATCCTGATCGGGGAAATGCGCGATCGCGTTACCATCAATACAGCCTTACAAGCAGCTCAAACTGGTCACTTAGTATTGGGAACCCTCCACACTCGCAGCGCTATCAACGCTCTTAACCGCTTGTTAAACCTCTACCCGCCCGAGGAACAGCAGGCGATGCGGATTCAAATTTGCGATTCTTTAGTAGCAGTAATTGCCCAACTTTTGCTGCCAACAGTTGACAACCGCCGCGTCGCAGTTCACGATATTTTGGTGAACACGCCGGCCATGCACGATTACCTGATGAAAGGTGCTGATGATGAAGCTTTCCGGTTGATGGAAACTGATACTTATGAGGGAATGAAAATTATCAACCAGGATCTTTACAAACTTGTGCTTGAGGGCAGAGTGACGATCGAAGAAGCAACAAAAACTTCTCCCGAAGCCAGCGATTTAGACCGCCGCTTGCGGACTGGAGGCTACGAAGTTGGCTCGGCTCGCGACTTTGAAGGTAGCAAAAAAGAACGCATCGTTCGCGCCTAGTAGCATCACACATACAGGGGTAGGTACAGCAGCCCTACCCCACTAATTAATACCATTTGAGATTTGAGACTGCGGCGTCAGCGCCGTCGAACAATTTTAGATGAAAAAATTGGGAATGATATCATGTCCGGTCGATTGACCGCAATAAGTAAGGAACGCACGTGCGCCCGAAAGTCCGCAAAAAGCTGCGGACGCTAGCGTCCGCACTACGAATCGTTTTTGTTATGGTAATCGACCGGACATGATATGACTTATTGTGTATGGATTTGGAGCTTACCTACAGTTGCATTCTTTTTTGTTAATGGTATAAGTAGCAATATTTTCGGCAGACCACAATCTTGGGCGCTATTGTGCGTATCTTTACTTAAATTCTGACTATGCTTAGTAGTCTGCGATACAATCTACCGAAGTAGTAAAATGCTGTATAATCACTGTCAAGTATAATGTTAAGCTTGGTTAACGCCGATGCTACCTGATATTAACTTTAAAATTGCGTGAAGAGTCGCAGGTGATTGCAAAGAAATAGTAAAGATATGTTTTGAGTATTGCCAACAGCCAGCAACTTAAGTTTATAGTTGTATTGACAAATTTTTGACAGCAAAGGTTCCGACTTTGCCGATCGCAAAAGTAACCAGGTGAAACAAGCGCTTAATAAAACTACAAGTAGGCTGAATACAAGTAATTAGTAGGAACTCCACTCGCGTGTCTTTCCGATTAAGTCGCTTTCTGTCTAAAAAATCCTAAAATCAAGCAGACTTTAAAACATTCAGTCCCTCGAAAATCTGTTTAACAACTCGCCGATCAGGAAGCGTATTTCTCTAATTTACAGGAGCCAAGAAAGTGAACAGTGCATTTAACCCATCAGAAGTGTTTGAAGGTCCTAGCAAAGCCGAAATAATCAATCGCATCCAGCAGCTAGTTCCCCAGGGTTCTCCCGAACCGCAAAATCCTGAAATCCTAGCAGCCTTACAAACTCTCACCGCACAGCTAATCGCAGCCTATCAAGCCGACGGACAACTCGATCGCGAACCTTTTACCGACGTGCGCGATCGCAGCATTCACCTATACGCATCCGCAGTCAGTAGCAAAATCAAAGGAAAAACCATTCTCGTAACCGGCGGAGAAGGATGCGTCGGCGGTTTCCTAATCGAAAAACTCATCGAGTTAGGCGCAACTAAAATTATTTCCGCAGACAACGCCCGATGTCAAAACCCCGAAGAAACTCTCCCACACTTTAATAAAGAAGGTGCAGTAACTTTCTATGCCGCCGACATTCGCAACTTGGAGGCGCTGAAACACATATTTGAGGTAGAAAAACCAGAGATCGTTTTTCACCTAGCAGCCCAACGCCAACCCGGACTAGCTGAAATCAAAATCAGAGAAACAGTGACAACCAGCCTGTTAGGATGCAAACACGTCATCCAACTCTCCGAAGAATACGGCGTAGAAGACTGCATCTTCTCTTCCACAGGCAAAACATCTAGATATTTTACAACCGAAGTTTACGCGGCATCAAAGAAGTTTGCCGAATGGCAATTTGCTAAAGCAGCTCAAGCAGGAAACGTCACTTATGGGATGGTTCGGTTTACTCATATGTTGGAAAATAGCTTGTTTTGCGAGCAAATGTCCAAAAAAGTAGAGCAAAGTAAAATTGTCAACGTTCACGCTCCCCACCGCTACGTCACCGCTCAAAATCTTGTCGAAGCCGTACATTTATTGCTGAACTCTCTGGTGGTGTCCGTTCCCGGAAAACTGAAATTTGTCGCCGTCAGCAATCTCGGATGGCCGACAGAAACCTTGGAAGTCGCTCTTTATAAAATTCTTGAATCAGGCAAAAATCTGCCGATTTATTTTCAAGGACTTTTACCGGGATACGAAGAACCGTTTTTCCTCGGACAGTTTGACTGGAGCAACCCTACAGACATTCACCTCCTAATTAATGTTCTGGAAGATCCTTTGAGAATTGTTGACGATGCTGGCGACATGGTGACTGTAGAATTAGCTCCTTTTTCTTTGCGCGTGTTAGATCGACAAGTGTCGAACCTAGAAAACTTAATCAGCACTCCAGATTTACCGGAAGTGGAAATCAAGCACGCTCTAGTCGCAGCAGAAAAAGAAGTGATTGCTTCCTCTTTTGCGTGGAGTTCTCCCCAAGAGTTGTTGAAGATTTTGCAGTGGGGAGTCAATCCGAAGAAATTGCAAGGTTACGGAACAGAAATCGCTGACTACAGTGAGATTGTCGAACTTCTCCTGCAAGGAATCTACGGGCGGCTCAACCAAGAAGTCTTGAACAGTGCTGGAGTGACTGCTGATGAATTTGAGGACTTAATTGAGAGTCTTTCTACACTGGATTCTCTTCAAGCAGAAGTGGGATATTTGCGATCGATATCGAGATATGTCAGAGAATTTGTACCGGCGGCACAGTACACAAAAAAACAATCTGAACCTGTTCCTGTCCGCGATGCAGCGTAACTTGAAAATAGTTTAGAGGTTGCTTCGTTGTTTTTAGTCGATTAAAAGCAGAACAACCCCAAACCCGGTTTCTGTGAGATGCCGGGTTTCTTAATTGGGGGCCTGTTTGAGGTTGAATTAAGTGATTTACTTAAGATTGTAAGAATCGACATGATATGATATCATATTCGATGGAACGACTGCAATCAAATTGGTTCGATCGTTCGGAATGCAAGTCCGCTCCCAGAGAGGACTTGCATTCCGAACGATCGAACCTAATAAGGCTGATGTTTTCGGCTCAGATAGGTTAGAGATCGTTGCTCCCTGAGTTAACGAAGGTGCAAGTTGATTTAATCAACTCAATGACCGCAGCAAATTAAATTAAATTAAGGTACTAGAATTGTGCAAATAAATCAGCTAGCGTTCATATTTATTGATGTTGTACTCTTGGCGATCGCCCTAATCCTGCTAATTCCCGTTGCAGTTCTATTCCTAGAATGCAGTGCAGCTTTCTTGTCGGGCCTGAGCCCCACAGCCGAAACTCAAGAAGGGCGCCCCACAGTGGCAGTTTTAATTCCCGCGTACAACGAAGCAGCAGGAATTGGCGCCACCATCTCCACCATATTGCCGCAGCTAACACCCCAAGACCGCCTGTTAGTGATTGCTGACAACTGCACGGATGATACGGCAGAAATCGCCCGTAACTGCGGTGCAAGTGCGATCGAGCGCCACGACACAGAACGCAGGGGGAAGGGATACGCCCTGGATTTTGGCTTGACTGCGATCGCCTCAGCCCCCCCAGAAGTAATTATCATGGTTGACGCCGACTGCATCTGTGAGCCAGACGCGATCGAGAAATTAGCCCGCGTAGCAATGGCAGAACAAAGGCCAGTCCAAGCAACATATTTAATGGAACAGCCACCCAATCCTACCCCAAAAGATTCCATTTCAGCCTTAGCATTTCTAGTTAAAAACTTAGTCCGCCCCAGCGGATTAAAACAGTTAGGATTCCCATCATTGCTCACAGGTACGGGGATGGGTTTTCCCTGGTTAATCATTCGAGATGTTCCCTTAGCCAGCGGCAACATCGTCGAAGATATGCAAATGAGTTTGGATTTGGCGATCGCCGGACATCCAACCGTATTCTGTCCCGAAGCCCGAGTCACCGGATGTTTGCCGCAGCAACAGCAAGTAGCTAAAACTCAAAGAACCAGATGGGAACACGGACACCTGCAAACCTTACTAACCCAAACTCCCAGGCTGGCGACAGCTTCGATCGAGCAACAGCGTTTTGACTTAATGGCGATCGCCCTTGACTTATCCGTCCCTCCCCTATCGCTTTTAGTTGCTATCTGGGTAGCTGCTTTTGCCGTCTCCATACTAGCAGCAATCATCGGAGCATCGCCCATTCCTGCCGTCTTGTTAGGAATACAAGGACTGCTAATTTTAGTTTCAATTGTCAGCGCTTGGTCAAAATTCGGGCGTGCCGACATTTCCGGCGCAACTCTATTATCCGTACCTTTTTACATCCTGTGGAAAATCCCTTTATATCTCGGTTTTATCCTGAAGCGGCAAACCAAATGGGTGCGGACAGAACGCGATGTTTAATATTCCATAATATTCGGTAGGGTGCGTCAGCCAGATACTTGATGCAACTCGAAACTCTTGTTTCTGACGCACCTGACGATTAAGGAATAGGGTAATTCTATATTATATCTAGCTTAATCCTTTTACTCAGTAGTATCATAAAAAAATGGCGAGGCGTGCGTGTTCGAGCAAAACCCATTTCTACCTACCGTCGAGAGTTGCCTGGTTATCATGTGGCTTATCTGTGGCGGGCGATCGGCAACATTAGGTTGCTTCAGTTATCAGTGAGGATGCAGCCGTAAGATCATCTTTTATTATTTGAAGTCAAATAGCCATGAAGTCATCAGCAAAACGATACTTCAAAGCTATGATTGAATTAGTTCGCAATGAATTTTAGACGTTTTTATGGGAATCAATAAGTCAGTTTTTGCAAGTATGGCTGAGCGCAGTCACTATGAAAAACTCAAAATAACTTGGGGAAACCAATATAACATTTGGCACAATCTTCCATATCTCAATGTTTTTAATGTTAATCATATTGTTGATATAGAGGATTATATGTCTCGCATATCTCTAGCTGTTCAGGGCTATCATAAAAGTATTGAATCTTCATCTATCAAATTACTAACAATTTCCGATAAGGATAAAAATATTCTTAAGAAGACATCAATAGATTACACGGTATGCAACCGAAATGATGAGCCAATATTGTGCATTGAATTTGATGGTATGGGGGAAGGTTTTAATACGAGTCATAAATATTATGCACGAGACCAATATGGTGTTCCTGAATACAGAAAGCCCTGGATGGAACTCAAACTCAAGGTGGCTCATGGAAGCTATGTTCCCTATATAGTTGTTGGTTCTAAACAGTTTAATGATTTGCATGAAGAAGTGAAATTGACAACTGTAGATGCCTTGATTGGAAACATATTAGCTCATCAGGAATTTGATCGAAGGATAAATCATCTGGAGCAGAACCCAGCACAAGAACTCGGAATACCAGAAAAAGATTATTATGACTTATCTGACTCGCAACACAACGAGCTTATACAAGACTGGGTATTTGCTACAGAAATTGAAACAGAACTTGAAAATAACCCAGTCAAACAGAAAATAGCACTTCTTCAAGTTGAATTGTCGGCATTGAACTATCATTCTAAATGGGATTATTCACCGCCTATGGATAAGAATATCAGCCAGCAGAAAAGGATTGAGAAAATCCAAGAAGCTCTCTGGGTAATTGTAAAAACCCATATAAAATCTTCAGATCCATCGCTTAAGGATGAGCAGATAACTATTTGGCTTCCAAATTTTCAAATTCCTCATGTTGGAATGGCTGAAACTATTGCTGAAGATATTGCTCTCTTAGTTGCTCTCTTAAAGATGAAGGCTCAGAAAAGCAATTAGTAAAGTAATAAGTCCCATAACATTACGATAGACACAAAGCTGATGGCAAAATAAACAAAAAAATCTGAAGCTGGAAACTTCCAACTTCAGATTTTTACTAACTCCCCGGGTAGGATTTGAACCTACGACCAATCGGTTACACTTATCCCAACGTTTCCGAAGGGCGCGGACTATATCATCATCCCTAAAACGCAGATTTAATATCTGTCGCGGGATGTCGGGCGCTGTGAGATTTATTGGTTAGGCTCCTCATCTCTAGTCTCTGCACCTTTCCGGCTACTTGTGGTCGAAACCACTGCCTTTCGCTGGACTTGGCTCAAGATTGCCGCCACCCGAAGTGCTGCGGTTTCCTTGAATTCACCCGATTTTTCAGTATCCGTTACCGGATAAAGCTGCTATGTCACTAGGGCTTTTGGTTAATACCAAAGGCTTGCATTCATTACAGCCGATCGCTCTGCCACTGAGCTACCGAGGATTACGTGGTTTTTGTCACCCACATTTACTAATAGTAGCTGAACAGATTCGATTTGGCAAGGCCTTTGGCAAACTTTTTTTTGATCGTACAGAAAGCGGGTTTGGGCAGCTAATGCAGCCCCATTCTCATTCTGGCAAGTCGCTGCTGCGATTCTGGATCGAGGGAATTCGACAGAAAGCGACTGGAGTTTTGTTTGCGGGATTTGTGCTGGCGCTCGCTGCGGCGGGCGGTGGATTCTACGTCAGCCGCTAGTTGTTCGGCGGACATCCATTCGGCACCGTAGCCAACTACGGTCAATTGCTGCGCTCGGTCTGAGGTGGCGACAATCATCCGCCCTTTGCCTTTGATCGATCGCAACTCGTAGCGCAAACTAGCACAAGACTTTTCAATATAAGTATCTGCCGTCTGACCGAAGTCAGTGTAGTGCACTGATAAATTTTTAGTAATAATTTCTTTGACGCTGGGAGTGTCTCGATAGTGAGCGTCAAACACCAGTCGGGCTTCAAAGTCTTGAAGAGCGCTGTAGTTAACTAAAGCCTCAATCAACTCGCGGCGGGCTGTTTCGAGTTCGTCGCGATCGCGCTTCTCTCGGAGTCGAGGCCAAAGTCCAATCATGTTATAGCCGTCTACAAGTAATACTGCTTGCGATATATAGGGTGACATGGTTCAAGGCTGAAGAGCTCCAGCAGATAGAGGACGTTATTTGCATTGTTCATCAAAGCTTTTGTTAAATCTTATTACAGATTGATGATTGATTGCTACCTGCGATCGCAATAATTAAACCCCCCAAATCCCGAAAAGCCTGGAATGTGGGGGGTGATACGATTTTCGATAGGGGATTTTCGATTTTTGATAAAAGAATGGGGAATGACTTGTCACATAAGGGTTTGGAGTTTGCTTACAGTTGCATTCCTTTGGGAAACTGGTGTGGGATTTGTGCGATCCTCTTTGAGGGCTTCGCTAACGAACGATCGATAAATTTGCCAGCTTATTCGACAGATTCGACGGATACGGGCGATCGGACAACAGTCGGCAGAGATATTTTCTCAACCGCAGGAGTACAGCCCAGCCACTGCACCGACAAATCCGCAAACTGCTGCGGAGGCCCACTCACGCAAAAACGAGTCGGCAGCGCTTCCCCAGGATTCCGCAGCCCCAAAACCTCCAATTCTCTCGCCGCAGCAGCCACCACCCGCACCGCAGGATCGATTAAATTCACCCCAGCAGGCAAGAGCGATCGCAACACGGGAGCCAACAGCGGATAATGAGTACAGCCGTAAATCAGCGTATCAATCCGCTGCTGGATCAAAGGAGCCAAATATTCCCGAGCCACCTCAGAAGTATAAGGATCGTGAATCCGGTTTTGCTCCACCAGCGGCACAAAAGCCGGACAGCTAACCTGCCATACCCGACAAGAATCGTCCATTTCCAAAATCGCATTTCGATAGGCATTGCTAGCAGCCGTAGCCGGAGTTGCAATGACTCCAATCCGCTTACCTTGCTGCACCGCAGCCTGCGCCCCCGGCAGAATTACTCCGAGCACCGGAATATCAAACTCAGCCTGCACCATCTCCATCGCCAAAGCAGAACTGGTGTTGCAGGCCATAATCACCATTTTCACATCTTGTTCCACGAGCCAGGCCATAATTTCGCGGACAAAATGCACAATTTCCGACGCAGCCCGAGTGCCGTAAGGCAGCCTTGCGGTATCTCCAAAATAAAGTATTGATTCGTTGGGCAATTGTTTGTATAACTGCGTCAAAACAGTCAAACCGCCCACGCCACTGTCAAAAATACCGATTCTTTGTTGTCTGGAGTCTGTTGTCATTTGTTAGCTGTCAATAGTCTTTTGTCAATGGTCAGTAGTCATTAGTCATTAGTCTTTTGTCATTAGTCAGTAGTCATTAGTCATTAGTCTTTTGTCATTAGTCAGCAGTCATTAGTCAGTAGTCAGTAGTCATTAGTCATTTTAGCCGAAGAGCGACTGGTGCTGTATCTCGACTTCGCTCGATAACCGCGTAGCCGAAGCAAGCCGAAGGCTGGTCATTAGTCATTAGTCAGTAGTCATTAGCCATCAGTAAAATTACCAATTACCAATGCCCAATTACCAATTACCAATTACCAATTACCAATTACCAATGCCCATGCCCCATGCCCCATGCCCCATGCCCCATGCCCCATGCCCAATCCCTCAGACAATAATATTATCTTTGTTGAAGATAATATAAAATGCCACGAGCGATCGAAGCCGCCATTTGACTGCGGTAAGCTGGATCCGAAAGTCTCGCAGCATCCTCAGCGCCCGTGACAAAACCGACTTCCAGCAACACAGAAGGCATAGAACTTTTCCTCAAAACATAAAATCTCGCCTGCCGCACCCGGCGGTCTTTCGCCCCCGTCCCATCCAAAATACTGGCGTGAATCACCCGGGCTAAATCTTCCCCGCTATCGAAATAATAAGTCTCAATCCCGCTAATATCGGGGCGACTCATGTTGATCGCGTTGGCGTGAATGCTGACAAACAAAGTAGCATTCACCCGCGATGCCAGAGCAACTCTCGGTTCCAGGTCAATTTCGCTGTCGTCAGTCCGAGTCATCACGGCTTGCACGCCTTGTTGTTCCAGCAGCCTCGCCACCTGATAGGAGATATCTAAAACAATCTCCTTTTCTTGAATACCCTGAATGCCTACAGCACCTGGATCGCGGCCGCCGTGGCCGGGATCGATCGCCACTACGACGCGGCGGTTAGAAGCTTGGGGCAAATCACCCGCTCCGATAGTCCTTCTCGGCAACGGCTGCGGATTTGGATCGCGAGTCACAGGCTGCTGCGCGCTAGCATTGGACGATCGCAACTGCAAAGACAGCATCTGCGGGTTCGGTCTCGTCACCCTGCCTACCTGTACCCCCGATCGCGGCTGCACCCAAATCACCACAGTCTCCGCGTCTTCCTGGCTAGCAGTAAACGATACAGGACTGTTGCCATCGAGCTGAGGAATTTGCCCCGTCAGGGAACTAGAGGCGACTCTGATCCAGTAAGCTCTCGACGCCTGGTCCCACCCGCTGGTATAGGAGACTTGGCGGTCAGTTCTCACCACCAGTTGCGAGCCGTTACTGGCTAAATCAATGGACTGAACTCTCGCTAAAGTTCCCTGAGCTGGTCTCCCAACAGGTATAGGCCCTGAACGCGTGAGAATTGGCCCGCTCGTGCCCCCTGGCGATAGCACAACCGATCCCGAATTGCTCACAGACGCGCGCCACTGAGTATTAGAACTCTTCATCCGCAAAGTCACGCGGGTAACGGGCGGGTCTGTTGGCAATTGCCTGACTTCAATCTTGTCAACCCCGTGCTTGCCGTTCGTTTGAGGTTGTTGGCCGCCCGCGCCCGGAGCTAAAGTAGCTCCTTCTATATCGAGGGTGGCGATGTCCCCGGCTCGGCTTTGTTGAAAATTAATTTCGGGGCGGCCGCCCGCAGTGCGGACTAAAAAACCGTCCGCCGTCACCTGAACGTTCTGAACTACAGTCGCCTCGGCAGACTGGGCGGACTGTGGTGAAGGTTCAACCGATAACCTTTCTCCCCCGGGTTCTGAAATCGGATTTTGACTTTCTCCTGGGACTGGTGCGGGCAAATCCACTGTCCACTCGCTGGCAGAAATCCCCCGAAATTTTACTTGCTGGGGGTCTAGTGTAAACCCGTCTCTGAGCTCGACTACAATTCTGGTTGTATCGTCGTCAAACTGCCCTACTCGCACAGATTCGATCGCCCCTGAGAGCGGTTTGCTGACTGAGGGACTGCCCAGACTCGTCCCCGGTAAGTCGATTACCAACCGCGTGGGGTTGAAAATCAGTTGAGCTTTGGGTTGCACTCCCCCCTCTGTTCTAATGTAGAGCCGGTTCTCTGAAGCATCAAACCGCCAAGATTGCAGTCTGGCTGCTTCGGCGGCTCCGGCGAGCAAAAATACACTTAAGAAACTCGGTAGTAGCCAGTGGAATTTCACGACAGTTTTTTCCTCGTTTGCGTTACTGCTAAAAGCTGGAAGGGTGCTGCTTGCCCGATCGGCTTTCAGCAGTTAGCCGCCAGCAGGCCGGGGGCACCGGGGCCGTCAGTTGTTGGCTAAATTGACTTTTTTATGCGTTAACCGGCTCCCAAATGCCATAATCTGGCATTTGGGAACTTTCCCCTATACTTGGGGGCGATCGGTTATAAGCTGACTGAGAAATTTTTGGCACAAGGGAAGGTATTTATAGCATTCGGAAGAAGGAAGTTCGGCAACGGATTCGCAAGCACGGATTTAACGAATTTAACGGAGGTCAGAAGTCAGAAGGCTTTAGTTATCGTCGCCAGATAAGTCAGAACCAATAAAAGCAAGGGTTTCAGCAATTAATAACCTCCTCACCGTCGGGTGTGGCTCCTATTTTTAGGAGCAAGAAACACCTGGTTTCTTGAAGTTAGAAGTTAGAAGTTAGAAGTGAGAATTTTACGGAGCTTCAAGGAATCGGTTTTAGAGGTCTTTAATATTGGCGCATATCGTTACGGCTAGGGTAATAATACGCTTGACAGTTGCGTTTTATTCTAACTTTTCATAGACCACCTCGACTACTTAACAACCTACCTCGGTAACAATCCGGATTTCCCAGATTGAGGTAACTTTTGAAGGCCGCTAAATGTTACTCCCCGACCAACTGGTATATCCTTTGGGAAAAGCCTTTTTCCTGACAGCTTGACAGTTAAATACAACTACATAGCGCCCCTTCTCTCTTTTTTTCTTGAATTTTTATAGTCAGGGATTTTCGGTGCTGCTTGAAATTTAGTTGGGCGATCGCCGCGCCCGCGCCCGATGACACTATGATAGCTAGTCCATGCTTTTTGCAGTAACCGGAGAGTGTTTTGTGTCACCGGGCGCGGGCAATGCTTTGTCATCACTCTTTGATCTGGTACGATCGACACCCTGAGCATTGGTTGGTTGACGGGGGAAAAAGTTTTGACGGTAGATATAGTTATCGCAGTTGTCAAGTTTTTTGGACAGTAAAAACAATCGATCGGCTTCTGGATAAAACCTGTGATTTGGTTTGATGACCTGCCTTTCGAGTAACTGCATAACTTGTATATAATACTACCAGTTAGAGAAGATACACTATCTTGGCGATTGTGTCAATCTCTTAGTTTCTGAAACAAGCGACGATAAATAAAGGTAGATAAATGACCTGACACAAAGACGGAGACTCGCTTTCCCACAAGCATCGCCGAGAGCAAAAAAGTTGAGAGATTTAGTTCAAGTCCCCATGAGTGACCCTAAAGTCAATCTCAAATCTCCAATGCGAAAATCGACTGACTTTCAAGTGAGGCAAACTTTGTAATAACATACCACCGGGCGCGATCGACTTTTAACAACTTTATTTGGGAGCGGGATCGATACCTGCAAGTTATTTTGGTCAATTAGCACCGCCCCGTGTCAATCAACAGCGTTGCAACGATCGATCGCCCGTAGCTGCAAAATTCCGGCCGCTCCAGTTCAAAATTGCTTGATTTACTTGTTCTGGGCATTCATCCTGGGGACAGTGGCCCGCATTGTCTAATTCAACTAGCTCTACATACTTGGGATTGCATTCTACAAATTGGTGGGGCCGGGCGAACCGAGGGGGAATCATCCGGTCTTGTTTGCCCCAAATTAACAGCATCGGGATTGTTAAATTTCGCAGCACAGTCTTGACACCGGGGCCGACTTGTGCGTTGCCTACAGCTTTAAATAAAGCGCAGAAGGCGCGGGCGGCTCCCCGATCGCCCGCAGGCCCTGCTAGAATTTCCACTAATTCGTCGGTAACAGCTTCCCGGTTGGCGTAGGCAAAGCCCACCCAGTGGCGGACAAAGGAAGGCTTGCGGGCTAAAGAAAACAGAGGCCTGAGTATGAGCGGGGAAACAAACAAACTTTCCACCGCCACGATCGCCGGTAACAGCCATTCTGGCACCGCCTCCGATCGCACAGAGGGGTCTGGGAGGCTAATCATCACCGTCCCGGCTACCATCTCGGGGTGAGCCGCAGCGACGGCCAGACAAATCAGCGAGCCGATCGAATTTCCTGCCAATATGACTGGTTCTCGGATAAAAGTCAGCCAAAAATCATAAACTTGATCGACCCACACCGACACGTCGTAGTCGATCGGAGCTTTTTGGGAAGCGCCAAAACCCAACAAATCCAAGGCGTAAACCGTGTGGTTTTCGGCGAGGGGGGCGAGATTTTGGCGCCAATGACCGATCGACGCTCCAAACCCGTGCAGTAAAATAATCGGTGTTCTCGATGTGTCGGAGGCGATTGGTTCGGCCTGGGAATCTGGAAATTCGATCGCGCCTTGATGCGATGCCCTATTCGGTCGTAAATAAGTGTAGCGAGTTTGCCACCCCCGCCACATCCAGTCTCGTTGACTTCCCACCCGTTGGTGCCAGTGCAGAGAATTTGTCAATTTTGCCTCAGCTCGCAACATAAATTTACACTTGGTTATACGTATTCTACAAGGCAAATCAGGCGACTTGGGGGACTTGCCAGACCGGGCTTTCTGGGGTGCGAAAAGCTGTGAGACATGATTTTTAAGGCTTTACACGGAATTTTTGACCGTTTTGTCATCAATCTGGCACGGGGGCGGGCGATCGTGTGTGAAGTTAAAATAAAACTACGCAGAAACTCAGCCAGACTGAGTAGAATAGCAAGTATTGTAAGACTATTTTACGATCGTTCAAATATTCCCCAACGATAACGCTGAGGGGAGACAGGGCGCGGTAGTACGTCCGGTAAGGGTAACACCTTACAAAATAGCTCGATCGGACAAAGTGAAATATTGGCCGCTCAAACCTGTAACTATCAAGAAGCTTCGCTATTAAACTACTGCTTGTAAAACCATTCATGCCTGTGATTGAAAGAAGACAAAATCGCAATCTACCCCAGATCAACGAAAACATTCGATACCCCAAAATCCGGGTGATCGATACCGACGGCGCGCAACTAGGGATATTGACGCCTGCAGAAGCGCTGCGTGTGGCAGAAGAAAAAGAACTCGACCTCGTACTTGTCAGCGACAAAGCTGACCCGCCCGTATGCCGGGTGATGGACTACGGGAAGTACAAATTCGAGCAGGAAAAGAAAGCGCGAGAAGCAAAGCGGAAGCAGCACACTGCTGACGTGAAGGAAGTGAAGATGCGCTACAAAATAGAAGAACACGACTACCAAGTGCGCCTCAAGCTAGCAGACCGCTTTATCAAATCTGGGGACAAAGTAAAAGCCACGATCATGTTCAGAGGTCGGGAAATCCAACACAGCAACCTAGCAGAGGACTTGCTCAAGCGCATGGCCACAGATTTGCAGGAAATCGCAGAAGTGCAGCAAGCCCCGAAAAAAGAAGGACGCAGTATGATGATGCTGCTGTCGCCGAAAAAATAGCGCTCGCGTGATTAGTCATCAGTCATCAGTCAATAGTAATAGACTGGTGACGGTGGACTAATGACGCCGCCCAAAAACGGATATAAGTTTCCGACAAAAGTCGTGGAGGGCCAAAACCAAAATTTGAGACCAGAGTTACAGATCCCAGATGTATCTGTGGAGTAAATCTCAAATCTCAAATCTCAAATCTCAAATCTCAAATCGGGATCTTAACGCACGAGAAGCATGGAAAATTTTCAAATCAGCGCGATCGCGGGAGCAGGAAAAGGAGTGCTGCGATCGCTCAACCTGCGATCGGAAGAAGTAGAACGAACCGTACTGATGTTCCTGGTCTACACTCTAACCTCCGTCGGGCTGATCTGGCTGGAACTCAGCACGGTAGGTCTGTTTTTAGACGAATTCGGTGCGGACAAAATGCCCTTTATCTATATAGCCAGCGCCTTTATCGGTTCTGGTTTGGGATTTGTCTACTCGTGGCTGCAAAAAATCCTGCCGCTGAGGCGCACCGTTGTAGTTGTTCTGGGAATGATGTCGGTACCGCTATTTTTGTTTAGATTCGGCATCGGCTACGAAAATACTAAGATAGCTGGCATCAGCATCGCTTTTATTACTATTTTTTTGATGTGGCTGTGGGTGGAAGCTTGCTATGTCCTCAACGACCTCAATACTTCCATCACTTCCAACCAACTGTTTAATATTAGAGAAATCAAGCGCACCTATCCGCTAGTCAGCAGCGGCTATCTAGTCGCTGGAGTAGTCAGCGGGTTTTCTCTGCCGGTTTTGCTCTACGTAGTCGGACTCAAAAACGTTACCCTGATATCGGGGTTGATGGTGGCGACAGGCTCGGTGTTGCTGTACTACCTCACGGAAAAATACCGCCAAGCATTCCCGGAAACGGCTCACTGGACAGATGACGACGAAGACGACGACCAACAAGAATTTACCGCCCGCAAAGTTACAGGCCCGCTGCAAAAATACGCCATACCTCTAGTCAGTTTCTTCGTCCTTGCAGAAGTCCTCTATGTTCTGGTAGATTTTCAATTCTACAGCCAGCTAGAATATCAAAACCCTTCGGACGGTGCCAGTGGGGCTAGCTGGATTGCTAGCTTTCTGGGGATTTACGAGGGGATTCAAGGCCTGTTTCAAGTGGCGACTCAGTGGTTCGCATCGAGCCGCTTGGTAGAAAGAATCGGTGTATTCGTGACGGCGATGATTTTGCCGGCGGGAATCGCGATACTGGGGGTGCTGACCATCGGAGCATCCCTGGGCCAGCTAGTGTCTGTGTTCATCGGACTGATATTGCTGAGATTTCTCGACGAACTGCTGCACTACACGCTGTTAGAAACTGTCAGCCCGGTTTTATTCCAACCGATTCCCGACAATATTCGATCGGGCATTCAAACTCTAGTCAACGGTGTGGGCGAACCTTTGTCCTGCGGAGTGACAGGAGTAGGCATCCTGATTATGCTGTGGGTGACAGACAAGGTACTGCCCCACCAGGACGAAAAGGATACGGTATTTCATGACAACCAAAGCTTGATATTTATTGGCGCGATCGTACTTTTGGCGCTGGTGTGGCTGTTTGTGGTGTGGCTGATCCGCTCTCAATACGTGGGTTTGTTGGTCAAAAGTGCGGAACGGGGCCGCTTGGGCGTCACCGACGTTGACCTCAAAGCTCTCAAGCGCGCAGTGGTGGAAACTCTGGAAAAGCCGGGGGGCGAAGATGAAAAGCGCTCTTGCATAGAACTGCTGACGCAAATTGACCCCAAAAATGTCGGGGAAGTTCTCGCTCCGATCCTCGATTCGCTCCCCCCAGCGTTGCAGCGCCAGAGCTTGGAAACAATGCTGCAACACCCGAACCCGGAATATTTAGAAGCTGTCCGCGCACTCTCGCAGCAATCCTTGCCGCCGGAGGTGCTGGCCTTGGCTTTGCGCTACATCTGGCTGACGGAGGCTGAACCGAATATTGACAGCTTGCGGCCTTACTTGCAGCCGACTGTCGATCCGGTTGTACGGGGTACGGCGGCTGCTTTAATTATGAGAAGGGGCGATCGCCAGCAAAAGGCAGAGGCTACTAACACGCTACGCCAAATGCTGACCCACAAGCTCGAGCGGGAACGGGTGATGGGGACGCGGGCTCTGGGAGAGGCTGATTATTTGCAAGGACTGCGGCTTTACATCCCCAATCTGTTGCAAGATGAATCTCTGCGAGTGCGCTGCGCTCTGTTAGACGTGATTTCTTCTACTCATTCGGAAGAATATTATCCTTCGCTGCTCCGCGGACTCGGTTACAAATCAACTCGGGAAGCGGCTTTGCAGGCGATCGTCAAACTTCACAACGATGCGATTCCTTTGCTGGTGTATTTGGCTGAGGATATCCATAAGTCAGATTTGGTCAGATTGCAAGCTTGGACTGCTCTGGGTCAAATTGGGACTGTAGAGGCGATCGACATTTTGGTTAGCAATTTGATGACGGCTTGGGGAACTACCAGGCGCAACATCCTCCGCATCCTGTTGAAAATGCCCTCGGAAGCGGGGATAGAAGGGGTTCTAGACCGCATCGGTCGCAGCGGCTTGGAAACTCTCATCGAACAGGAGTTGATGTTTATCGGTCAAATTTATGCAGCTCTGGTGGATTTGTCTGGGGTAACAACCTACAGCAATTTCTCCGCTCGAGATGCCAGCAGGGGTGCACCCGAGAACGATACGGCTCAATTGTTGCAGCGCGCTCTGGCGGGGTTGGAGGCTGATGCTAAGGATCGGTGTTTTTTGCTGATGAAGTTTCTTTATCCGCTGGACACCGTACAAGCTGCTGCTTTTAACATCGCTTCGGGCCAACCTTCTTTGGTGGCTAGGGGATTGGAAATTCTCGACAATACTGTGGATATCGCTAAGAAGCGATCGCTGATCAATTTGTTGGATCAGCACTCGGAAAGAGAAAAATTGAGCAATCTCTCCGAATTGATGGTGTACAAACCTCTCGCCCCGAGCGATCGTTTGCGCCGTTTGCTGGAATTGCGCCATTTCCTTTCGGATTGGACTTTAGCTTGCTGTTTTCACTTGGCGAGAGAAGCGCGTTGGAGTCTTACCGCCCAACAAACTCTCGTCTGTCTGCAACACCCGACGGGTTTTGTCCGCGAAGCAGTGTTAGCCTATTTGAAAATAGCTTCGCCGCGGGCTTTGCTCGAATTGTTGCCGAGGCTGCAAAATGACCCCGATAATTTGGTGTCAGCTCAAGTTGAAGAGATGATGGCAGAGTTGGGGAGTGGGGGGAAAAGGTAAAGAAGGAAGAAGGAAGAAGGAAGAAGGAAGAAGGAAGAAGGAAGAAGGAAGAAGGAAGAAGGAAGAGGGAAGAAGGAAGAGGGAAGAAGGAACAAAAAGAAACTATGCCCAATGCCCAATGCCCAATGCCCCATGCCCCATGCCCCATGCCCAATGCCCAATGCCCAATTCCTCT
Source organism: Microcoleus sp. Aus8_D2 (assembly GCF_036702665.1). Classification (NCBI taxonomy): domain Bacteria; kingdom Bacillati; phylum Cyanobacteriota; class Cyanophyceae; order Oscillatoriales; family Microcoleaceae; genus Microcoleus; species Microcoleus sp. Aus8_D2. The sequence goes on from NZ_JAUBUN010000011.1 coordinate 106,386, forward strand.
TCCTTTGTTTAAGTCTAAATTAATCACTGCGTCGCATTATGTTAACTAGCGTCGAACGCCTATTGTTTGTCAGGGAAGTTCCCATTTTTAAGGAACTGCGAGATGATTTTCTCGTGCGTCTAGCATCGGTAATGGATGAACTTTCGTTTCCTTCCAAGCACAGGATTTTTACGGAAGGACAAGAAGGCCGATCGCTCTATATCTTGGTATCGGGTACGGTGCGGGTGCATATAGGCGATCGGGATTTGGCACAGTTGAAGGCGGGGGCTTGTTTCGGGGAAATGTCGCTGTTTGATGCGGAACCTCGATCGGCTTCTATTTCGACTCTGGAACAATCCGAGTGTTTGATGCTGACTCAAATGCAGCTTTATGATGCGATCGATGAAACGCCGGGAATTGCTGTTAATATTATTCGCTTGCTGTCGCGCCGGATTCGTGAGTTGAATATTAAGTTGAATGCTAAAGAGGCGGTTATGCCACCGACAGAGACTGCTAGAGTTGCTGAAATGCGGTAACTGTTGGTAATTGGGAATTGTTTTTTGATCGAACCTGGATAATTCGTTTGTAGTGAGGACTTCAGTCCTTCTTGAATGCGGACTAAAGTCCTCACTACGAACCTGGATAATTCGTTTGTAGTGAGGACTTCAGTCCTTCTTGAATGCGGACTAAAGTCCTCACTACGAACCTGG
>NZ_JAUBUN010000011.1:107174-181762 GCF_036702665.1 Microcoleus sp. Aus8_D2
ATAATTCGTTTGTAGTGAGGACTTTAGTCCTTATTTATAAAAATCTCAGGACTAAAGTCCTCACTACGAACCACAGGATTTTTACAGGATTTATCAAACAATTAAAAACCCGGTTTATGCAAGAAATCGGGTTGTTTAAAATCGATGGTGAAGCGCGATTTGCTGTCTAAACTATGCGGAAAATAAAAGGGTAGCGGTAAGGTTGGTTAGGATCTTGCAAAACGTGGAGGATAGCCATGATTGTCAGTCCCCAATGCAGCAGATAACCTAGGGGCACTAGGATAAACCCGGCCAGCCCGAAAGTCACTACAGTTAAGGCCACAATCACAGCGCTGTACAGCCATACATTCAGGTGAAAATTGATTGCTTCTGTGGCGTTTTCTTTGACAACGGGGTCATCAGATACTAACAATACAGCGATCGGCGCTCCGATCGAGAACAGTAAGGTGCTGAAAAAAATCGCCCCGTGACACACCAGTGATAGCAGCTTCCGCTTGTCGGAGTCGTACATATGGCTTTTATTCCCTTGACTTTAGCAATAAGTTTACCTTTAATAGTCACTCTAGCACAGGCTATAATGGCGATCGGGTGATGATTCCCCTACCTAATTTGTGATGACAACAGAACTCGAAACTGAACTGCTAACTGCTGTTGAGCGCCGGCGCAACTTTGCGATTATCTCCCACCCTGACGCGGGGAAAACTACTTTGACAGAAAAGCTGCTGCTCTACGGAGGTGCGATTCATGAAGCAGGTTCTGTGAAAGCGCGGCGGGCTCAACGACACGCTACTTCTGACTGGATGGCGATGGAACAGCAGCGGGGAATTTCGATTACTTCTACTGTTTTACAGTTTGAATATCAAAATTATCACATTAATCTGCTCGATACTCCCGGACACCAAGATTTTAGTGAAGATACTTATCGCACTCTGGCTGCTGCTGATAATGCGGTGATGCTTGAGGACGCTGCTAAGGGTTTGGAACCGCAAACTCGCAAGTTATTTGAAGTTTGTAAGCTGCGACGTTTGCCTATTTTTACTTTCTTTAATAAGCTCGATCGCCCTAGCAGAGATCCTTTGGATTTGTTGGACGAAATTGAGAAGGAATTGGGCTTGCAGACTTATCCGGTGAATTGGCCGATCGGTACGGGCGATCGCTTTAAGGGTGTTTTCGATCGCAGAGGGCGCAAAATTCACTTGTTCGAGCGGAGTCAACACGGTTCTCGCGCGGCGGTTGATACTGTAATTGAATTGGGCGATCCGCGCATTGAGGATTTGTTGGAACAAGACCTTTACTATCAGCTTAAAGAAGAGTTGGAACTGCTCGATGAGTTGGGAACTGAACTGGATTTAGATTTGGTTCGGGCTGGGAAAATGACTCCGGTTTTCTTTGGTAGCGCGATGAGCAATTTTGGGGTGGAGCTGTTTTTAGATGCGTTTTTAGATTACGCTATGAAGCCGATCGCCCGCAACAGCAGCGCCGGAGAACTTCCGCCAACTTACGAAGACTTTACCGGGTTTGTGTTTAAGTTGCAAGCGAATATGGACCCGAGACATCGCGATCGGGTGGCGTTTATTCGGGTTTGTACCGGTAAGTTTGAAAAAGACATGAATGTGACTCACGCTCGGACTGGTAAAACGGTGCGTTTGTCAAGACCTCAAAAATTATTTGCTCAGGATCGAGAGTCGATCGAGGTTGCGTATCCCGGCGATGTGATTGGTTTGAACAATCCGGGGGTTTTTGCGATCGGCGATACTATTTACACCGGTCAAAAACTCGAATATGAAGGGATTCCCTGTTTTTCGCCGGAACTTTTTGCCTTTTTGAGAAATCCCAATCCTTCTAAGTTTAAGCAGTTCCGAAAGGGTGTTTCGGAGTTGCAGGAAGAGGGCGCCGTACAAATTATGTATTCGGTTGACGAGTCGAAACGCGAACCAATTTTGGCGGCTGTGGGACAGTTGCAATTTGAGGTGGTGCAGTTCCGAATGCAGTCGGAATATAATGTCGAAACTACGATCGATATGTTGCCTTACAGTGTAGCTCGTTGGGTTGATGGCGGTTGGGATGCGCTGGCAAAGGTTGGACGGTTGTTTAATACTGTGACGGTGAAGGATAGTTGGGGACGGCCGGTTTTGTTGTTTAGAAATGACTGGAATTGCCGTCAGGTGGAGGGGGAACATCCTGTTTTGATGTTAAATGCGATCGCGCCTGTGGCTTCTGGTTTGGCCGTTAGCGCGGAGTAGGGAAACCCTGATAAGACCGGGCGAATGGAATTCGCGGCGACACAAACACTCACGCGCCTCCGCGGGTTGAGGAAAACACGATCGTTGAAATTACGTTATTGTCTTCAGTCGGCGTCCGGCGTCCAGGATCGTTTGTGTAGACGCGGTTTCAACCGCCGTCTCATTTGGTAACTTTGTACCGATTAGGACTTACGCCGCGCGGGTGGCCAGAAACCGGGTTTTTTCGAGAATTCTTCGTTGTGATTCGCAGATTTAGGGAAAAACCCGGTTTCTTTGTCTGCGTCCGTAAATCCTGCGCGCGGGGCCAGAAACCGGGTTTTTTCGATAATTCTTCGTTTTGATTCGCAGATTTAGGGAAAAACCCGGTTTCTTTAAGTCCTGCGCGCGGGGTCAGAAACCGGGTTTTTACGATAATACTTGGTTGTGATTCGCAGATTTAGGGAAAAACCCGGTTTCTTTGTCGGAGTGGGTAAGTCCTGCGCGCGGGGCCAGAAACCGGGTTTTTTCGATAATTCTTCGCTGTGATTCACAGATTTGGGGAAAAACCCGGTTTCTTTGTCGGATTCACTCGTTCGCATCAAGCTAACTGCTGATAGTATCCTCACGCAAATAATCGAGAGATTCTTGCAGCGAATCGCGCGTATTGCGAACCGAATCGTCATTAGGATTAATGGCTAAAGAGCGATCGAACATTTCCAGCGCCTCTTGCCAATTCTTGAGTGCTTCCTGTCTCTCAGATAATTTTTCTGGCAAATCACCCAGACATCGCAGCGCATTCCCTTTGTTGGTGAGAGCAACGATATCATCCGGTGCAATAAGTAACACAGAATTATAGGCTGCGATCGCCTCAAAGTAAGACTGTTTTGCCGCCTCAAATTCACTTAGCTGTGCTTGCAATTCACCCAGACATCGCAGCGCAATCCCTTTGTTGTTGAGAACACCGATATCATCCGGTGCAATAAGTAAAACAGAATTCAAGGCAGCGATCGCCTCAAAGTAAGACTGTTTTGCCACCTCAAATTCACTTAGTTGTGCTTGCAAATCACCCAGACTTAACAGCGCCTTCCCTTTGTTGTTGGGAGCACAGGTATCATCCGGTGCAATAAGTAAAGAAGAATTACAGGCAGCGATCGCCTCAAAGTAAGAATGTTTTGCCGTCTCAAATTCACTTAGCTGTGCTTGAAATTCACCCAGACCTCGCAGCGCATTCCCTTTGTTGTTGAGAACACAGATAGCATCCGGTTCAATAAGTAAAGCAGAATTCAAGGCAGCGATCGCCTCCAAGTAAGAATGTTTTGCAGCCTCAAATTCACTTAGCCGTGCTTGCAAATCACCCAGACTTCGCAGCGCATTCCCTTTGTTGTTGAGAGCATTGATATAATCCGGTGCAATAAGTAAAGCAGAATTATAGGCTGCGATTGCCTCTGAGTAAGACTGTTTTGCAGCCTCAAACTCACTTAGCTGTGCCTGTAAATTACCCAGACATTTCAGCGCAATCCCTTTGTTCTTGAAAACGTCGATATCATCTGGTACAATAAGTAAAGCAAAATTATAGGCGGCGATCGCCTCAAAGTAAGACTGTTTTGCAGCCTCAAATTCACTTAGCTTTGCTTGCAATTTACCCAGACTTTGCAGCGCATTCCCTTTGTTGTTGAGAGCATTGATATCATCCGGTGCAATAAGTAAAGCAGAATTCAAGGCCGCAACTGCCTCTAAATATTCCTGTCTTGCTTCTATATATCGAGCCAACTCAGCATAGTAAGCTCCCTCCGATCGCGAAACTCTACCAAGCCAATAATCACTTTTAATCCACAACTCATCTCTAACTTCCAGCAGCGCCTCGCATTCCTTATAGCGACTCTTTTTCAAAGCTTCATCAAACACCTCTACCCACTCCTCCACACCCCGCTGCCAATCCAAGCGATTAACATGATAAATTGCCTCAGCCCGATTCCCCAATTCCCGATAATGCCCCTCTAAAACTCCATGAGCTCTGCGAGTTTTCTCGTTATCCCTATCCGCATCCAAGCGCCGCAATAAATCGTGAATTCGATACCACCTTTCACCCCGCTGCGGCTCTTTCCACACAAAGGAAAAACTCGTCAACATCTCAAAATTTGCACTGCTAGCTTGGAAGTAACAACCTGCTCCCAATCTCATGTACAAATCCTCATCAAAAGCCCGACAAGCACTCAAAGAATGCACAGCCGATCGCACTTCGCGATCCACATACATCAACAAACGATCCGTTAACTCCGCTGTCTTATGTTCCAACTTCCGAATCCGCGGAAAATCCGACGACAGCAACTCAATCCCCCTGCGCCTTTGGGCCAACACCACATCCGCGCACAAACCCAAATAAAACGGATGTACCTGCAAATTCTCCCAACTCTCATCGGGATTAATGCTGGCATATTTAATCACAGCATCCGCCAAATCCGGCTTGTCAATCTCCACTTTATGCAAATAATCCTTAGCATCAGCCGGAGACAAATGCCAAACCAATTGTGCATCGATATAATGTTCGGGAATTGGAAACCTCGGCGCCTTCGGCCACCGCAATTGTGCGACTGGGGAATCACGCCCCGCCACAGCCACCACAATCCCCGATTTGAAATCCAATGCCCTCAGCAACCGCCGAAACCACTCATCTTGATACCAAAACTTTTCACCCTGAGAATTGCGTTTTTCATCCCACAATTTCTCGTGAGTATCGAACAGCATCACAAGGCGTTCGGGTTTTTGTTTCCCAGCCATTGCCGCATTCAAATCCCCTGCAAACAATTTCGGCAAACAGTCGATTAACTCAATATCAATATCTTTACGGCGAATTTCATCTGCTTGTTCATCGCTGACACCGAGGCGCGTTTGAATTAACTTCATCGTGCGCTTAATGCCGCCGAATTTATCGATCAATTTCAGCCCCGCCGCCACTTGCGACACCACGGGAAATCCGGCAAAGGTTTCGACTACAGGTGTTAAAAAATCAATTAACTCATTGGGGAAAAGTTGGTTGAGAGTTGCGTCTGACTCGCCTTTGTTCAGCAAATACCAAAAGCAGGCAAAATCATAATTAGGAAACTTAAATTTATATTTTTTAGCGGATTCTGCCAGATTGCGCCGCAGCATCAGCAAGCCGTAAAATCTATCTTGGGGTTTATCTTCTTTTATCGGTATCAAGCCGAAGTCGTGCCGCACTACGGGTATGGGAGTGTATGTTTTGGCTGCTGCGTAGCGGACGAAATCGGCAACTTCGGCGGCTTTTGCTTCTGGGATGTCGCGCAATTGTTGCCAAACTTCCGGCGTAAATCTTTTGCAGCAGTGAAACTGCAAGTGTTTGAGCAGCAAGGATTTGCCGTTTCCTCCATCTCCGTAAAAATACAATATTTGTTCGCGCGGGGGGTCTTCGTTTAAATAAAAGGCAAATCGGCGGGTAATTTCGTGTCTGTCGGTGAAAAGTTGCAGTTGGCGATCGTCGGCGATCGATTGGCTTTCAAAGTCTTCGTCGTCAATGGGCATATTTGTTGGGATTTGGTGATGATTTAGGTTTGGGGCTTTGGTGTTATTTTAACTCGAAAGTATTGAAGATTGGAGTCGGCGGTTGAAACCGCTTCTACACAAACGAAGTCCGCCTTCGCGGACTAAGAAATAAAAGGGAGTAGGGTGCGTCAGATGGCAAAACCTAATTGTTTTGCATATACCAATTCTGACGCACCTTATGTCAGTTGAAAAAAGTAATCCTACAAAATAAGTATTGTTTGTTTTGCGAGTTTTGTTTTCCCGGTGCGGATCTATGAGATTGTCGATCGCATTCAGGGATTTTTCGCTCGGCGACACACCCTACGACTACAAATATTAATATCTCTACGAAATAAGTGTTGTTTGTTTTGCGAGTTCTGTTTTCTCGGTGCGGATCTATGAGATTGTCGATCGCATCCAGGGATTTTTCGCTCGGCGACGCACCCTACGACTCATTTTTATGAGAAAGGCTATAGTTGCCGCACTGCCTTCAAGTGAGGTTATCTTAGACAAGACGCGATCGCAAGCACAGTTATGGCATCTCCAAACAATCAAAATTCGGCGGATTCATCTCTGAAACAGTCTCTGGAGGCTGGGTTAGCTGCTTTGAAACAAAAAGATTACCAACGCGCGATCGCCCTTTTGGAATCCGTCAGCCAAACCGCAGCAAATCAACCGCCCGGAATCCGCGCCCAGATGGGGTTAGTAGCGGCGTACAAAGCCACCGGTAATCTCAAAAGCGCGATCGCCCTGTGCACTTCCCTCACCAAAATCTCCAACACCCAAATCAAAACCTGGGCCGATCGCACTTTAAAAGAATTAACCCCACCTCCCCCTCCAAAAACACCGGAAACTCCACCTGAAACAGGCTTTGTCGCCTTCGATTCAGGAACCAAATCGGCGAAAAATACGCTGAAGGGCGATCGACTAACCGCAGACAAAAAAACTGGATTTTTACCGTTAGAGCCGACTACCACGCCAGTAAACACCAAATCAACACATATTTCCCCGCCACCTCCACCCCCCAAACCGCCGATTCGCCCGACACTAGAGGGCGGGCACGGGGGCACCGCCCCTACAGAAACCGCAACCGATGCAGAAAATAGCGACGAAAACAGTTCCGGTTCCCCAACAGATACTTACGAACTTACTTGGCGCCAAGCGGGGCGCGCGAAAAGCCCGCGCCCTCTCAAATCGCTAAAGTTGCTGAATTTTCGGATTGAAGCTTTGGGAAGTGCGATCGCCCTATTTTTCCTAGCCCGATTTGTCCTACAATTCCTGCTGACAAACACTAATTCTCTATTAGTTCAGCTTTATATATTTACTAGGGTGCCAATTTTCCAGCCGATTCAGCTTTTTTACCGAGATCCAACTTTGTTTCTACAGTTTGTTTTCGGATTGCTTTTGGCCTCATCTCCCTGGCTGACAGACGCACTCCTAAAACTATTTGGCGGAATCGAAACCCTGCGCGCCTCAGTTTTATCCAAACACAGCAAAGAAGCGACGCGCGTACTCCGCAGTTTTTGTACCAAGCAAAATATGCCCACCCCTGTGCTGAAACTGTTGCCGCTGAATGTTCCTGTGGCTTTCAGTTACGGCTGTTTGCCCCGTTTTGCTCGGATTGCTGTCAGTCAAGGGCTGTTGGATCAACTCACGGATGATGAAATTGCCACTATTTTTGCGCGGGAGTTGGCCCATATCGCCCATTGGGATTTTGCGCCGATGTCCCTGACGATGCTGGTACTTCAAATTCCTTACCTTATATATTGGCAGACTGCTTACTGGGGCGATCGGTTGTGCGATCTAATGACGATCGACTTTTTGCGTTCTGCTGTGAGAATTGTAACGGCTGCAATTTCTGCCACGAGTTACGGGATTTATAAGTTGTTGCGGTGGCCGATGTTGTGGTTTTCGCGCCGTAGAGTGTATTTTAGCGATCGCACGGCGGCAGAAATTACCGGCAATCCTAACGGTTTGACGCGGGCACTGACTAAAATTGCGATCGGCATTGCTGCAAATATCGAACAGCAAAAACAAACAAGCTTTTTTCTCGAAAGTTTCGATTTATTGTTACCCGTCGGCGTCGCACAAGCTGTAACCCTTGGTTCTGCTGCGTTACAGGCCCCGCTGTCACAGATTTTGCTGTGGGATGTCACCAATCCCGATCGCAATTGGTTGACAATTAACAACACGCATCCTTTGCTGGGAGAGCGTTTGAAGCTGTTGGAACTCTACGCTCAATTCTGGAAACTGGAGACTGAATTAGATTTGGCGAGTCTGTCGCCCGAACCACCCAAGAAAGGAAAATTGTCTCTGTTTAAGTCAATACTCGAATTTAAAGACTCAAAACTCTTTTTACAGGGTGCGCCGTTTTTTGGGATTCCGATGAGTTTGGCGATGGTGGCCCTGCTGTGGCTGATTGGCGGGATGTTGTCGAGGACGAGTATTTGGCTGCTGGATTGGCTTTGGGGCGATCGATCGATTATTTGGGGCTGTTTGCCGATCGGATTTTGTCTTGGTACTTTGCTGCGGATTAACTATTTTTTCCCCGACATTACCCCACGAAAAACCGCTTCGCCGAGTTTACCGGAAATTTTGTCAAATCCTGAAAGTCTGCCCGTAGATGCTCAACCTGTGCAGCTTTCCGGGCAACTTTTGGGTAGGTCTGGTATTGAAAATTGGCTCGGACAGGATTTAATTTTGCAAACGGCGACGGGTTTGGTGAGGTTGCACTATGTTTCGAGGATTGGCCCGATCGGCTCTTTGTACCCATTTTTGCTCAAACAGACGACTCGCCCCAGTGATTTGATCGGAAAACCGGTTGTGGCGACTGGTTGGCTGCGCCGAGGCGCTACTGTGGCGATCGACCTGGAAACTCTCCGCAGTCAATCCGGGAGAGTCAGTGACAGCGGACATCCGATTTGGTCGGCGATTTTGGCCTTTGCTGCTGCTTTTTGGGGCGCATACATTATTATGCAGGGCGGAACATGAGATTATTTTTGATTTTTGATTTTATTTATTGTAGGGTGCGTCAGGGCGGAAGGTCGCGACCACAGACTCTGAATTTTCTCCCTGACGCACCCTACGGTCTAGCTGGTATGAGCAATAGTTATCAGATTGCCGCACGAGTCGGACACAACCCCCAGCCGGAGATAAGTGTTGAGTTAAATGGCCCATGGGCGATCGATCTTCTTGGTGTTCGGCCCGCACCCTATGGGATATTCACGCGCAGCACGCATCCTTCTTCCCTCTTGCTACTAACTACTGACTACTAACTACGGACTACGGACTACGGACTACTGACTGCGGACTGCGGACTGCTGACTGCGGACTGCGGACTGCTGACTGCGGACTACTGACTGCTGACTACCCTTCGTAAAGAAAAGTTGCTTTTTTGCCGACATCGTGTTACATTTATTTACATATTGGATTGAACCAAATAGCGCAATAACTTCAATTGGCTAAAATCGTTAAGGCATTGCGTAAAAATTGTCAACCTCCCAACACAGCAAGTTCAGCCAGCCGCTTGTCGGCTGTTTTTTTTCGACAGCCAATTTAGCTCTGCGGGATGAATTCAGAAAAATGATTCAGATGCGGTTTTCGTTCAATTGCCGGTGAAATCTTCCTAAATAACTAGCTCTGTTACCAAGGCTGTGATACCTTTAAAGAATGGTCGGACGCTGCCGGGGCCGATTTCAGGTACCGGGTAAGTGAGTAGTCCTCAGCATTAGGAGCGAGATTAGGGGTGAGGTAAGATTACTGGCTGAAAAAAATGTTAGCGATTTTATCCCTCACTGTATTAGACTGAATACTGGCATTCCGATCGCTTGCAATTGACATCCTTGGACATAAATTTCTACACGGCCCTGGCTATAAACATTCTGAATCAAAACCGGAAGCAAGTAATACAGAATAGCCAATAGCCTCAACATTTGAGTGATGACTAAAAGTTTACACAACAACCTGAGATTTAAAAGCTCTCTGCATTGGCGGTTAAGTTCCGGCCCGATCAGAGTAAATCATCTTTTTGTTCTAAAAGGTGGGGGGATCTGTCAAGGTTGGTGGGAGGAATGCGCGAATTCTGCGGTTATCTGGTGTTTCTGGGGGTCAATATTCAGTTGACTTCAGGTAATTCTGTTCGAGCAAATTAATTAAAATCCAAGTCGGGAGGAATTTTTCATGTCTATTCGTCTTTATGTTGGTAATCTACCCAAGGAACTCGATCGCCTAGAATTGCAAGAAGTTTTTGCACCCGAGGGCGAATCTGTTACCACAAAGGTAATTACAGACCGCAAAACTGGTAAATGCAGAGGCTTCGGTTTTGTGACGGTGCTAACCGACGAACAAGCAGATCAAGTTATTGAGAAATACAACGGCTTGATGTTCAAAGAAAACCCGCTGAAAATAGAGAAGGCTTTACCCCGCTCTAAGGGTAAATCTGAGAAGGGCGAAGACGATCAGCCGCAGTCATCGTCGCCTGCTTCGCCGCAATTGGTGTCGGCGTCGCCGTCGCAGCCTGTACCTGCGCCGCAGCAACAGCAGCGCTCGGCTCCCCCTACCCAAGGTGGAGGCGGCGGTTCTAGCAAAAGCAATCGCCGTCGGGGTGACAACAACAAGTCTCGCCGCAATCAGTCAGCAACAACGGTTTCGAGCGCTGATACCGGCTCGGTGCAGCCAGATCCGCGCTGGGCGAGTGCTCTGGAAGAACTCAAGCAAAGATTGGTGGAAGCTCAGACTACTAATTAGTCGAAAATGGCGGCTAATTGCTGCTGTATTTCGACTGCGGTTGACTGATTTTATTTGGAAGTGCGATCGAGAACCTGTTAAACAGCCTGTTCTCGATCGCACTATTTTATTGCAAAAAACCTCTACTCTAATCTAGCAGGGACAATATTCGTAGGGTGTGGATCCATGCTTAATCTCTAGCATTCAATCGCAAATCTCATGGAGCCGCACCTTTTGAGATTTTAGATTGAGGGATTGAAGGACAATATTCCTAGGGTGTGGATCCATGCTTAATCTCTAGCATTCAATCGCAAATCTCATGGAGCCGCACCTTTTGAGATTTTAGATTGAGGGATTGAAGGACAATATTCCTAGGGTGTGGATCCATCTTTAATCTCTAGCATTCAATCGCAAATCACATGGAGCCGCACCTTTTTAGATTGAGGGATTGAAGGATTGAGAGATTGAGAGATTGATTAGTCAATACTTCATCTTTCCCTCGCTCCGCTATAAGTCGTGTTTATTCGAGGGCCGAGAATTCGATAGTCTCAATAAACTCGAAAATATTGTTCATAATCCCCTCAACTTCAGACTCAAGGGAACCCAATTCGTCCTTGTCCTGATAAATTCGCTGACAACTTACCGTGTAGCAAAAATCGTCAGCGATAAAAGCCATAAGTCCCCGGTAACAATCCAGCCGAGTTAGAGAGCCGTCGTTTTCTTGCACGCTGAGAGTTGCGCCCGCCGGCAAATCGACAACCGCAAAATAAGCTTCTTCATCTTCTAAATATTCCGTGTGGAGTAACTTAGAGTTGGCAACATTAGTAAAAATTGCCTGAGAAACAAAATTGTCGAGAAAAGACTTGAGATAAGCTTCCTCGCCAACAGACTCGATTTCTGCTCCCACTTCACTAGCAATTGGAAAATAATCAATTTTCAGCAAAACGCCAAAGTCGTCAGAAAATGCCACACAGCCTTCTTCCTCGTCAATTCTACCGCCTTTTTGCTCGTCAACTGGAATCGGGACGCTAAAATTGCCTTCAGGAGATACGTACAATGCCCCATCTAAATCTAAATCAGGCTCTTCGCCCTCTACTTCCGAGTATGCAGCAATTACATCCTCGATAATTTCCTCAGCTTCCTCATCTTCCACACCTAATACTTCCTGGAATTCCTGGATAAAAGGCAGGTGCTTCTGGGACAATTCGCCATCTGCGACAAACATTGCTGCGGTGACGGCAAAAGTATCCAAAACAAACTCATCTGGCACTGATTCCCAAGCAGTATGAAATAATGCTCCTAAACCGTCTTTAGCGATAATACCGGCGAGTTTTTGAAGCATTGCTGACATATCATCTTCCGAGAATTCAGCAAATATTTCTGAGTCCCAAAGTATGCTTTCTAAGATATCTGCGTCTGCGTCAGGGGAATTTGCCTCCGCTGCAACAAGTGCGATCGCAGCGACGGATTCCTCTGGAGTCAAGCTGGCTTCGGATTTGTCTTCAGAATTGAATATTTTAGTAAAGTTGCTCATAGATTTTGCTTCGCTAAATAGTTTAGTTTTGCCTTTGGCCTGGAGCATCTGATTTTTGCAAACAAAAAAGTTTTTTTGACAGTGCTTTCCCCGATCGCACAATCATATACAAAGCATACGAGCGGAGACAGGACTACAAATGCAAAAATGAGATGCAGCCAGTTTTGCTATTCATACCAAATTTATGACATCAAAAGGTAGTCGTCTGGGATACATTTAGTTACTTGTTTATGATAAAATTTGTAAATACTGTTGCATGAATTTGGGAAATTGGTATGAAAATTAAATGCGTGCTAGCTGATTACCAAGGACTGCCAATTAGCGTAAATCCGGCCCAATATTTCGGGTGAGATAAATCTGAATTTGCTACTTGTCGAGCTTTGGTAAGATCGATCGCCCTTTGACTCCCCACCAACTTACCATCTTTAATGACTAGCTGTTTGCGAATCATCGCCAGTTGAGCTTGTCTGAGGGCTTCAGCTTTAATGGGAGCCGATCGCAAATTAGCATAAAACTCAGTCATCAGCCCCAAAGTCCCGAAATCATTAACTTTCCACAAACTCGCCACAGCCGATTTTACACCGCTGCGGACTGCCAATCCCGCAAAACCCATTTCTGCTGTACTGTCGCCGATCGCACTTTCGCACGCACTCAGCACCAATAATTGTACTTGCCTGCGATCGTACCACTTCGCCAACCGAAATTCATCCAGCGCCAAAGAGCGCTTCCACAAATCAATCTCAGCCTCCTTCCGTCCGTTTTGATTGAGCGGAAAGCTGGCGTGAGTAGCTAAGTGAACAATGTCAAACGCCTGTTGCTGCCGCTGTTTGGTGAGATTTTCCAGGGTAAAGTCTTGATTGAGAAAAAACCGTCCGGGCCACAAGGGGAATTCGGCAGGATTTTGGTTGTTGCGGATGGTATCCGCGATCGCCGATAATTCGATCGGCACTGCACGCAACTCATCTTTATTAGTATGGGGAAATAAGGAAGCGCCCATTGCTAAAACTTGAGCGTTTTTCAAACTTTGATAATTGGTATTAGTCAAGCTGACACTGGGAATTGAGCCGAGGCTGTACTTTTCTACTAAAAATTGCTTGCCATCGTGGAAAGCTGCTAGCGGTAATTGTCGCAAACCCGCATCGAATGAAAACACTAGGGTATCGACATTTAATGCTTCTAAATCTGAACGGATCGGCGCAATTAGCCACTGGTAAAGTTGCTGAGCATTTGTCAAATATTCTCCATTTTCCGAATCATTTGCCTTAGCTAACGAGCCGTGAAAACTTTTCACTGTTTCGAGCAAATCTTTGCTGTCAACAGAGATGTTTCTGATAATAGGAGGGCCGTCGGGAACTACTAAGACTAGCGACAATTCTTCGATACGGACGATCGCGTAAACAATCACAGCTTGCTTCCCGGTTTCCTCCTTGATAGTTTTCAGAGTTTCTCTCAGATATTCAACCGTTACTTTTTTGTCAGTGAAATTATCCCCATAATAATTTTCATAGTCTTGTTCAAAGAGTTTATCAATTAGGGGGACAGCATCATTAGCATTGCCTCGATCTAAGGTTTGTTCGACGCTAAATCTGCTGATTTCTAAGGGAATCAGATTGGGGATATCTGCCGGTGGGGGAGTTTCGGCGATCGGAGTTGGTGCGGGCGCTGGAGTTGGTGCAGGCGCTGGAGTTGGTGCAGGCGCTGGAGTTGGTGCTGGAATTGGTGCTGGAATTGGTGCGGGGACGGGTGCGGGAGTTGGTACAGGGGCTGGAGTTGGTGGCGGAGTAGTTTCGGGAATGTTTGCCGAGGAATTAGGTTCGATTTCCTCAACGGGCGGCTCAATAGCAGGCGCAGGATTAGGAGTTAAGACTATCCATCCATCGGGTTTTTCTGTAGCAGAAGAACCAAGTTCTGGCGGCGTTTCTGGCGGTTTTTCTGGCGGCGTTATTAAGGTAATATCCGGTGTTGTTTGTGGAGGTGGTGTGAGGGAAAAATTGTTTTGGGGATTGGGAAATTGCCAATCAAAAGTTTGGCTTCCGGTTTCAGGATTTAGAGTGATGGTGGTTTTTGCTCCTAATGAATTGCCAATTAAAAAGGCTAAATCTTGTTGCGGATTTTCGCTTTGGGTGGGTGCTATTGCGGCTGGGGGAATGGGTGCGGGAATGGGTGCGGGAATGGGTGCGGGAATGTCTGAAAAAGAGGGTGCAGATACTGGTGGAATTTGTGCTACAGGCGGGTTGTAAGGCGATTGTAGGGGTGCGGGTGTTGGATTTGGCGCGATCGCACTTGGAGGAGCCATCGGGCTTGGAA
Organism: Microcoleus sp. Aus8_D2; assembly: GCF_036702665.1. Classification (NCBI taxonomy): domain Bacteria; kingdom Bacillati; phylum Cyanobacteriota; class Cyanophyceae; order Oscillatoriales; family Microcoleaceae; genus Microcoleus; species Microcoleus sp. Aus8_D2. The sequence continues at coordinate 121,503 of NZ_JAUBUN010000011.1, forward strand.
GGGCGATCGGCGCAGTGAGTTGGGCGATCGGGGGAATTGCGGGGGCGGCGGGTATGCGATCGGCGGCGCTTGGTATTGTTGGGGGTGAGGGCTGTGTGCGGGGTGTGCGGGGCGGTAATGTGAAGAAATTGGTGTTTAGTAGTTCTTCGATGGGGGAAAAATCGATCGGCGGGGGTTCGGGTGTTGGGGATGGGGATGGGATTGGGGCGATCGAGATTGCGGGTGTTGGGGATGGGCTTTCGGGTGTTGGATTGGGAGTAGGGGCGATCGGGCTTTCGGGTGTTGGAGTGGGAGTAGGGGCGATCGGGCTTTGGGGTGCAGGCTGCCGCGTGGGTGGACGTAAAGGTGCGAAAGTTGCAGTGGTTGTCGGCGACGGACTCCCAATGGTTATAACTCCAAGCGCAGCAGTTGCAGGCGCAGGCGATAAAGTAGTTGCAGGTGCGGGCGATGCAGTAGTTGCAGCGGTTTCAGGCGCAGGCGATGCAGTAGTTGCAGGTGTTGGCGCAGGCGATGCAGGTGTTGGCGCAGGCGATGCAGTAGTTGCAGGTGTTGGCGCAGGCGATGTAGTAGTTGCAGGTGCGGGCGATGCAGTAGTTGCAGGTGTTGGCGCAGGCGATGCAGTAGTTGCAGGTGCGGGCGATGCAGTAGTTACAGGTGTTGGTGCGGGGGATGTAGTAGCCGCAGGTGTTGGCGCAGGCGCAGGCGCAGGAGTCGGTGTTGCTGAAGGAGTCGGTGTTGCTGAAGGAGTCGGTGTCGCTGATGGAGTCGGTGTCGCCGATGGAGTCGGCGCTGCTGAAGGAGTCGGTGTCGCTGAAGGAGTCGGCGTTGCTGAAGGAGTCGGCGTTGCTGAAGGAGTCGGTGTCGCCGATGGAGTCGGCGTTGCTGAAGGAGTCGGTGTCGCCGATGGAGTCGGCGTCGGTGATGGCTGAGGATCTGGAACAGATATGACTTGAATCCTTTCTGTATCTTGTTTATGTGTATAAAGATAGCTGTTACCCGACGAAATCGTTGACTCAGCCGTGCCATTTCCCCTAGTAATAGCACCAGCACTTCCGTTAGTTGTTGAATTGCCAACAATAAAAGGTGTAACTCCATTACCGCCGTGACGCACAAAAATTGTACCGCCTTTATCCCCAGCACCTCCCGCAGCGGAAATGCTAGCAGCCACCCCATTTCTATCTATAAAAGAGTTTACCGCCCGAAAAAACTTTTCACTCCAAACATAGATATTCCCACCTCTACCATTACCAAGGCTCTGACTGTCAATTTGATTCACATTAATATTACCCCCAGCATTTAGACTAATATTTCCACCGTCAGTAGAGGAACTTGAGTTAAGATTCCCCGTTTGAATTGTTCCCTTCTCGCTGTACAAAGAAATCCCCAATGGCGAGGTGATATTTCCCGTGGTAATAATATTATTAGTAGTAGTAATGTTAATCGCTGTGGTAGTTGTGGAAATATCGTTTTGAATATCGATGCTGTTAAGAGGAGCTATACTGCCCACAGCATCTAAAAACTGAGCCACTCCCGCATCAGGTTTGACAGTCAGATTGTACGGCCCATCAACTGTAGAGTTACAAGTAATGTCACCTGTGCCGGAAATCTTAACAGAGAGGTCATTCGCCAATCTTACCGGAGCGCTAAATGTAATATTATTGCGGTTAGTTTCTATATTCCCTGAAGCAGTAATTGATTCCTTTGCCTTGAGATCAATATTGCCACCAATCACATTAGTATTGGTAGAAAAAGTGCGGGAATTAATAGTAAAAGTAGCCAGATTTCCTTTAGCATCTATGGCTACATTTCCACCTTTACCATTGGCTGCCGCAGTAATAATTGGGCCAGCAGTTGTGTTAACATTACCGCCACTTTGAATGCGAAGATTGCCACTATTGGCGTTGAAACCGCTTAATAATAGAGCACTACCAATTTCGCCTGTATTGATATTGCCCGTGGCTTCGAGGGAAATATTACCGCCATTATTGCCTCCTATTGCGTTGATAAATCCAGCAGTGGTATTTATCGCACCACCGCTTTTGAGAGTAATATTTCCACCATTATTATTGCCTACAGTAAACAGATTTTGAGTAGTGATAGAGCCATTGCTATTAAGATTTATTGACCCACTTTGTTGCTGAGCTTTTGACGCGACAATAGTAGTCGTAATATTCCCGCCAGCATTTACATTAATATTGCCACCAGTTTGAGTTGTGAATGGCGGAGGCCCAGGTACATAAGCACCGGCAACCAACTGATTTGTATTGATATTACCATTAGTATTAGTAATATCAATCTTGCCACCTTGTGATTTAGACTCAGTATTTATACTCCCAATGTTAACATTTCCATTAGTATTAGACACAATAATATTGCCACCACTGCCAACCGAAGAACGAGAAAATATTGGATTAGCAGGTGATATTTGAATACCATTTTGAGCTTGAACCGTAATATTTCCACCTTTGCTGTTTTCACCATCGGCATTGAGCGAATCCAAATTGATCGAACCACCACTCTTGAGACTTATTGCACCACCTTCTTGCCTACCAGTCGTAGAAATTTGATAACCATTAATATTGCCATTAGCCTCTAATCTGATTGCACCACCGTTATCATTGTCAGAATTGGTTGATACCTGTGTACCACTGAGATTAATATTCCCTGCTCTACTTAAAATAGAAATATTGCCACTAATCCCTACACCATTATTAGTGACTCTAGTATAGATTATGCCAGTTGTAATATCATTTTTAGCTTCTAGATAAATAGAACCTCCTTTTCCGAATGTAATTCCTGTATCTAATTTGTAAGCAACATTATCTGGTTGAGAATTTCCATTGTTTAATCGGCCACCATTAAGATTTATGCTTCCTTCTGTACTTACGATCGAAATATTGCCACTATTGCCACTTGTTGAACCCAAAAGAAGAGTTATTATCTCAGCACTAGTAATATTATTCTTAGCTTGTAGAGTAACGGAACCGGCATTACCATTATTTGCTCTACTGTCCAAACCTCCGGCACTGGTATCGATGGAACCTCCCATGCTAGTAATCGAAATATTACCAGAGTTTCCTGTCTTGACATAACCAGTGACATATTGATCGAGTGCAGATTCTAAACTGGCAGTGAAAATATTTTGTTGAGCGTTGAGTGTAATATTACCAGCATTGCCATTATACGAATAACTAGATAAAGTACCAGCAGTAGTGTTTATGCCTCCTGCTGTGCTGGTAATAGTGATATTGCCTGAATTTCCCCTGCCTAATGCGCCGAACCATTTAGTATTAATATCTGTTGTAATAATATTACCTAGAGCCTGTAAAAGTACGGAGCCACTATTGATTTTATCAGTTGTAGATAAGGTACTAATAGTTCCCTTGAAAACAACATCTCCATTTTTTAATTGAGTCGTCGAACCAGTTAATACTACGTCCCCTTGAGAATTAACTGTGACTCCCGTTACATTTTCCCCTCCACCCGTCAACAACTTTGGCAAAGATGTAACTGCCAACACCCAAGTTTGAGGCAAACTACCAGCCACAGATTGCGGCTGAATCTCCAAACTCAATAAATTTCCAGGCTGGCTAATTCTGACTAAATTTTGACCTGGTACAGCAGCAATAGTAATATTGCCTGCGGGTGCAGAAAGTTGTCCGGTACTCAAAATTGTGCCGCCCAATAAAGTTAAATTCTGCCCTTCCTTAACTGCCAAACTACCAAGATTGATAATTGCTCCTGGTTGTAGATTTGTAAAAGCAAAAGTGTTTGGACTTCCGAGTAATTGTGCGTAATTATTAGTTCCAGCAGCGCTAAACCAGTTATTGCCGAAACCGATGCCTGTCGCAGTAGTCGCGGTGAAAGAACCGGGAATATTCAAGCTCGAATTTGCACCGAAAACAATCCCCGATGGATTCATTAAAAATAAATTAGCATTGCCGCCCGTAACTTGAATTATCCCGTTAATTATCGAAGGATTGCCACTGACAACTCGCCCGAAAATATTGCGGATATTGGGATTTGAGATAAAATTGGCAGTTTGTCCTTGAGTTAAACCAAACTGTTGGAAACTGTGAAACAGATTTGTGCCATCGCTGGATTTTTGGCCTCCTTGGATGTTGAATTGGTTGCCGTTGGGAATGATTTGAGTATTCGTGCCGTCGGTGGCGGGGGTGATTTGGGCTGTGGCTGTTTGGGATGGGGTGAAAAGTCCTGTTTCGCAAGTTGCTAAGGCGGTGAAGGAGAGGAATGTTAGGAGAAATAGATTTTTGGGATCGGCTGATTTCATATTTTTTGTTATTATATGATAAAGTTATTAACAATACATAATATCACAATCCTGTAGGGGCGGGTTCACCGAAATATATGACACCCAGTGACGGTTTATAAAACCCGCCCCCGCCCCACGAAAAATTAATAATTAATTCAATTTAATCCATCGGTGGGGATGTTTATTGGGATGATTTGTTGGGTGGGGGCGGGTTTATGCAGATTGTTTGTCGGTGACATAATTAATGGTGAACCCGCCCCTACAAATTCTGGGTTTTACGATCGCAAATTTAGTATTACTATTGCCTATCTTTTCTCCTTTGGGCATCTTGCAATTGCTTGCCTATCTTTTCCACCATTGGCAAATCTCCCAAACTTTGATATCCCTCTTTTGCTAACTGCAAATACTGTATCGCTTCAGCATACTTCCGCATGGATGAATAAACCTGTGCTAAACCGTAACGCGCGTCGGTTAGCTCTTCGATATCATCGGATTTAGCTGCATCGATCGCCCTTTTATAGTATATTTCAGCCTGGGGCATCAGTTGCGATCGCTCTCGATACATTTCCCCCAGCTTCCGGTAAATGGGCGCTGTCTCAACTCCCGCTGCTGGTAAGCTTTCTAAGGTTTCTATTGCTTCGGAATTCAAGTTCGCGCTACCATAAACTTGTGCGATCGCTAATTTCTGACTCGCTGCATTCGATACCTGTTGCTCGATCGTCCGCACGGCCTCCTTAACCCCCAAAACCTCCTTCTCATCCAGCAAACGAAACTCTGTATCTCCCTCTACGAGAGGACTTTCCGAAGAAACCCCCGTATTCGCCTCCACAATCAATCGGTACTTAACACCCGGTTTCAGCGCCGGTTCCCCCGGATACACAGCCTCAGTACCGTTAACCGTCATTTCCCAATTTAACTTTGCTCTATTTTCGAGAAGACTCAACTTATAGCTAGTCGCACCCGCAACCGAATTCCAGCGCAAAGTCGGCTTATTTCCCAGCAATTTTGTCCGCCTCGGACTGATTATATAAGGAATTGGCGCATTGTTCCAAGCAATTTTATCATCACCGCGATCGGGACAATGAATTAAGTTTTTATTGCACTCATCCTTCGACTTATCGCTAGCCAACAAACAGCTATTCAATTGATTTTCGCCCGCTTTAATTGATTTAATTCCTAAATCTGCACATTGAATCGTAATTTCTCCATTTTGTGAAGTTTGCAGTTTGTCGCCCGGATAAATTGGCGTACCGGCTGTCGCCCGAATCTTTCGGCCATCATGACGTTGTAGCTGCACTTCGCCGCTAATATTTAGGATTTGTCCGTTGGGTATTCTTGTTGTTGCTGCGCTTGCTGGGGAAATTATCGGGTTGTTAGCGGAGATTTTGGATAAACTTGTATCAATTCCCGATCGCACATGAGGTAGAATATTGACTGAAATAAACGTACTTGCGATCGCACTTGCACCCATAACAACAGTCGTCGGTTTTTTCATTGACTTTTTCCTGTTATTCGTAAACGTTCCTTTGCGATTTGGATACACTCATCTTGTTCTGGTATCCTGGGATTGGCAGTTTTCAGCGTTTCTTGCCAATGTTTGAGTGATTCTTTCGATTTCCCTTTAGCTTCGAGTACCTTCGCTAAAAGACATTGAGCTTCTGGAGTTTTACTGTTGAGAGATATTGCTTTTATTAAATCTGCTTGCGCTTCGTCGTATCGCTTTTGGTTTAAGCGCAACCAGCCACGATTTTTGAAACAAGCTGATTTCACTCCATCGTGTTTAGTGTTTTTTAAGCAAAGTGCGATCGCCTTTAAAACATCTTCAGGTTTATTTTCCAGTAAGAAGGATTTGGATATTTGAGCGTGAGCTTCGGGAATTCCACGCCAGACTGCACTTTGCATTGATTCTCGCTCGCATTTGCGATCGCTTAATTCTTTGCAAAGCTCGGATAAGTTATAGTAGGGTTCGCCGTTAGTGGGGTTAATTAACGCAGCTAGATTGTAGGAAGCTTTAGCGATTAAAAATTGATTGCTGCGATGCTTTTCCACTCCAAATGCGTTAATCGCAGATGCCAGATTTGGGCCGATAAATGGATAGCCGATCGCCAAACCGGCTAAACTGATGCTGGCACGCTGCATAAATTTAGTGGAAATGGTAAATTGTGGGTAGTTTGGGCGATTATCCCCAGTTACAGCATCTGTTTCAGGTACGAAAGGGCGATCGGCTTCCGGCTGCGGTAAAACAAACTCCTCAAACGTCGGATGCTGACACAGCATTGGAATCCCGCTCGCACCCGGAAATTGAGAATCCCATTTCTGCAACTCATCCTTAGCTTTTCGCACTGCTAAAAACAAAAGCTCTCCCGCAGCCAAATATGTGAATAAAGACTTCACAAAATCGTGAGCAACTACATCAGGTAGCGGCGCGCGCATCACAATTATCGACGGTAAATCTAAACCCTCAGCAACTATATCTGTCGCAATTCCCAAGCTAGAACAAGAGTTGAAAATTAGCAACTGCAAGCCTTTGCTAATCGCTTTTTTTAAACCTGCTTTTAAATCTTCTACTTTAATACTATTGTCATCAGGATTTTGATTGATATACAGCACTCCGTTAGCAGCATTGTTGTCGCTGTTGCTGTGTCCGGCAAAGAAGAAAACTTGCCAACCTTTATCGTCAAAAAGGCGATCGTGCAATTCTTGAGGAGTCGGCTCTTTGAGAAAATTTAATTTGCAAAGCTCCCCTAAACTATTTTGTATAAATTCTCGATCTTTCTCAATATCAAGTCCCTTACTATTCCCAGCAACACACAAAATTCTGCCTTGGGAAGGTAGAGATATTTCTGCTGTGGTTTTCTGTGGATTTCTTTGGCCATATTCTGAGGAAGTGGGAATTATTTCGCAGTTAGCGTAAGCTTCGCGAAACGCCCACGAATCCCAAGGTAACTCCCAAATCTCAGAGCGATCGACTTCTAAAAATATTTTAAAACATTGAGATACATTGCCGATGTGCGTTCTGAGATTTGACTCAATTCTCCTACAAAATTCGTCAGCCTCCAGCCACTTTTTCATGTGTTTCTGCAAGTTCCGATATACGGCTTCAGGTTTGTCCTCATAAATGTTTGTAACTCCTGTGGATTTGACCTTGATCCGATCCTCACCACTTCGAGGTTTAAGCGCTTTACACATTATTTTCCATCTTTCCTGCAATAGCGCAATTTCAGGTGCTGGTGGCAGGCTTCCCGAAAATTGAATTAAGGTTTTTTCTGATTCTTTGATTTCCGCTGTGACGTGAGGAAAACCGTCGTCTAAATTTCCAGAACCCAAAACCAATATAATACTCTTACTCATAAATTCGAGGTGAGTGTAGTGATTTTCAAAATCATACCACAAAATTTTCTGTTACGCTCAAATCATTTAGAGCTACTCGGATGCTAAAGCTCTCTTCGGGTTCTACCTCAAAATCATTCAGCAAGATACACAAATCTTCAACCGTTGATTCACTTTTGTGTAAGATTTTTCCCGTGTCGGATATTAACGAGAGTTTAGTATGGGGTGGGAGGTAGCGTTGTCCGATCGCCGGATGCAACTGAACATGAACTGTAATAGTGCGATCGCTCTGTTGGGCGATCGCCACCAACAAAGCCACAGTTGTCCTACCCAACTGCATTCCCAAATCAATCAATCTAGCCCTCGCAACATCCGCTTCGGGAAATCTCTGCTGGAGGCTGGCTTGTCCCCCTGATAATGACAAATTTTGTCTCGAATTTCCACCACTTCGGAATGCAAAATTTGGAGGCTCATCAGGAAAAATTGCCTCTTCTAAATTTTGCTTACCTTGGTCAAATTTTTGCCAACCTGTTTCAACAACATTCTTCAACCAATTACCTAAATTAGATTTGACCGGATTTTCAATCTCAGTGGGTTCAGTCTCCGGCTGCGGATCGAAGATCGATTCAACAGACTGCCAATTTGATGTAAATATATTCTCCAACCACTGACGCAGATCGACTTTAGATTCATATATTTTTTCAAGGTGAATCAAGAAGTCATCCAGGGAATGTAAATCTTTCAATACTAATTCGCCAGTCTCCGCAGTTGGAGAAAATCCCAACAATCTTGCTTCCTTTTCTTCCTCATCAATTTCTACGACTATATAACCGATGCGTTCCTCCCTCGCCTCGGTGGGAACACGACACATTTCAGGTAAATTTCCAGATAAATTTTGATTGCCATTTTCTGCCTTTTGCTGTACTCTTCTAATTGCGCGACACTCAATTTTTCCCAATCCTTTAATATATACATCTGCCACATCTTCCAGCAGACGAATTACTGAGTTCCAGCTATCGCATTCAGTCAAGTCAGTATCAATATCTAAAATTCTTAAATAATCGGCGACTGCCAACACTGCCAAAGTATTAATGTAAATTTGTTCTACTTTTGGGGGATGTTGGTGCTCGGAAGCAAATTGCCATGCTAGACGAATTGCCTTTGGGGTAATTGGCATTGGCAATGATTCGGTTCCGCTAGTATTCTTCATTTCCCTTGTTTAACTCCTTGTATGATTAATAGCCACGTTTTTCTCGAAATTCTTGCAAGCAAGGCCGACATTTGTTTCGGTAAAAGCCATAGATTGTAGGATAAGCACAGCCAAACTCTGCTGCTATTGTGGTAAAATCTTTGCCAAATAACCTACTTCTCAATATAACTTGACAATTGATATCTTTTCTGCCTCGAACGTACTCATTTAACACTCCATCAGGATTGGTTTCGATCCATACTTGAACTTCTTCAAATGATTGAATACATTCGACTAGATGAGTTTCATCCGGGGCGGGTAAAATATCGATGCGATCGATCGGCGTTCCGTCTTCTAAAAAATGCTCTCGATCGTCTCTCCTGCTATTTTCTCTAGCTACCTTCACAGCCCAATTTTTTAGTCTCCACTTGAAATAATTATTGAACCAAGTTATGACATTGCTGCGATCGCGATCGTACTGAGTGCCAGTGCCGCATTCACACAAATTGCTACAGAAAAACTCCCACTGTTCTTGGACAGCATCTTCATAGTAAGGTACATTTTCCTTCCAGATCAGACCGGAGTTTTTCATTTTAGTGACAAGCTGATTCAACAAACGTTTTCGCTTCCAAGGGTTAGAGGACTCCTGGCAAGTTTGGATGACAAGGCTGTTGAGCTCTTGATATAAAAGTTGTCGAGTCGATAATTTAGAGTCTCCTGAGCCCGGAACAGCATCGGAATCGTCGGATGAGTGGTCTTCCCCCTCGGAGGGGTTGGATTGATCGTTCATAGTTAAGTGCGGCCGCAACTTTGTTCCTACATTTACTTATCAGGGTGAGTTGGGAAATTTTATGCGAAATTTCCAAGTTTTTTTTGTAAATTTGGTTGAAAGCTTTGCTGTGCGGTTGATGTAGCTATTTTAGTGTAGGTTGAGTTTTGTAAATAGGTCGATCGCCCATGTCGATTTATAGACAGACTTGGGAATCCCGCTTCAACTCCCGAAACCAGCTCTTTTCTGTGCTTTCACGCAGTCTTTACAAATTTGTCTCAAAAAAAAGTTGAGTTTTGCATAAAACTACCGAGTCGGCCCTGATAGATAAGTATGAGCGACAGTTAGGCGGTTGGGGCGATCGGGCTTCAACCCCCGAAATCAACTCTTTTCGGTGCTTCCACGAAGTCTTTACAGAATTTCTCAAAAAAAATTGAAATTTTGCATAAAACTACCGAGTTGGCCCTGATAGATAAATAAGGACTTACGCACCAAGCTCAAGAAACCGGGTTTTTGGCCTAATCTCCTGGTAACAGCGAATAATTTTCGTAAAAACCCGGTTTCTGGCCACCCGCGCATAAATCCTATGGTGCGATCGACGATCGGGCGGTTGGGGCGATCGCACTTCAACAGCTAAAACCAGCTCTTTTCAGTGCTTCCACGGAGTCTTTACAAAGCTTTACCAAAAACAAGTTGAGTTTTGCATAAAACCAGTGAGTTGAGACTGATAAGTAAACAGGAAAGATTATAAGACTGTTGGTCGCATTGAGAGTTATGTAAAAGTGCGAGCGAGCCTAATTTTCAGTTGAGCAAGTTTAGTAATTATGACACGTATGTGCGGCGTGTCTGCGGAGTCTTTTTGTCAATTTTTCAGCAGACTTTGTATCTAGGACTATAGGACAACAATCATGGCTATTCCTGATATTGAATCAGATGCTGTATTTCTTGTAAAGCCAAAATCAAATCGCTCCCACAAAATGTCAAAACCAGCTTTTTTGGGTTGGCGATTTACTCTGCTAATCGCTTTACAATTAGCAATTTTATCTTTAGGAAAAAAAGCACAGGCAGGAGGTGGAGAACCAGTAGATTTAGACTCAGAGACTCGACCAAAAACAATCAATGCTACTGCCAATATTAAATGGGAGAAATGGAGTCAACCTTATTGGTTGAATTCCCAAATTTGTCGAGAAAAAAGTGGCGATATTGCCTGCTTTAGTTCTGACACTGCTAGAAAAATGGGCTGGAAGATCCCAGAACGTAATTAATCAAATCACTCATCAGTAAAGGATTCGGATTATGAATTTCGATCGAATTCAAAAAATGACGGTCATCGCGATTGCTAGTATTTCTTTTGGTTTGACCGCTCAAGCAGCTCAAGCAGCAGAAACTTTTCAGGTAAATGGCGGATATGCACTGAATACAAACAACTCTTTTCGGTTGATTGACGGGACTCCTCGAATGTCTCTTTATCAACATAACATCAACGACCCTGACCAACAATTTGAACGTTTACCGGGTAGCAGTAGCGCTAGCACACTGTTACGTCACGGTTCTACAGGAAAGTGCTTAAATGCTCATTATCTTGCCAATAATGCCGAAATAAATGTTTGGTCTTGCAGCGCTGCCGATCCCGACCAAAACTGGAACTTAGTGAATCTTCCTAGTGGGGAATTTTTAATCCGCCGAAATGGAACTAATTTCTGTGTTGATTCTCCTACTCGTACTAATACTGGCAGGATTCATCTAATTACGTGCGATGCTAATAATGCGAACCAGCGTTGGAAAAGCACTACTACAGGGTCAAATCAAAGTCGTATTTTACAGCGTGCCAAAGCCTGGGTAGATGCAAAGGTTCCATACAATCAGGGTACTTACCGTGATGGATATCGCATGGACTGTTCAGGTTTTATTAGTATGGCTTGGGAACTAACAGCATCATTTGTGACTGGCACTTTACCGCATACAGCAGTCAACAATGCAGATGATTTGCGCCCTGGTGATGCGATCAATAATAAACAGGTGGGCAATTATGGTCATGTCGTGATGTTTGTTCAGTGGAGCGGTGACTGGAATCAGGGCAAAAGAAAGTTTATTGCCTATGAAGAAAATGGTAGTTACGGTAAGACAGTCCAAACAACTTTGACCATGGAAAAATTTGGTAATGCCTGGAATATTAAGGAATATCCTAATCATGCCCCTTGGTATCTGCAACGCAAACGATAAGCTCACGCTGTTGTAGAATCTGATTTCAGAATATCCTAGTGAGTTGCATAACGGGAGTTAAAACTTGTTTTAATTCTCTCTCGTTAGAGAACCAGTTTGACATCTTGCGAGCGATATGGTATCCACAGTTGAGTGGCTCGCAGCAGTCAAGCAGCTCGCGGCCTAAAAGATGTCAAATGGGTTCTATACGGTTATTGCAACCGCAGATATTGGCAGATAAACGCAAATGAACGCAGATAGAGTTTTATCTGCGTTCATTTGCGTATATTCGTTAGCATCTGCGGTTTGCTTACAGCATCACCAATGTAAAATCTTGTTACAAGTTACTTGACAGCAGCAATAGAATTTGTTTACCAATGACTATAATTGAAAAAAATCATTGTGTACGGAAAATTCCATGCAGAAACTAAATAGAATTTTATTCACTACAGCTTTAACTCTAATTATCTTCAGTTTTCCTACAGCCGCTTTCGCTAAAGCAAAAATTCAGATAGCCATCCTTTTAGATTCTAGTAATAGCATGGATGGACTGATTGACCAGACTCGCAATCAACTTTGGCAAATTGTGAATTTTTTAACGAAAGTCACTAAAGATGGGGAAGTTCCAGAGTTACAAGTTGCTCTCTACCATTATGGTAATGACAGCCTACCTTCCGAGGAAGGTTTTGTCAGATTATTAACTGGATTTACTCCTGAATTAGATGTAGTTTCCGAAAAGCTATTTAGTATCAAAACCAACGGCGGCCAAGAATATGTTGGCTGGGTAATTCGCTCAGCAATGCAACAATTAAACTGGAGTAAAGATCCTGCTGATTTTCGCGTAATTTTTATTGCAGGTAATGAACCATTCGATCAAGGCCCAATTGTTTGGACTCAATCTTTCAATCTCGCTGTGAAAGCAGATACCCTCGTTAATACTATCTACTGTGGTTCAGCAGAAAGTCAGGAGCGACAACTTTGGGCATCAGGAGCTACTGTAGCAAGAGGCAGTCACTTCAATATCAATCAAAATCAAGTAATTGTGGTAATTAAATCCCCTTTCGACGACCAGATTTCGACTTTGAATGCTAAACTAAATCAAACCTACATTCCCTATGGTAGAGATGGAGCAGTAGGACAACAGCGTCAAGCAGTTGAAGATAGTAATGCTGGCAGCAATTTGGTGATGCGTAGTAGCTCCAAAGCTTCTGAATACTATGATAATGCTTCTTGGGATTTGCTCGATGCTCTGGAAAACGGCAGAGTTACGCTTGAGTTACTATCAAATGATGCTTTGCCGGATGTTATGCGCAGTATGGCTTTAACCGAAAGAAGAGCATATATAGCTGCTAAGAAAGCCGAAAGAGAGAGCATTAAAAAGACGATTCGCGAATTATCTCAAAAGCGAAATGAATATGTTGAACAACAACGTAAAGCTAGTGCCAATAAAGGCGAGAATACTGTCGATAGCGTCATAATTCAAAGTCTACGCCAACAATTAGCTGCTAAAGGATTTAAACTTCAGTAGTTCCTGAAATACCATAGCAGATAAACGCAGATAAAATTCTATCTGCGTTCATCCGTGTTCATCCGCTAACATCTGCGGTTGCTTTCCTCCCAATCTAACTACTTCGCCGCCGGCAAAGATAACTGAGGCGAAGTTTTAGGATAAGCTGCACTCTCGGGAATCGCTGCCGGTTTCTCCGAAAGCAAAAACTCGCGAATTAACCGAGTAACTGCTCTTTGAGCTAAACCGCCCACAACTTGCTGGCTCATATTCTGCACTTCTGGTTTCACCAACAACTGGGGAATTAGCTGCAATACTTTCATGCTGTCAAATCCTGGAGTTGATTGCAAAATATCCCAAATCCGCTTGATGTGATCTAAGTTTTTTTGTTCGGTTTGGGAAACTACCGGTACACTCGCCTTGACTCCAAACCATTCGCCGACAACTGCTTTGGCGTTAGCAAAAGCTTTGCTGGAAAGCGTGTCGAGACTTTTCACCAATTCAGTGACAATGCGATCGCGAATAAAATCTCCTCTTTGGGAAAATAAATACTCTAACGCTTGGTTGAGGATTTTGCTGACATCGTAATCGTCGCTTTCGCGGGCATTGTTCAGCAAGTTTTCTAAGCGATTCCAGCGGAATTCGCCTTGTTTGAACAATAAATCTTGTAGGGATGCTCTCAATTCCGGTGCGGGGTCGCTCAACAGCCGTTTTGCTACGTAAGGATAAGCTTTACTCAGCACTTTGAATTCTGGATCGACATTAATCGCAATCCCTTCTAGCGTAACGAGCGATCGAATAATCAAAGCATAGTAAGCTGGAACTCGGAAAGGATACTCGTACATCACCGCCGAAAGTTCGTCAGTAATGCTTTTGAAATTGAGTTCAGCAACGCTAGCACCCAAAGCATTGTTAAAGACCCCAGCCAAAGCCGGAATAATTGGCGTCAAATCGGTGTCTGGCGTTAAAAATTCCAACTTTACGTAATCTCTGGCCAAACCTTCAAAGTCGCGGTTTACCAAATGCACCACAGCTTCCAACAAGCCGTACCGCTGATAAGGTTTGACTTCGCTCATCATCCCGAAATCTAGATAAGCCAACTGACCGTCAGGAGTTGCCAAAAGATTGCCGGGATGCGGGTCAGCGTGAAAGAAACCGTGTTCTAGAAGCTGTCTGAGAGAGCACTGCACCCCCACTTCAATTAAGTAAGGAGCGTCGATTCCTTGAGCCTTGACGGCTTCTAAATTAGTGAGTTTGATGCCGGTAATCCACTCCATGGTCAAGACGCGGCGGCGGGTATATTGCCAGTAGATTTTGGGAACGTAAATATCCTTCAGATTCCCGTAGAGTTCGGCGAAGCGTTCGGCATTGTGTCCTTCGTGGGTGTAGTCCATTTCTTCGTAAATGCGCTCGCCCAACTCGTCCATAATTCCGGCGAGGTCACTGCGAATTATTTTGAAGTTGTTTTGCGCCCAAACTGCGACGCGCCGCAGGATGTAAATATCTAAGCCGATGTTTTCGGCTAAACCGGGTCGCTGCACTTTAATGGCGACGGTTTCGCCGGTTTTGAGTTTGCCTTTGTAGACTTGTCCGAGAGATGCTGCTGCGATCGGATCTGCGGTGATTTCAGCGTAAATTTCGTTGGGATGCGCGCCCAATTCTTCTTGTATAAATTGATATGCTACTTCGTTGGGAAACGCTGGCAATTGGTCTTGCAGCGTGGTTAGTTCTTCTAAATATACAGGCGGCACTAAATCGGGGCGAGTTGACAGTGCTTGTCCGATTTTGATGAAAGCTGGGCCGAGTTGGCTGAGAATTTCTCGCAGGCGGGCGGCGCGGCGCTTTTCGTTGGCTGCGCTGCGACCTGTTTTTTTGTCAAACCACAAGCTGAAGGCGAAGCTAAAAAATGTCCAAACCACGTTCGACAGCCGTCTCCAGACTTGCAGCGGGCGATTGCGGTACTCGGCTGCGATCGCAACTGGATCGTAGCGCACAGCTTCTCCTGCCAACTCATAAGCGATATCTTTGGCTGATTTGAGCGGTTGGGGAGTTGTCGCCACTGTCTCTAGTTCTACTTGTACTGCTTGCAGGGGAACTGTTTCTACCTCTTTGAGATTGCCGAGTGCAGCGTGAGTCCCTGAATTTGAGTAAGTTGGGGCGGCTGGCGATACTGTCTTGACATCCATAAACTCAGACCTAGTGTGAAGCATTGTAAAGACATTGTAACAATTTGTGGCCTTTCTACCACTGCTGTGAGATAGAGAAAACCGAATTCGTTAGTCAGTTGACAGGAAAGCAGTTGACAGGAAAGCAGTTGACAGGAAAGCAGTTGACAGGAAAGCAGTTGACAGGAAAGCAAAAACTTATGCACTACGACCAAAGAAACCGGGTTTTTTTGGGGATTTAGGGTTGGCAGCGAAGTATTTCGCGAAAAACCCGGTTTCTGGCCACCCGTGCGTCCGATCGCTACTCTCCCACTCTCCCATTCTCCTCCTCTTCACTCCCCGCCGGTTCTGAGGAGTCGATCGCGAATGCTGGAAAGTTGCGATTTGGTGCTGACGGGCGATCGAGGTTGGGGCATTTGGGTATCGGGCCAGTTGGGTAAGTCATAACAAGGACAGCACTCTGGCGGCATTCCGGTTTGTTGGAACACTACGGGCATGGCACAGCGCGCGCAGGGACTGATTTCCCATGCTGGTGTCAGCAGTTCGGCAATTGTTTCGTTTGTGCCTTGCAGGTGGCACTCTCCGCTGTCGGGGGAGGTGATTTTTTGCCAGCATTCTTCAAATTCGCTGCTGTAGCGATCGCCCGCAATTACCGATTTTGGTAGCAGTGCTTCGGAACCGTTGCGAATGAATACTTTTTTGCCTAACTGAAACCAGTAAGCAATATATTTTCTGACTTCACTTTCTGATGCCATAACTGTTATTGTATCCTGCAACTAATTGGTGATTTTAGACTTTCAATTTAATATGGGAACTCTATCTCAAGAGACATTTTCTATTTTACCTTTTTGCCAAAGAAGGCTATTTTTCGTGTCAAATTGTCGTGTGGCTGGCGCGAAGGAGGATTTTTTTGAGTGATTTATGTGCTGTTGAGTTTTCGCTCTAGATTACGATTATACCTGATTTTTTGCTAAAATTTCCCGCTGGGAAACCGGGATTTTTCTCTATTGTCGATCGCACCGACCTCTGTTAATTTTTCCCTGGCGGTAGTGGCGTGCCCAAAGCCGACAGATTCAAGGCGTAACCTCCGGTGGCGAGATAAACAGTATTGGCGATCGCCGCGATGTGACGGACGAGAGTGCCGAGGCGATCGCGAAACAGCCGCCCCGCCGGATAAGCAGGCACAACGCCCCATCCAGTTTCCTCTCCAACCAAAATTACATCGGCGGCTGTTGACTTCAAACTAGCTAGCAAATCTTGTTGCGCGGCAGTCCAAACTGCGGCTTCTTGTTCCAAAAGATTCGCCGTCCAAGTTCCGAGGGAATCAATTAACAAACAATCAGAGGCTGAGGCAGATCGCACAACTGCTGCTAATTCGATCGGCACTTCTAGAGTTTTCCAATGGGCCAGGCGGCGATTTCGGTGCTGTTCGAGGCGGCGCAGCCACTCCAAATCTGTTTCATCTACCAGGCCGGTAGCCACATAGATTACTTGTTTTCCAGAAGCCACAGCTAGAGTTTCTGCCCATTCACTTTTGCCACTTCGAGCAGGCCCAGTTACTAAGATTAATTGTCTTGATGCCATAAGTTAGTCCTGCCGTCATTAGTCATTCGTCGGGCCGTCATTGGTCATTGGTCATTGGTCATTCGTCGGGCCGTCGGGCCGTCGGGCCGTCGGGCCGTCGGGCCGTCATTAGTTGGCAGTTGGCAGTTGGCAGTTGGCAGTTGGCACTTGGCAGTTGTCATACACAAAGGATTAAACACAATTATCAATTATCAATTATCAATTACCAATTACCAACGGCTAAATGCTTTTTAAGCGATAATAGCATTGTTGAGACAATATCAGAGTCAGTCGATCGCGAATCCCAATATTTCCCAAGCTGTTATTTATGCAAAATCCTCAGATATCAGCCATAATTTGCACTCACAATCGCGCCAGCTATTTAGCTGGGGCGATCGACAGCTTGCTGGTACAGGATTTTCCCGACAACTTTGAAATAGTGGTAGTGGATAACGCTTCTAGCGATTATGCCAGCCCCGAAAGCTCCAAAACGCTGACCCGCGAAGTCGTAGAAGCCAGACTCTCCAACCCCCGCCTCAAGTACGTCTGGGAACCCGAACTCGGCTTGTCAGTAGCCCGGAACACCGCTGCGAGAGTGGCAGAGAGCGAAATATTAGCTTATCTCGACGATGACGCTGTTGCTGAGTCCAATTGGCTCAGGGTGCTGCACAGCGCCTATCAAAGCAATCAAAAACTAGCCGTAGCCGGCGGCAAAGTTAACTTGCTGTGGCCTTGTGGAGTCTCCCCGCCCGAGTGGCTGTCGCCCGGATTGGCCCAAAACTTGGGAGTTTACGATTTAGGGGATACTTGCCAGTACGTAACTGCTGCCGGTTTGACTCCCAGGGGTGTAAACTACTCGATCCGGCGTGCTTTTCTCGAACAAATTGGTGGCTTCGATGTCAAACTCGGTAGAGTCGGCAAAAAGTTGTTGTCAAATGAAGAATTGCGCGCGACAGAATTAGCATTAGAGTTAGGCTGGCAAGTGGTTTATCTGCCCGAGGCCCTGGTTCTGCACAATGTGGCTGTAGAAAGGCTCAAGCAAGCTTGGTTTCTCGATCGGGGTTGGTGGCAAGGCATCAGCGAGTGTTATCGGGAACAATTGTCCGATCGAGCAGGTATTGCTCAGCTTGGACGGGGCGGTGAAAGAATACTGAGGGGAGTATACAAGTCTTTTAAATACATTAGAGATCCGGGACTGCGCTTTGAAAATTTCGTTTTTGCTTGGGGTCAAATCGGTTATTTAAGTGCCGCCCTCCGAGGTCTGATTTTTCTACCGAAATCGACCAGCAGGCATTAGGCTATAGGCAATATCCCTCGCTGTTAAAGTCGTCGGCGCTACCATGCCGATCGCACTTCATCCACAATAACTCGACCGCATTCAGGTTCAAGCACTCGATTATGACATCTAGTTCATCAAAGATTCCGGTTTCAGTTCTCATTCCGGCAAAAGACGAAGAACTTAATCTACCTGCGTGTCTGGCCAGCATTGCCAGGGCAGATGAAGTTTTCATGGTTGATTCCCAAAGCAGCGATCGCACGGTAGAAATTGCCATCAGTAGCGGTGCCAAAGTCGTGCAATTCTACTTTGACAACCGCTGGCCAAAAAAGAAAAATTGGTCTTTGGACAACCTGCCCTTTCGCAATGAATGGGTCTTAATTGTCGATTGCGACGAGCGCATCCCCCCGGAACTTTGGGACGAAATCGCGCGGGCGATCGCCGATCCAAATTTTGACGGCTACTACCTCAACCGCAAAGTCTTCTTTTTAGGTCAATGGCTGCGTTACGGCGGCCGATATCCCGACTGGAATTTGCGTTTGTTCAAGCATCAAAAAGGCCGTTACGAGAATCTCGGCACTGAATCCGTCCCCAACACAGGTGACAACGAAGTGCACGAACACGTAATTTTAGCAGGTGCTGTCGGCTACTTAAAAAACGACATGATCCACGAAGATTACCGCGATTTATTTCACTGGATAGAACGGCACAACCGCTATTCTAATTGGGAAGCTCGCGTTTATTACAATATAATTGAAGGCCGCGACGACAGCGGCACTATTGGCGCCAACTTATTTGGAGATGCAGTACAGCGGAAGCGATTTCTCAAAAAACTTTGGGTGCGGCTGCCTTTTAAACCACTACTCAGATTTATTTTATTTTACTTCATTCAGCTCGGTTTTTTGGATGGAAAAGCTGGCTATATTTATGCAAGGTTATTAAGTCAGTACGAGTATCAAATTAATGCTAAACTTTACGAATTGCGCTGCTGCGGCGGTCAGTTGAATGTGGCAGAACCCCAGCCTACTCTGCCGCCCCCAGAGAGTGATTCGGCGGTTAAAACCGGGGCCACACAAACGAAGTCTGCCCCAGCCGACTAAGAAATAAAAGGGATATTTAAGCCGAATTTTGTATCAGTCTGCGGAGGCGGACATTGTTTGTATAGCCGCAGTTTCCAGCCGCCGGGTTTCTTCGTCCGCGGAGGCGGACATTGTTTGTATAGCCGCGGTTTCCAACCGCCGGGTTTTTTCGTTTGACAAGACGCGGTTTCCAACCGCCGGGTTTCTTCGTTTGACAAGACGCGGTTTACAACCGCCGGGTTTCTTCGTTTGACAAGACGCGGTTTACAACCGCCGGGTTTCTTCGTCCGCCTCCGCGGACATTGTTTGTGTGCCCGTAAAAGTTCGCGGTTTCCAACCGCCGGGTTTCTGCACAAAAGAAGTACAATGATTATGACCAAATAAGAATTATTCAATTAATCGATCGCCATTATCCTAATGATTACCATTACCCAATCAGAAATTGAACAGTATCGCTCCCAATTACAAGAATATCCCGATGCTCTAAAAGCCCTTGATGTACTTCAAGAGTGTGAAGGCGATTTAGAATATGCAGCCGAAACCTTAGCAATTGAGTCAGGAGAATTAGACAACGATCTAGGTGACAAAGACCCGAATGAACCTAGCTGGTTAGAAAAATCAGCCGCTAGATTGCGTCCTCATGTTTGTACGCAAGCCTTTAAAGACGTATTGAGTCAAGGTTTTGCTGTTGCATTGGGTTCGCTAATAACTGCTGGCGTTTACCCAGGAGTACCATTAACACTGGTACTTATTTACATAAGCACGAAAAATTTGGACAAGTTTTGTCAGGATTGCTAAACGCCGATCGCAGTGAAGCCAGCCCAGTAATGAGGTTCAGCAAAAGGAAAGGGCTTACGGTTCAGTGCGCCATCCAGAGGAGCATTAACAAAGCGCGTGCGTTCTTTTTTAGGCAACAGTTTAAATGTTCGATCGATTTGCGGTTTGAGGCATTTTAATAATGCTTCAAGCCCCTCTGAGGTCAGATTTCGCAGCCATTGTTGTGCCTCATTGAGAGCAGTAACCGTTGATAGAGTTTCTAGGTTTTCATAGAACCGAATCAGTAACAAAGTGCTGGCGAGTTCATCCACTTTCCAAAGGGTACTGACCATACTAGGGCTACCTGCTAAGAGAAAGCCAAAAGGTAAGCCGATATATTCATCGCTGGTTTTGGATTCTGTCAATCCAGTTTCGCAGGCCCAGAGAGTGACAAGACGACATTGACTGAGGTCAAGATTCAAGATTTCCAACAGTGTCAAACGTTCTTTATTTGCGAATACCAGGGATGATTCCAAAGGCGAGTCAGGCTCAAACTCGCCGTGACAACCGAAATGGGCGCAGTTGGCAAAGCTGAGTTTCGCGTTGAGAATTGCGTTCTTATTAGCATCATCTTTTGCCAAGAAATCATTAGATTTGAATTTGTGACGGATGTTAGCGGCTTGCAGTTCAAGTAAGTAGCGGTCTTTGGTAGGATTGGCAATAGCAAATAGGTGAGAGAAATTAGGGCGTTGTCGCTGTTTCGCCTGTTGCAGTAGTTGGCAACTGGGGGCATAGCTGACTCCACCAACGAAGCAGTCTAACAGATAAGGATTGGGGGGTGAGGAATCGCTGTTTGGGTTAAACTGCAACCAAGTTTCTTGGCTAACAGGTAGGGCGTGCAGGGGAAACAGGTGCAGGAAGCGATGGGGAATTAAAATCAGTCGATCGCACGGTTGCGGAATATTCTTTAAAATCTCATCAAGATGCAAAATCTCAGCTAGGTTTTGGAGGCGGGAGGCTAGTTTTTGCTTCCATTGGGTTTTTATCTCTTTGTAGTCTTTCTGATACTCGTTATCCCAATTTACTAAGGCTTCAAAGTCTTCTGTTGAAGATTGCCAGACTGTAGGAGTTGGTGATTGAGGAGTGATGATGAATGTGAGGAATTTGTCGCCCAGGATGTACCACTCAACGATAGCAGTGTTTTCTGCTGTGAGGGCTTGAATATCGCTGTAGAGGATGCCTTTAACTTCTTGAGTCAGCAGGAAGTCGGGGTCAATGGGTTTGATGTCGCGGACGAGTAGTTCGTCGAGTTGTTGCCGCAATTGGGTGAGATGGGTAGAATCGCGGCTGGTAGTTTGTAGGCGGTCAATTTGGAGGCTGCGTTCTCCCGATATTGTGCCACTGTTGCTGTCACGATTTGTCTGTTGGTAGTCTAGTCGGCGCTGTTCGGCATCAATTTCTCGACGCAGGCGCGAGAGTTCGTTGAGAACGTTTTCGGGAATATCGCCTTTGGGGTATAAGTCGCGGGTGGCGAGGAGTTCTACTAAGTTGCGGGCTTTGCTGCGTTCGGCGTATTCTATGGCTGCGGTATAGTTTTTTTGTTCCAGGCAAACCTCCACTATATTTCGATAGAGTTTATTCCATTCTTCGGCGAGTTTTTGTTTGCTTTGAGCTCCAGAATGAATCTCACCCCGCATAAATTCTACGGTATCAATGGCGGCGGAAAAAGTATTGTAAGCTAGCTGTAAATCGGGAACTTCTCGATAGGTAAGCCCTAAATTAAACAAAGTTGCTGCATGATTTTGCGGGAAAGCCTCACGAGCTCTGATTTTTAAAGCATTTTTATGACAGTTTATCGCCAGTTCGATATTCTGTGCTTTCTCTCCCCTGATTCTGTAAGTGTAGGCATTTGCCAGATTATTTTGCGTCATTGCCCATTTTTCGGGAAAGGCTTCGGGGCTGTAGACGGTTAATGCAGCAGTGTATGATGCGATCGCCCTTTCTATATTCTCGGCTTTCTCTCCTCTGATTCTGTTACGGTAGGCTATTGCCAGATTATTTTGCGTCATTGCCCAATCTTGGGGAAAGGCTTCGGGGCTGTAGACGGTTAATGCAGCAGTGTATGATGCGATCGCAACTTCGATATTCTCGGCTTTCTCTCCTCTGATTCTGTCAGAGTAGGCAACTCCCAGATTATTTTGCGTCGTTGCCCATTTTTCGGGAAAGGCATCGTCTGTGTAGATGGTTAATGCAGCAGTGTATGATGCGATTGCAACTTCGATATTCTCAGCTTTCTCACCCCTGATTCTATAAGTGTAGGCTGTTGCCAGATTATTTTGCGTCATTGCCCAATCTTGGGGAAAGGTTTCGGGGCTGTAGATGGTTAATGCAGCAGTGTATGATGCGATCGCAAGTTCTATATTCTCGGCTTTCTCTCCTCTGATTCTGTTACGGTAGGCATTTGCCAGATTATTTTGCGTCGTTGCCCAATCTTGGGGAAAGGCATTGTCTGTGTAGATGGTTAATGCAGCAGTGTATGATGCGATCGCCCTTTCTATATTCTCGGCTTTCTCTCCTCTGATTCTGTTACGGTAGGCTATTGCCAGATTATTTTGCGTCATTGCCCAATCTTGGGGAAAAGCTTCGGGGCTGTAGACGGTTAATGCAGCAGTGTATGATGCGATCGCAACTTCGATATTCTCGGCTTTCTCTCCTCTGATTCTGTCAGAGTAGGCTATTGCCAGATTATTTTGCGTACCTGCCCAATCTTCGGGAAAGGCATCGTCTGTGTAGACCGTTAATGCAGTAGTGTAAAATGCGATCGCCCTTTCTATATTCTCTGCTTTCTCTCCCCTAATTCTGTTTCTGTAGGCTTCTCCCAGATTATTTTGTGCCATCGCCCAATCTTCGGGAAAGGCTTCGTCCTTGTAGACGGATAATGCAGCAGTGTAACACTCAATCGCCAGTTCGATATTCTCTGGTTTCTCTCCCCTGATTCTGTCAGAGTAGGCTATTGCCAGATTATTTTGCGTTATCGCCCAATATTCGGGAAAGTCATCGCGGGTGTGGACTTTTAATGCAGCAGTGTAACACTCAATCGCCAGTTCGATATTCTGTGATTTCTCTCCCCTGATTCTGTTTCTGTAGGCTTCTCCCAGATTATTTTGCGTCATTGCCCAATCTTCAGGAAAGGCTTCGTCCTTGTAGACGGATAATGCAGCAGTGTAACATTCAATCGCCCTTTCAATATTCTCTGCTTTCTCTCCCCTGATTCTGTCAGAGTAGGCTATTGCCAAATTACTGTGGGGTTGAGCAAATTTTTCGCTTCCCGGTTCCCGATTATTTAAAACTATTTGATAACCAGTAATGGCAATTTCCAGATTATTCGCTCTCTTCCCCAGCGAAAAATTCTTAATATCAATAGTCAAATTTTGCAGCTCACCAATAATTAACTTAATTGCTTCTGTATCTTCGCCGAAAATTAAATTATGGGCCACTTGCTGTAAAGTTTCGGCAAAACGATCATTAAGGAGATGTTGCCGTTGACCGAGCATGGGGTAAATTACTGTAACAGGGTTATTGCTATCTGCTTCTGCTTGCAATAATTCTAGGATAAAGTTTACATACTCCTTATTTCCCTCATCGTTCATTTCCAAGAAATTAGCTATTTGAGTTGCTATTTGTAATAAAATATTAGCCTCATTTTCTTGATTGTCTCCCGACAATTGCGCCGCAACAACCCACATCATTTGTACCAACTCAGCATCCACCAATTCCGAGTGTGCATCCAAGATTTGATTTTCTTGGCCGTTGGGGCAATTCAGGAGTGTTTGAATTAGTTGCAGGTAGGCTTGGGCGCGGGTTTCGTCCATTGTGGGGAGTAGTCAATAACACCGATGTTTATTTGATCGTGATTGTTGGTTGGGGGCCCAGAAACCGGGTTTTTGCGAGCATATTTGGTGACAGGCGAAGAGATGGGAAAAAACCCGGTTTCTAAAGATTGTTGGTTGAGTGCCCAGAAACCGGGTTTTTGCGAGCATATTTGGTGACAGGCGAAGAGATGGGAAAAAACCCGGTTTCTAAAGGTTGTGGATGGGTGGCTGTATGAAGGAGGCGATTTTAACCGCGTCTACACAAACTTTCGTCCGCCGACGCCGACTAAGAAATCGCAAAATCTTGCAACTTGTCAATCTTTTTCTTAGTTGCTATACTGTAGACACTCTGTATATACATCCTTAAAAAAAAGGTGAAGTTCTCAGAGTAATATCACTAGCTAGAGGATTAGGCTATGGTTGGGACGATCGCAAAATGGGGAAACAGTCTTGCTGTTCGGATTCCACAGCATTTAGCTAAAGAGATTAACTTAGCTGAAGGTTCCCAAGTGCAGTTTGTATTGATAGATGGTAGGCTGACGATCGAGCCGATAACTCGTCGGCGGTATTCGCTTGAGGAGTTAGTTGAGGCGATTACCCCAGAGAATCTTCATACTGAGATTGATAGTGGAGTTGCTGTGGGGAACGAAGTTTGGTGACACAATCAAATCCCTACATTCCGAGTCGAGGCGATATCGTTTATTTAGACTTTGACCCAACTAAGGGACACGAACAAAAAGGACTTAGACCTGCTTTTGTGCTGTCGCCTCGTGCTTACAATGAGAAAAGCTCCTTAGCTTTATTTATGCCGATTACAAAGCAACAAAAAGGGTATCCTTTTGAAGTTACCCTACCAACTGGATTGAAAGTTCAGGGAGTAATTCTTGCCGCTCAAATCAAGTGTCTAGACTGGAAGGTTCGCGGTGTTCGATTCGTTGAGTCTGTATCTGAAGATGTGATTGAGGAGGTGCCAACCAAAATTGAGCCGTTGTTACTGTAAAAGTGGTCAGAAACCGGGTTTTTGCGACAGACTTCGTTACAGTGCAAAAATTTGGGGGAAAACCCAGTTTCTAAAGATTGTGCGCGGCGCAACCATAACTTGACAATTGACTATCCAGTTTTAAAATTGTGGCGGATGTACACTGATTTTCGTTGATGAACGCAGATGAAGAGACATCATTTAATAAGTTCTTCGAGGGATGGAAACAGCAATTTTTCCGCGCTCACTCTTTCGCAATCGCAAGGTTCTTGAATTGCGGATATTGCTGATACATTTCCTAGCAGCAACTGGATACTTTCAATCAGCAATGGTAGAGTTAATAAAATAATTGATGCCGATACCAGCAAGCTAATCAAGCCATCCGCCCAATTCCAATGCAGCCACGCTACGGCGATCGCAGCTAATATTACTCCAGCCGACGAAAATATGTCGGCAACTGCGTGCAGAAAGGCGCTTTTGAGGTTCAAGTCGCCGTGACAGCAGGAATGCAAGCAACAAGCATTGATTGAGTTGATGCTTAAACCGACAATGGCGGTAATTAACATCGGGAGTCCTTCAACTTCCGGGGTTGGGGACTGCAAACGGGCGATCGACTCTGCCGCAATCCAAAGCGCGATCGCCACTAAACTGATACTATTAACTAAAGCAGCAATAATTTCCGGGCGATCGGGAATTGGCGATCGGGCGATCGCACAATCCACCGATTTACTTCTTTTTAGTGATGAGTACCAAGTAGCTGTCAAAGTGATCGCTAAAGCTGCTACATCTGATAAAACGTGACCGGCATCTGCTAATAGGGACAAACTGTGAGAACTCGTTGCGGCGATTAACTCTGCTACAAAAAAGCTGCTAAGCAGTATTAAAGCTGTTTGTAAAAGTCGCACTTTGGGAATGCTGGGATTGGGATTTTGGCTGTGTGCGAGATCCTTCGTGTTTTCCGAGTGAAAATTGTCCCTAACTGGAAATGTCATGCAGCAGTCCTTAAAGTTAAACTCGATTTTCAATTAAACATTAGATGACTTATTATACGCCAACTCCCGACCCGGAACCGCAAAAGCCGATCGCAAATTCCCCCAATCCTGAAATCAACGATCGTCCAATTGGCGACAACCAACCAAATATTTTAACAGGCGAATCTTTAGTTGATTTGCGGAAGTACGATCAATCAAAGTTCGATCGGGGAAGGCCTGGTTGGGTAATTTTGCTGTGGTGGTTCGTGCAGGCGATCGCATTTCCCCTCACTCCACATCCTTGTAATAGCATCAGAAGCGGGCTGCTGCGGTTATTTGGAGCAAAAATAGGTCGCGGTGCGGTGATTCGCCCTACGGCTCGTTTTACATATCCTTGGAAAATTGAAATCGGCGATTACAGTTGGATCGGAGATGATGTTGTATTGTACAGTTTGGAGCGAATTGCGATCGGCGAACACTGCGTCATTTCTCAAAAAAGTTACCTCTGCACCGGCTCTCACGACCCCCAAGACCCAGCCTTTGGGTTAATAACAGCATCTGTTATCATTAATAACGGCGTTTGGATTGCCGCTGACTGCTTCATTGGCCCTGGTGTTGCGATCGGTGCAAATGCCTTAATCGGATCTCGCAGCAGTGTGTTTGAAAATATGCCCGCCGGCTTTGTTTGTACCGGTACTCCCTGTCGCCCGCGCGATCGGCGAGAAATCAAAAAAGTTCGTAGTTAGGACTTCAGTCCTTTCTTCTCCCACTTCGTCGAGAAATATGTCGAGAAATATGTCGAGAAATATGTCGAGAAATATTAAGGCCGTTGGTACCGCCATATATTTACTTAATTTACCACAAAATGACTGTAAATACAATCCCCCAAACATTACTCACAAATATCTCCCAAGTCTTTACATCTACCTTATTTAAAATCGGGGATAATCCTGTATCGCTGCGGTCACTTGGGGAACTGATTGTATTGTTCATGGCTGTCCTCGTTATATCACGAGCTTTTACGGACTTTCTGAAGGAACGCTTGCTCGTGCGATTGGGAATTGACGAGGGAAACCGGGAAGCAATCGCCGTAATCTTGCGCTATTTAATCGTAGCTTTGGGAGTGGTAACCGCCATCCAAAGCATCGGCTTCAATCTCGCTTCTTTGGCAGTAGTTGCGGGGGGATTGGGCGTGGGAATTGGCTTCGGAATACAGGATTTAACTACTAATTTCGTCAGCGGCTTAACGCTGCTTTTAGACAGACCGGTGAAAGTCGGAGACTTTGTGGAATTAGAAGGATTGATGGGAATTGTCAAAAAAATCTCGATTCGCTCGACGATTATCACTACCAACGATGACTCCAGCGTCATAGTTCCCAACAGCACCATGATTAGCAACAAAATTGTTAACTGGAGTTACGAAAACCCGCTACTCTGTCTGCGACTCTCCATAGAAGTAGCCGAAAATAGCGACCCGCTGTTAGTGACAGAAACTCTGTTAAATATTGCTTACACCGAAGCAGGGGTTTTGTACGAACCAAATCCTAAGGTATTGTTTGTTGAGTTTGGCGATGATAGTTTTAAATTTGAGCTGTTAGTTTGGACTGACAAGCCGACGGAAAGAGAAGTAATTAAAAGTTCGTTGAATTTTGCGATCGAGTACAATTTCCGCCAGCAGGGAATCGATTTTCCCTTCAACGATAGAGAAATTTATTTGAAAAACCCTGAAGTTTTGTTGTCGCTATTCAACAAAAATGAAACTGCAAATGAGGCGACTGAGAAAGCCTCACACAACGGTCAAAAAAATCCGATTTGCCCAGGTGAAACAAAAAAGCTATCGTCACTTAGCTGTTTGCTGCGAGAGGTGCAATACTTTGAAACTCTGACGGATCTTGAATTGCGTCAATTGATTGAAGTTGGATACCGCCAAAGGCTGCGGCCGCAAGAATTTTTATTTCGCGAAAATGACCCTGGAGATGCTTTTTACCTGATTCTTTCAGGTTCGGTGGAAGTGTTTGTCGAAGCTATTGACAAGCACTTGAACAATCTCGGCGCTGGTCAGTTTTTGGGAGAACTTTCTTTGATGTTGGGAATCCCCAGAACGGCTTCGGTGAGGGCTTTGGAAGAAACAATTTTATTTGCAATTAATAAGGAAGGTTTTCAGAAAGTTTTAACGGAGCGACCGGATTTATCGGAACAAATTATTCAAGAGATTGTCAAACACAAAGAAGAGTTAAGCGAGAGACAGCAAATATTGCGAGAAATGGAATTAGGAGAGGCAGCAGCAGAAGATGATGAAAATCCTGTAGAATGGGTGAGACAAAGATTAAAAAAATTGTTTAATGTGTGAATAATTTCTATGACGCGTTTCATTCACGATCTGTTTGCAAAAGAATACCTAGAGGAATTGCTTTCGCCGCTGGGAACAGTGAATGTCGGTCGAGATGTCAGTTCCGAAGTGCGAGAAATTGATGTTTATTTCACTCCCTACACAGCAAGTCCTGAATACTCGGAAACGCTGGGATTGTTGGGTAAAATGGCAAGCACGACGGCAATTTTTGAACCTTTTCGCAATCCGGCAAGTGCCAGCGAAATTTGTAGCTGTCTGGGCAAGTCATTGGACGTGCGCGGCGAATTGGAGCGAAAATTTAGACGAGACAATACTCGGTATGATGACGCTAGATTACCGAGGCTGTGGATTCTGATGCCTACGGCCTCGAAAGCTTTGGTAGATAGTTTTAATGCAATACCGGATACGGAGAATTGGGTGCCGGGAATTTATTTTTTGGGTGCATCGTTGCGCGCCGCGATTGTGGCGATCCACCAATTGCCGGAAACTCCCGAAACGCTGTGGTTGAGGATTTTAGGCAAAGGCGGGGTACAGCAGCGTGCAATCGCCCAATTGACTTGTTTAGCAACGAACGATCCGTTACGGATGATTGCGCTAGAATTGCTGTATCGGCTACAGTCAAATTTAGTAACTGATACCCAACAGGAATTAGAGCCAGAAGAGCGGGAGTTAATTATGGCGATCGCACCACTTTTTCAACAACAATTAGAAGCAGCGCAGCAACAGGGATTGGAACAAGGACTCGAACGAGGACTGGAACAAGGACTCGAACGAGGGCTGGAACGAGGGCTGGAACAAGGGCTGGAACGAGGGCAAGAACAAGGCAGACAAGAACAACAACGCTTAATATTAGAGAACTTTCTGCGAGGGAGATTTGGAGAATTAACTTCAAAAATGACAGTTTTTCTCTCTCCAATCTCCAAGTTGGCTGCGGCGGAATTTACTATGCTGTTGCTGGCATTGTCGGTGCTGACAGTCGATGAGACAGGGCCCGAATCAGCGGTTAAATTGTTGGCGGAAAGTGTGTTGCAAGTACGATCGCCAGAATTGGGCGATCTGCTGCCAACAGCCGTGACTAATTTATTGACATGGCCGATCGCAGATTTAACATTGTGTTTAGAACAACTGCCACAGCTATCGGCTGATGAGTTGAGGGAACGGCTAGGACAAACACCTGAATAGAACCGTACTCGCAGCCACAAAGGGCGATCGCCCGTATGATGTCAACTCGGCTAGCCATCATAACATTGGTTTGTAGTGAGGACTTTAGTCCGCATAAATCAGCGGACTAAAGTCCTCACTACGAACCTGTTTTTATTTCACGTAATTGACTGGACATGATATTAAATAATTAATTATCTCGTCCAATTCCTCGATTCTGTCGATCGCCCTTAGGAATTCGACTGCGGGGGTAAAATCAAATGCAGCAGAGCGTCGATTACTCGATCGCGCTCCATGGGGATAATATCTTTACCGTGCATCATCTCCTGCGTTAACTGGAAATATACCAGAGACCCAATAAAAATCCGCGCTGTCGCCTCCGGATCGGGCAATTTTAACTCTGGATGCAATGTTAAATATTCCGCTAGCCGATCGATACCCGGTTTAGCTAAGTTTCTCACAAATGTCTGCGCTAGCTGGGGAAAACGCCCCGACTCCGCAATCACTAATCTCACGAAATTGAGAAATTCGGGTTCGTGGGTCGCCTGATCTAATATAGTTGTGGCAATGAATCGCAGCGCTACGATGGGTTCTTCATCCAGAATTGTAAAATGGACTTTTTTTCGCGCCAGCCACTGAACTAAGGCCGCGAACAATCCCTCTTTATCTTGAAAGTAGCTGTAAACCGTGGCTTTGGAAACTCCCCCCGTCTTTGCTACCTTGTCCATACTCGTGCCCGCGTAGCCGTGAGTTAAAAATTCTTGCATCGCACCTCGCAGGATTTGCTCGCTTTTATCACCTAATGTTGCGTCTGGTTCGATTGGTTTTGTCCTGGCCATCTCTGGTTTCTGTAATTTTTGCTTCGGGTATTGACATTATTATACTGAACGGTTTAGTATTTAACTATAAACTAAACCGTTTAGTTTTTTACTTACCCAAATCATGAGGTGTGTCATGGTACACCGATTAACCGCAGAAAGCTTATCTTCAAATTCACCCTTAGTTAAACAACTCCTAGTTGTAGCAGCGTTAGCAACCCTGGCGGCAGGAGGAACCACAGGCTACACGATCTGGCGATCGCACATTCGAGATCCCAACGCAGCAACCGCAGCCGCCGCAGTCGCAGCATCCCAATTAACCACAGTGACAGCTTTGGGGCGATTGGAACCTAGGGGAGAAGTGATTAAAGTTTCGGGATCTGGGGCGGCGGATGGTAACAGGATCGATCGACTTCTCGTCAAAGAAGGAGACAGAGTGAAAACAGGTGAAACGATCGCAATTCTCGACAGTCGCGATCGCCAGCAAGCCGCCTTTGAGCAAGCCAGAGAACAAGTGCGCGTTGCTCAGGCAAATCTCGCAAAAGTGAAAGCAGGAGCCAAAAACGGCGAAATTCAAGCCCAGAAAGCCAGTATTGCCCGCTTAGAAGCCGATCGCAGTAACGAGATCGCAGCGCAACAGGCGATCGTTGCTCGCTTAGCAGTCGATCGCAGCACCGAAATTACAGCCCAACAAGCCACCATTGCGCGCATAATCGCCGAACAACAAGGGGAAATTCAAACCCAACAAGCAGCAATTGCGCGCATAGAAGCCGAACTCCGCAACGCCACAAACGAACAACTGCGGTACTCGCAACTCTATCAACAAGGAGCAATTTCTGCCTCAACTAGCGACAGCAAAACCCTCGCCGCCGAAACAGCCCAACAACAAATTAACGAAGGAAAAGCCAAACTGAATCAAATTCAGCAATCTCGCCAACAACAAATTAACGAAGCGCAAGCCAAACTGAATCAAATTCAGCAATCGCGCCAACAACAAATTAACGAAGCGCAAGCCAAACTCAGCCAAATTCAGGAATCTCGACAGCAGCAAATCGACGAAGCCAAAGCAAATCTCGATCGCATCGCCGAAGTGCGCCCCGTTGACATAGAAGCAGCCGCCGCCGAAGTTAGTTCCGCCCAAGCCGCCGCCAAACAAGCCAAAGCCAATCTAGCTCTAGCTTACATCCGCGCTCCCAGAGATGCTCAAGTCCTAAAAATTCACACGTATCCGGGGGAAAAAGTCGGAAATGACGGGATTGTCGAACTCGGACAAACTCGCGAAATGCTGGCGGTGGCTGAAATCTACCAAAGCGATGTGGACAAAGTACGGATTGGACAGCCAGCCAAAATTACTAGCGATTCTTTCGAGGGGGAATTGCAGGGAAGTGTCGAATACATCGGTTTGCAGGTGCAGCGGCAAAATATTGTTAATACCGATCCTTCTGCGAATATTGATGCGCGAATTGTGGAGGTAAAAGTGCGCTTAGATGCAGCTTCCAGTCAGAAAGTAGCGGGATTGACTAATTTGCAAGTCAAGGTTGCGATCGGCGGGAATTAAGGATTAAGAAGTTTTTAACCGCTCCCGAGCGCAGAGGACGCAGAGGAAGAGAGTAGAGAGATGATTAAGAAGTATTCAAGTCTCTGATTGCTGTATTGACTATTTTGCAAGTCAATGTTGCGAGCGGCGGGAATTAAGGATTAAGAAGTTTTTAACCGCTCCCGAGCGCAGAGGACACGGAGGAAGAGAATAGAAGGATGATTAAGAAGTGTTCAAGTCTCTGATTGCTATATTGACTTTTTTGCAAGTCAAGGTTGCGAGCGGCGGGAATTAAGAATTAAGAAGTTTTTAACCGCTCCCGAGCGCAGAGGACACAGAGAAAACAGAGGAAGAGAAGAGAGATATGATTGGACTAATTAAACCCTTACAACAGTTAAGAAACAGAACTCCTCTCGGATGGTTGCAACTGAGTCACGACAAAGGACGAATGGCGGTTGCAGTAGCAGGAATTGCTTTTGCTGATATTCTGATGTTCATGCAGTTGGGCTTCCAAAATGCCCTGTACACCAGCAATACGCGCCTGCACGCAACATTGCAAACAGACTTAGTTTTGATTCACCCTCAAGCCCGGAATTTGATTAATTTATCTTCGTTCCCCCGCCGCAGATTGTATCAAGCAATGAATGTACCGGGCGTGAAATCAGCCGATCCGCTTTACGTGAAAATTGCCAACTGGAAAAATCCCGAAACTCGGCGGGAAACATCCTTGATGGTGGTGGGTTTCAATCCCGATCGCCCTGCGTTTGCGCTACCGTCCGTCAACCAAAATCTGAGCGCGATTAAATTGCCGGATACTGTGCTGTTCGATCGCGCTGCGAGGGGAGATTACCAAAGGACGATCGCCCAAATCGATCGCGGAAAGTCGGTTAAAACTGAGATCGAGCGGCGCACTGTTAGCGTCAGCGGGTTATTCACAGTGGGAGCATCTTTTGCCGCCGACGGCATCTTGATGACGAGCGATCAAAATTACCTGCGCTTGTTTCCCCGACAAAACTCTGCGAGTGTTAATGCTGGGTTAATTCAACTCCAACCGGGTGCTGACCCCGTGCAAGTTCAACAAGTTTTAAAAGCATACTTGCCGGAGGATGTCAAGGTACTTACTAAACAAGAATTTATCGATTTTGAGAAAAATTACTGGGCGAAGAATACTGCGGTTGGCTTTGTGTTTAATTTAGGCGTAGCGATGGGTTTTGTAGTAGGAGTAATTATCGTTTACCAAGTTCTCTCAACCGATGTCAGCGATCACATGGGAGAATATGCTACTTTTAAAGCGATGGGCTACCGCAATGTTTATTTGCTCGGCATTGTTTTTGAAGAAGCTCTAATTTTATCAATTATCGGTTTTTTCCCAGGATTGGGAGTCTCTTTCGGACTTTACGCCTTAACTCGTCAAGCTACAAATTTACCCCTGTACATGACGCTGATTCGAGCAGTTACAGTATTAATTTTAAACATGGTTATGTGCAGTATTTCTGGCGCTATTGCTACTCGGAAACTGCAAGCAGCCGACCCGGCAGATATGTTTTAATCAGGTTCGTAGTAGTCTTCGGGTGCGTCGCTCTCGCTCATCCCTAAATAAACATTGACAATCTAGCGAGCGACGCACCTGTGCCTAGACGGTTAGCCAAATGAACTCAATAAAATAATTGTTAGGTGCAGTGAAACGGATGGTTGTTTGCAATAACCGCAATGGCACAGGTGCGTCGCTACCAGATTGTCGATAAATTTCAAAGATTGTTGATGGCGACGCACCCTACGACATCAATGCAATCAAATAATTGTTAGGTGCAGTGAAACGGATGGTTGTTTACAATAACCGCAATGGCACAGGTGCGTCGCTACCAGATTGTCGATTGTTTTAGGTATTTTTAATGGCGACGCACCCTACGATTACCAACCTAACTTTGAATTACTTTTTGGTAGGTATTAAGTTATGAATTATACTAATGTCTGCGAAACAACTAACAATTTACAGATTCCTGAACCTGTAATTGCCGCGCATCACCTCGACCACTACTTCGGTCAAGGTCAACTGCGAAAACAGGTACTTTTTGACATCAACCTCGAAATTAATGCTGGGGAAATTGTGCTGATGACGGGGCCTTCCGGTTCGGGAAAAACCACGCTTTTGACTTTGATTGGCGGACTGCGGTCAACTCAATTTGGCAGTCTCAAAATTCTCGGTCAAGAGATGTGCAAGGCTAGTTCAGATTTATTGGTAAAAGGGCGGCGGAAAATTGGCTATATTTTCCAAGCCCACAACTTGCACCGCAGTTTGACGGCGCTGCAAAACGTGCAAATGGGTTTGGAAGTTCACGGAAATTTGTCGCGTGCCGAAATGCGCGATCGCTCTGCGCAAATGCTAGCATTGGTAGGGCTCCAAGAACGGGTTAACTATTATCCCGATGATTTGTCGGGCGGACAAAAACAAAGAATTGCGATCGCCCGCGCTTTGGTCAGTCACCCGCAAATTGTTTTGGCTGACGAACCGACAGCCGCCCTGGACAGCAAATCCGGGCGCGAAGTGGTCAATTTGATGCAGAAACTTGCTAAAGAGCAAGGTTGTACTATTTTGTTAGTGACCCACGATAACCGAATTTTGGATATTGCCGATCGCATCGTTAACATGGAAGATGGAAAATTAGCATAATTTTTAACTTCCCAAACAATAGACATCACCCACAACTCCCCCATTCTCAATTTTGGATGTCAAAATTTCATCCAAAATCGTTAAACTCAACTCGTAACTCGTCCTTGAAATATTGACCAGCAAGAAACGGGTACCAGCCCCCGATGGTTCTGAGTAGACGCTCCCCAAATTTTAGACTTTTGTTCAAGCTCCCAGATTCAAAGCTGAAGTCAATTCTCAAATCGAAAAATGGAAAATCGAGTGACTAATTGCTCACAACCAATCCTTGGCGGTAAATCCCTAAATTTTGCAGGTACATTTGTTCGAGTTTGGGCATCGACGATTCCACGGAACCGCCAAAACGCCGAAAAGAAGGCCAGATGTAGGCGAGTTTTTTGACTGCTGACTCCAATCGACCCGCTTCTATATCTTCTAAGGCACCTTTTTCTCGGATTAACTCTACAGCTACAAGGTCTTGATTTTGCGGGCTGAAATCGCTGAGGCTAAATTTTTTGGCAAATCTGTCCCAAGTTGTGCTCAGAAACTGATACCGCCCCGCAGCGTCGGAACACAGCTTTTTGCCGTAACGGCGGCCGCATCTCATTTCCCTCGGATGGTCGCTGAAACTGACAAATTTGGTGCCGGTGTACTGGGTGCGGTAGCCGTCGGGGCTGGCGGTTCCTTCGGCGGCGGCGATGGTGTCGAGAAAGGCTTTGACTCGATCGCGCTCAATGTTATCCTTGTTATCCTCTCCTTTGTCTGGTGGGTCGTCAGTTGCAACTTTCGGCAACGCTTCTAAGGCCGAAGCCGACGAGCTTTCTGCCGAGACAGTCAGGCGTTTTGGAGGTGGCGACATTTCTGCCGAGACTGTTTGGCTCCACAGTTTCGGGGTCATTCTACCCAAAAAAAAGCACAAACAAATGCACAAACTCCACCCCACCCTCAAACGGAGTCGTTTGGACTGCTGGCTGTGCTGTCGCACGGGCCACGCGTACAGGGGAATGGCTGCGGGCAAAATTCTCCTTTGCTGGCCGAAGGCGAACAGCGATTTTAGAGCTAGCAAGGTTTGCTTGTAGAAACGGGGTGGAACTTTGCGAGTCCTCATCGCTGCGGCGAAAGTCTGGACATCTGTCAGAGTCACTTCTGCCAAAGGTTTTTCTACAAACAGTCGAAAACCGTTGGCGGCCTGCCAGCTAAAGCGCTTGCTGCGAGGGGATTGGCGCTCCACCCACAGGCGAATTAGCTCTTGGTCGGACATACGAAGCAGATGGCTTCCCAGATGTTCTGATGCGTACAAGAGTACCTCCTCATATCACTTCTAGTTGAAGGTTCCCAGTTATAGATGAGATGGATAGGGATCGAGGGAAACAGGCTTCAACCATACTAAGTGATACTACTAAGCGCTCACGGGGTCAAGTTTCATCGCCGCTTTTTCGAGCAGTTGAGTGTAAAGTTGACCGAGTTGGGAGGCTACACCGTCCCAACTGAAATTGGCTTCGACGCGCGCTCGGCCTGCTTGTCCGAGTTGCTGGCGCCATACTGAGTCAACTAACAGCCGATCGATCGCACCTGCAAAGGCTGCTTCGTTTTTCACAGGCGCGAGCAAACCTGTTTCTCGCGGCAATACGGTATATTTGAGCCCTCCCACGTCGGAGGCGACTACGGGGGTGCCGCAGGCCATCGCTTCAATGGCGACTAAACCGAAGGGTTCGTAGTGGCTGGGAACCACGCAGACATCGGCGGCGGCGTAGTAGGCGGGGAGAATGTCTCGCCTCAAGCCTCCGGGAAAACTGGTAATGTCGCTTAAGCCTAATTCTTCAACGATTCTGCCGATGCGATCGCGCTCTTTACCGTCGCATTCCCCCTCACGCCAGCCGCCGCCGATAATTAGTTTTAAATCGCCTTTGCGCAGCGCCGACAGACTGACGGCGCGGACTAAGGTTTCGATGCCCTTGCGGGGGTCAAAACGGCCGACGTACAGCACCACTTTGGTTTCCGGGGCTATTCCCAACTGACGGCGGGCGGCCGATCGCCCGATCGACCCAAACTGATGAGTGTCGGTACCGCAGGGAATGATGTCTATATTGCCTTTTGAGGACACCAGAGACCTCATGTGTTCTTTTTCTTGGGGACTGGTAGCCACCACGCGATCGGCTGTTTCCAAAAGTGTTTTTTCTACTTGCAGCCTGGTTTTAGCAATCATCGGAATTGTCGAAACCGACTTGTATTTTACGGCCGCCAAAGAATGATAAGTATGAACTTGTCGCAGGGGTTGCGATTTTTTCAACGCCATTCCCACCCAAGAAGACAGCCAGTAATTCGTGTGAACTAAGGCATATTGAAAGCCTGACTCTAACTGAAACTTCTGAAATTCGCGAACAAAAATTGGCAAATATCCGTAAAGTTCGTCGCGGGGAATAAATTCTTGCGGCCCTGCTACTAGGCGAATTGTGCGGCAATTGGGGCTGTGCTGTACAATGCTTGCTTGTTCGCGATCGGATGAGCGGGTGAACATATCAACTTGCCATCCTTGTGCCGCCAGAGCTTCTCCTACTTGACGCACGTAAACATTTTGCCCGCCCGCTTCTTCTTTGCCAATTTCCACAGCTGGATCGCCATGTACCGAGATTAGGGCGATGCGTTTTTTAGTTAATGAAATCATGATTGTTTACCAGAATTTAAAAAAAATTGCAGCAGATTTAAAGTGCGATTTTGGCTACTGCGCGGGGAATGGAAAGTAACTGCTAATTTTTATTAAAGTCAAAATAGGCGATCGATAAATCATCCCTCAGGGATAATTGCACGGGAAAAATTGACAAACGACTTCCTTCTGCTGACAGAGACCAGCAGCAGCTAAAACCCTAGATAATCTAAATGGAAATGAACGAGGGTGAAGAGAATTTCCCGGATTTGAGCAGTTGTCAAACTCAAACCAGCTTTCAGCTTGCTGTTCGAGCTGATCCCGTCAGTCGGAGGTAAAATTTTCACCGATCGCGATAAATAGTTTGAGCTGTGGAGAAAGCAGAAGTAAATCTTCCCAAAGACAGAATTTGACATGGCGCTCGAAAAGAAAGCTAAATTATTGCCTTCAAAATTTTTCTTTCCTTCCGCCTTCCGCTTTCTGGCTGCTTCACTCTTACTTTTATCAAAGCCGGGGATCGACTTTAACCTCTAATTTCCCAATTGTCAAATATTAAGAATTGTTCCGATGTTTGGGTGTGGAGGATTCCCCCTTTTCGCTGTGCAGGGTATTATTTCGCGAACCTCGCATTCGAGAGCCGTATCGGTTAGCCCAAACTTGGGTAAACTCGGCACCTAAGAAGAGAATTTGAGCGGAATAATTAATCCAAAGCAGGATAATTACGAACGATCCAGCAGCACCGTAGGTAGAGGCAATACCGCTACCTCCCAGGTAAACTCCTATTAGGGATTTGCCGATCGTAAACAGGACTGACGTGATGGCGGCGCCGATCCACACATCATTCCAAGCAAGATCGACATCGGGCAAAAGTTTGTAAATTAACGCAAAAAGCAGCGTAACTACACCAAAGGAGATCCCAAAATCCACAATCTGCCAAATATTGACTGGTAATTGCAGCAAGCCATTCAACCAAAAGCTGACGGCTGCTAAAACGGCACTAATTACTAAAGATACTAGCAGCAGAAAGCCGATGCCTAAAATCATCGCAAAAGACAATACGCGGTCTTGCAAAAATCCCCAGATGCCGCGTCCCGGAGGCGGTGAAACATTCCAAATCGTATTGAGAGCTTCTTTGAGGTTAGTAAATACGTTGGAAGCGCCCCACAAAAGTGTAGCGAGACCAACTATAGTAGCAATCATTCCCGACTTGGGTTCGGAAGCTTTCAGGATCAGTTCTTGGACAGTTTGGGCGCCATCTTTGCCGATTAAACTTTGGAGTTGGGCGACGATTTGACCTTGGGCTGCATCTGCACCAAAGACTAAACCGACGATCGCAATTACGATAATTAGCAGCGGGGCGAGGGAGAAAACTGTGTAATAGGCTAGGGCGGCGGCTAGGGTTGGCGCTTTATCTTCTTGCCATTCAGCAAAAGTTTGTTTGAGCAGCGATATGACGGTTTTTAAGTTCACGACCTTTGGTTTCCTTATACTTATGCTTCACAAAGGGATTGTAATAGTTTAGGAGTGCTTCAGCCTCAGCCACAAGATAGATTTATCGATTAGCAAACTCAGAAAATTACTTTTATGTCAAATTCCAACACAACTGTTAACAGCACCGATGTACAATTGTCCAAAAAAGCAGTTTCTTGGGCAAAACTGAGCGCATTAGTAGCGCTGGTCAATTTCTTGCTGGTGCTTTTCCATTTCAGTTACCCGCAGTTGCGCCCTGTTTATCAGAGCTATTTGCCCGGTATAGTTAAACTTTACGACCCGATTAAAGGCATTAATTCGAGTTTGCCCAATCCGGCATATTTGCCAAGCGCTGACCAGTTTTGGCGAATAGATGCGTGGTTTATCGGTTTTTTCTGGGCGGAATTTTTGATAAAAAGTCTGTTCCACAACCGCCGCAAACCGGGAGTAAGTTGGTCGAATTTTGTGCTGAGGCGCTGGTACGAAGTGTTTCTGCTGGTGCCGATTTTCCAGGGGTGGCGGATTCTGCCGGTGTTGGTGCGACTCCACAAGTCGGGTTTGGTAAATCTCGATCGCGCCGTTGCTCAAATTACCTACGAACCGGTGGCTTATTTAGCCGATACGATGTCGGAATACATGATGGTGCGGTTTATCAATCAAGCTCAAAGTTCGATCGAACAAGGCGACGCAGCACGGGTACTGCTGCAACCTCAGCAGCCCTACCTTCACGTCAATCAGGAAAATACGATCGAACAAATTACCAACCGGATTTTGGATCTGACAATTTACAAAGTTTTGCCGCAAGTGCAACCGGGTTTGGAAGAATTGCTGCACCACAATCTGGAAACAACCATCAAACAATCGGATTTTTATCAACTCTTGCAAACTTTCTCGCCGATTAATATTTTGCCTAAGGAAATGACGGAACAGCTAGCGAATTATCTGGCTCAAACTGCGGTTGATGTGGTAGCTACTACTTACGAAGACGATAAAGGGCGCAAAATTATCGATAATTTCAGCCAAGAATTCAATCAAAGTTTGCGGCGGGAATTGCAAGATGAGAAAACTCTCGCGGAATTGCAGTCTCTGCTGTCGGATTTGTTGGAAGAAGTGAAGTTGAATTACATTCAAGGCGGGTTGAAGTCCGATCCGGAGCAGACTTTGACGGAAATTAACTCGTTGCGGGAGGTAACGGAGGGTTGATACAGGAATTAGTTTCGGGTTTGTGAGTTGGATTTTTTTTTAACGAACCGCGAAGGCGCTAAGAGCGCGAAGGAGGAAAAGAGAAGAGTAAGAGTTCACAAATTGTAGGGGTAAGGTGCGCCGAGGCGCATCCTACGAATACGGGTAGTGCGGATATCCGATATCAATCTATCTGAATGGCCCAGCTAAAATAAGAGTGTTAGTGGAAAACATCTATCATATTATTTATCTATTTTGAACAACCTTACTTGTCTGGAAATAGAAGTCGCCGAAACATTGCTGAGGTTAGCAATGTTGCTGGGCTTAACACTTTTAATCGCGTTTTTTGTGGCGTCAGAACTAGCATTAGTATCGGCCGATCGCCATCAAATCCGCCAACTCGCTCAATTGGGCGATCGCCCAAACGCTAAAACTGCCGAACTCGTGCACCAAGCGCAGAACAACATACCGCATTACCTGTCGGTGACTCAAACAGGCACTACAGCGGGGAGTTTGCTGCTGGGATGGTTGGGCGAGGGGGCGACTGTACACTGGATCGAGCCCTGGATCGACAAATTGCCGATCGGTCATTTTCCGGCGATGCTGACGGCGCACTCGATCGCAGTTCCCGTAGCTTTCATTTTCGTTACATACATCGAGATAGTATTAGGAGAACTCATCCCCAAAGTATTAGCAACCCACGCTCCAGAACGCACCGCTTTGTTACTGATGCCCGCCCTCGAAATCTGCTCAAAAATACTGTGGCCGCTGCTAGCAGTTCTCAACGGTACTGTGCGGCTGCTGACAGGTTGGATTACCAGTAAAAAGTCCGAACCGCTGCTATCAGCTTCCGAACCAACTTTCGTTCAAAAAGATGCTCATTCAGCACTAATTTCAGGCGTCTGGGAAGTAACAGCAGTTAACGAAAAACTCGGGTTAAACCTGCCCACGAACCAAGCTTACCAAACAATCGCCGGATTCGCGATCCACACTTTGGGTAAAATGCCCGCTCAGGGCGATCGATTTTTGTGGGGAGAATTAGAAATAGAAGCAGCAGATGTAGTAGAAGGCAGTTTAGAAACAGTGCTGGTGCGCCAAGTAACACGCCCCTTATTTGAGCCGCAACGTCCCGAACTCGTCTTGAATTGAATTGCCGTTTTTAATGAGAGTAATATCAAATCCGCTCGCTCCACCACTATAAAACAGGTTTGTAGTGAGGACTTTAGTCCTTCTTTCGCTCGAACTAATACCATTTTTTAAAAGTTCTGAGAGACTTATGTAAGAACTAAAAGCCAGAATTATATATTTCTGGTCGTTCTCAATCTCTATTACATCTTTAAAAAAATGGTATAAAGTCCTCACTACAAACTAATACCATTTCTCAAAAATCGTGCAACATAACAATTGTTGGGCAAGAGTGTTACGAATAGTTGTTTGTTTTTCCCGATGTCTAAGGTGCGTCGCCACTGGAAAAGTCGATTAAATTTAGGGGTTTTGGAGAGCGACACACCCTACAAATACACTTGCTACCAGTAGGGACAATGATTTCTCAACTCTTTCTCTTCCTTAGCGTCCTTAGCGTCTTCGCGGTTCCTTTAAATCCTGAGATTTGAGATTAACAAACAATCCCAAATCTCAAAAACTGCACCCCTTCTCACCCAACAGCCACCTTAACCGCAGCCCCAACAAACTCCTCGTAATCCTCCAACAACCACTCAGGCAAACAACTATTCGCATCCTCAACTTGCAACTGTCCAGCACGACAAAACAGCCTCGCCGCCAACAAATAATTCACAGCATTAGGCGTTCCAAACCCTTTACTCAACTCAGCAACCAAAGAATTCAAAACAGCACGTTCAGTATCAGTCAGCGGCTCGTTAACAAACCCGCAGCCCAGCATTGCCTTGTAACCCTTGCCGACATCGCTCCGGTACAAAAGTTCAAGTTGTTCGCCGGAAACCCTCAGCCACAAATCAGCAATTTGCTTGCGAATTTCCCGCAATTCTGCTATTACCATTTCCGCCGTCGGATCGATTTCATAAAGATTCACGGCCGCAGTTAATTGATTGAGAAACTGCGGTAGATAATCTTGGTTGACAATCGTTTGTTGATTGCCCGCAAATGGGATTTCAAACACCTTTTCGTAATCGTCAATCAACCACTGTGGCAAGCGGGCGCGAGCGTCTGCAACCCGCATTTTGCCCGGTAAAAAATACAGCATTCCACCCAGCAAAGCATTAATAGCTTGAGGATGCACTAACCCTTTGCTAATTTCGGTCACTTGCTGCAAGAAGTTTTGTTCGGCTTCAGTCATTGATTCTGCTTGCAAGTCGCAGCTAAGTATTGCTTGATATCCTTTGCGAACTTCCCCTCGGTAAAAAGTTTCCAGTTTTTCTGTAGGAACACTCAGCCAAAAATCAGCCAGTTGTTTGCGGATTTGGCGGAGTTCCAAAACTACTGATTCGTCAGACGGATCGATGCGGTAAAGGTTGACGCATCCTAATAGTTGATTCGCAAATTTCGGGGATTGAATGTATTGAGCGAGCAAGTCAGAACTTGACTCAGACTCGACGGCGACTTCTGTTTCAAAAACTTGTTCGTAATCGCCGATCAACCAGTGCGGCAAGCGGTTGCGAGCGTCGGGAATTCGCATGGTTCCCGGCGGGAAATACAGCATCGCGGCGAGCAAGGCGTTGACAGCTTTGGGATGCACTAATCCTTTGCTAATCTGCGTTAGTTGCTGCAAAAATATTTGTTCGCCTTCCATCATCGCTTGATGTTGAAAGCCGCTATTGAGCAGCATTTGATAGCTTTTACCGGCCGCACTTTTGTAGGTGGCTGCCAGGTTTTCGGTGGGAATGTTCAGCCAAAAATCAGCGATTTGTTTGCGGATTTGGCGGAGTTGGGATATTGCTGAGATGTTTGATGAGTTTGTTTGGTAAAGCTGGACGTTTTTCGAGAGGATATCGCCCAAATCTGGCGGCTTGGGAATGCTATCCTGCAAGCTGCGGGAGGCTTCTAGGTGGCTAGTTTGCCAGTTGCTAAAGAGTTTTTGGAATAGTTTCGCGATCGCCCCCGAGTATGCCACACTGTCAAAACAGGCGGGATTGGCTTGCATTTTTTCCTGAATTTCCTGCCGTTTTTGCTGGCGCAACTGCGGGTTAGTGGCGAGACTGACGGCTAGCTGAATGTAGGATGCTTCGTCACGGGCGATTAAATCGGGCATCAAGAGCGATCGTACCACTGCGGCCCCCATGCGCGATCGTAAAGTCTCGCCATCCCTGACAACAGCCGGCAATCCCACCTCCAGAGGATCGACAAGAGAAGTAGTCCCCGCATAGGGATAAGAATCCAAATAAACATCACCCAACTTCAAAACTTCCTTAACATCCGCACGATTCGGAAAAGCCTTCAACACCCGCAAACGCTTACTATCAACCCCATACTTCGCAAAAATCCCTTGCAA
The DNA here is from genome assembly GCF_036702665.1 of Microcoleus sp. Aus8_D2. Taxonomy (NCBI): domain Bacteria; kingdom Bacillati; phylum Cyanobacteriota; class Cyanophyceae; order Oscillatoriales; family Microcoleaceae; genus Microcoleus; species Microcoleus sp. Aus8_D2. The sequence continues at coordinate 164,709 of NZ_JAUBUN010000011.1, forward strand.
ATTATTCACAAAAGCCGCCCCTGGATAATAATTAGTCCAGCTAGGGCCAAAAGGCATTAAAAACAGCAGAGAATTAGGAACAGCCGCCAGAATCTTCGCCCAAGTTTCCCTTAACTCCGGCAGCAACTTATACAAATTAGCGCTGGAAACAAACACAACCGATTCCTCAGAAATCCCCAGGCTATTTCTAGTCAGTTGAACATTAGGAGTATAGGGTTCGAGGGTATAGCTAAAACAGCAACCCAAACCGTCCACAGTTGCTAGTTCCTCCCGATAATGCGCGCGTCCCTCAATCGCAGGTTCCATCAACTTGCCAGCAATATAATAGTCAATGTGGCGCATTCCCGTCGTGACAGGAGAATTAAAACAAGTAGTTTGTACCCGCGCCAATCGATGCTGCGCCAGCAAACTAATGGGATGAGTAACCGCAGTAATATTCGTAGCAACCAACAGAATATCTAAGTCATCAGCGCGGATAGCCTGAACTTGACCTGGCAAATCACTCGGCAATTGCACCAGCCTGTCAGCGCGACTCTGGCAATACTGTTCTAGTTTATTACCATCCAGATTGAGAGCATACAAAATAATCTCAAACTGTTCTCGGTTGAGATATTCAAAAGCGGGCAAAGTAGCGAAAGTTTCCGTCATCGCCCCGAAATGCTTAGTCAGAACTCCGACCCGAATTTTATGTCGGTTTGCCACCCTTGCCGGAAAAATGCAATCAATGGCAGCGCCGCGATTTTTTAGGGCAAATTCAATAATATCTGCTCGCTTGGTGTAGACTTCCTTGAGATTTTTGCTATTGAAATACAGAGGGATAAAGTTAGCCGTTTGAGTGAAAAACCAGGCAATTTCCTGCCAAATTTGTGAATTTTGGTTTTGGAAGATATTGCGGTGTATGTAACTTACCCATCCCTGCACGTAGCGACAATAATTATCAGCCTCTCCTAGTTCTTGAAATAGACTAGGCGCGGCAAACATAAATTTGAGATAGTCATTGACAAACCAATTTGGTATGGCGGCATTTTCATACTTCAGCAACAACTGGTCAGCACGACGGTAGAGAGACGCTGCTAGCAAGTAGCCAACATCTTTGAGAGTCTTAATTCCCTGGAATAGATGTGCTGTTAATTGACCGATTAAACTCTGTTCGCTATCAGTCAGTGCTTCGTATTTAACAGTGCTGTTGAGCAGCATTTGATGTGCCTTCCCTGCACCGCCGGAGTAGGCAGTTTCTAGTTGTTCGGCGGGCAGGTTCACCAAATAATCGGCAAGTTGTCGGCGGCTGTGGCGGATGTTAGCCAAAGCAACTTGATTGGTTTGGTCTTTTTGATACTCTCCCAAGTATTGAGGAAGGGAAGCTAAGAATTGTTCGGGTTTATTAAGCTGAGCTAATTCATCAGCAATCAAGTTACCATGTTGCTGCAAAATTTTTTCTGACCAACGCACTTCTTCGGGTTTGTAAAGTTGAGAGTGCAGGCGAACAATTGTAGCTCTCATCAAGTCTAATTTAGCGCGCTCTCCCGCCATTTTTTGGGTTCTGCTAGAGCCGTCGCCGTGTTGTCTGTAGTAGAGGTAAGGCTGAGGCAAACGATGCCCCTGCCAGCCTTTTTCATAGGCAGAAATCCAAAATTCCCAGTCTTCGCATCCCAGCTTCATCACTTTTTTCAAGCCGCCTACTTGATCGTAAATTTCTCTTCTAAATAGGGAAGTAGCGGGGGCTTGATTGTCTCTCAAAAATTTATTGGGTTCAAAGTCGCCGTGGATGACTAAATCGCAGTTTGCTCCGAAGTGCTGCACGTCTGTATAGACAAAACCCACCTGCGGTTTCGCTGATAAAATTTCCACGCATTCCTCTAGAAATTTGGGATGAATTTTATCATCAGCATCGAGGAACAAAATCAATTTTCCTGACGACTGCTGCACGCCAACATTTCTCGAATCAGCGGGCCCGGTGTTGGGTTTATCAATGAGGCGCAGCGATTTTTGAGGATACAATTGAATTAAATAATTTGCGAAGTTGCTGGTATCATCGGTGCTGCCGTCGTTGACAATGATGCACTCCCAATTTTCATAGGTTTGGCTGACAACACTTTCAACAGCTTCTCTGAGTAGATTGGCGTGGTTGTAGCAGGGGATGATGATGCTGACGAGTGCTGGTTGGGGCGTGCGGTAGGGCATGGCGTTTAGCTGTGACGGAGAGATGGCAACGGGGACGGTAGTGGTGGGTTTGATACCTCGGCGGATGATGCCGTATTCATTCCATATCTTAAGCGTTTCTTGTTGCGATCGCCCTGAACCATATTCTAAACCTTGCTCGTTGTGGTAGTAAAGCCCGATCGCTTCCGGGATGCGGCACATATTTTCTGTTTTGCCAATCCGCAACCAAAATTCGTAATCCCCAGCACTGGTAAAATCGGCTTGAAAATAGCCGTGTTTTTCATGCAGAGATTTTCTCCACATCGGCTGAGAACCCGTAATGCAGCGCTTTTCCAGTTCCCCATAGGAAAAGTCCGGCCAATTCCACCGCGTTTGAGCTTGCGTCGCCGCCCAGGTATCGTTAACAACATTCGTAATTAATTGATCGCCGTAAACCAGAGCAGTTTCTGGTTGCGAGTCCAAATAATTAGCCATGATTTCCAAGGCGTCGGGGCGGTGTCTGTCGTCGGCGTTCGCATTAGTAATGTATCTCCCGTGCGACATTTGAATGCCTCGATTCCAAGCGGCATAAATTGTTTCTCGCTGCGGTATCCGGCAGTATATTATGTTGGGATATTTCGCTTGCAACTCCCGTGCGATATCTCCTTCGTTCTCTTCGGAATTGCTGTCAATGACAATGATTTCCATTTCCCCTTGTTTGTAAAGCGTTTGATCTACCAAGTCTTGCAAGCAGCCGCGAATAAATTGTTCGGAATTGTAAGTAGAAACGATCGCAGATACTTTGAAAGCCGACGGGACAGGCTGCGATGTGTCATAATTCCCTGATTCGCTCTGCAAGCCTGCTTCAGCTTGTGGCTGAACGGAAATGGGCGATCGATCCGAATGCGCGGACTCAGCTACTTGAACCAAAACTGAGCTAACAGTTGCAGCCATTTTCGACCAGGAAAACATCTTAGCTTGCTCTAACCCCGCCGCAATTAATGAGTTGCGGACAGCAGGCTTCTGTATTTCCCGCAAAGCATTGACAAGCCCGCTGACATCATCGCCACCTACATAAACCGCTGCTTTTCCTGCTACTTCTGGAATCGAACCGTTTGGACAAGTGATGACTGGACAACCGCAAGCCATAGCCTCAATGACTGGCAATCCAAAGCCTTCATATTTCGACGGATAAACTAATACCGCAGCACCCGAATAAGCAACTCTCATTTCGCTGTCGCTGAGTTGCAGCGTGCGGACATTTATCCCAGAACAGTACAATTGCAGGTCGGGTTCTAATACAGGTTTCCCGCCTGTGCAGACTAGATCGAAATCAAACTTATTGGCAAGTTGAGAAAAGGCTTTGAAGAATAATATCCCATTCTTGTAACCATGCCAGCCTACCCTCTCGCCTACCAAAAGAAAATAGGGTTTAGCAATGCCGTACTTTGACTTAAAACCTGCGATTTCTGCGCTGTCGGCTGGCGAGAAATTGGCGTCAATTCCGCAGTGCGCTACAGCGACAGAAGCTGAGGGTATCTGCGGAAAAACCTTAACTAAATCGCGGGCTGTATTTGCTGAAATGGCGATGTAGGCTGAGGCGTGGCGGATACCGCAATGCTTTTCTCTCCACTCGGAATGAGCAAGATTTTGTCCCATCAACTCGGGAATCATGTCATAGGCCATGAATACCGATCGCGTTGACAAGGGCGTTGTATAATAAGTAGAAATAAATAAATCTGCTTTTTCTTCATCGCACATTTGCTGGAGCATTTGGCGGTCTGCATCGGTTTTGTTGTAGTCGTAGCGCGCTACATTTCGGTACTGGATGCCGGGAATTTTGGGGGCGGTTCCCGCTCTGTCAAGAACTACAATTTGTTTAGCAAAACCATTTTTTGCCCAGTTTTCTAGCAGCGATTTCCAGACGCGACCAATGCCGGTGCAGTTGAGTTGATAAAATACGCCGTCAATCACAATTTTTTTCATTTTTTTAGGAGCTACGGCTGCTGGAGTTATCATTGATTTGCGGTTCTTTCTGTCTTGAATTTTTCTCAGAGCTGACTCGTAATCCTGCTGGAGTAATGAGGCTTTTTTCAATTCCGGCTCTTGGCAAGAGGATAAACTTTTAAAAGTTTGATGCGGGATTTCCTTTTCGGTAAACAGGTGTAAAGAATCACCGTTAGAGTAAAATTTTAAATTAAATTTTTCTCCTATTATAGAGAGTGCCTTGGTGGTATAAATAGAAATGTGCTGACCTTCATCTAGGGCATAGTACCACCATTCGCTGGGCGGGGGATTGTTGGCTGGCAGCAGTTTGGTACTGAATAAAATATTGCGGGAAAATTTGAAGATTTTTTCGATCTCGGACAGCGGGTTAACAAAATGCTCAAATACTTCAAATGCTGTCACTAATTCGTAGGGAAAGTTGCTGTTTTCCTCAGCTTCAAATCCTTGTGAAAATATATTTTTGCAATATTTGTCATGCCATGAAAAATCAAATCCTAAATCTCTCATCATCCGAACAAATACACCGTAGCCGCCCCCGTAATCTAAAAATTTAGCGTGGCGATCGAACAAATTAAAAATAATATTATTGGCGGCGGTGGAGAACATCGTGCTTCTGGATAACATTCCCACGTCGCTGCTAGCTATGGCTTCTGAATAAGCTTCATCAAGCCAGTACGGTTCCTCTGTTTGAACAAATCCGCAATTTGAGCATTGAAAATACTCAACGTTATATTTTTTTAGTACCGTAGCTACAGCCAAGCTGTTTGTTGGAGAATCACAAATATTGCACTTCATTTTAATTATCTAAACTTACAAGGTTGTTCAAGTAAATGTCTGTATTGGAATGCTGAATATCTCTCCCGCTTAACTCAATTTTTAATATTGCTAAGTGATGGCAATGGGGTAGGCTAGACTGTTTTAATGTTGAGGCTTGAACTCTTCGGATGGTTCCTCAAGGGTCGATCGTTATATACAGAAGAGTTAATCAACAGGAATATCCTACACCAATGCAGCCCTGACTCAGATATCTTTAGGACTTACCCATTCCTACCAAAGAAACCGGGTTTTTTTGCCTAATCTCACGACTCCAACGCGTCTTTTCGTAAAAAAACCCGGTTTCTGGCCACCCGTGCGATCGCGAACCGATCTTATCAGGAGTAAGCCACCTCAAGATTACTTCAAGTAAAGGCTTGACAATTTTTACTTGATACTATATGCAACTCGTGATGCCGCCACTCCCATGTCCTGACGCAGTGAAAGAACGTTCGGTTTCCACCACCTCAGACGCCCGATCGCCCTTGGCAGGATTTGTCACAACACAAAAACAAGTTACAATTACGTTAAGATTGATGAACATAAATAAAAAATCCCAAATCACAGGGACTAAATAATTAGGAGGATCGACCTCGGTGAATAAACGGTGGAGAAACGCTGGACTGTACGCACTGCTGGCTATTGTAGTCATTGCCCTAGCCACGGCATTTTTTGACAAACAGCCCCCAAGCAGGGAAGTTTGGAAGTACAGCCAATTCATTCAGGAAGTCGAAGGCAAGAGAGTAGACAAAATAAATATCAGTTCCGATCGCAGCAAAGCTCTCGTAACGGCTCAAGACGGCAACAAGGTGATTGTCAACCTGCCGAACGACCCCGAACTGATCAACATTCTGACCAAAAATAACGTAGATATTTCAGTTCTGCCCCAAAACGACGAAGGCTTCTGGGTAAAAGCCCTCAGCAGCCTGTTCTTCCCGATCCTGCTGTTGGTGGGACTGTTTTTCCTGGTGCGGCGCGCCCAAAACGGGCCCGGCAACCAAGCCATGAACTTCGGCAAATCGAAAGCTAGAGTCCAAATGGAGCCTCAAACTCAGGTGACTTTCGGCGACGTAGCCGGCATCGAACAAGCCAAGCTAGAACTCGCCGAAGTCGTGGACTTCCTGAAAAATGCCGATCGCTTCACCGCAGTCGGAGCTAAAATCCCCAAAGGCGTGCTGCTAGTCGGCCCTCCGGGAACAGGCAAAACCTTGCTCGCTAAAGCAGTTGCTGGAGAAGCAGGCGTTCCTTTCTTCTCGATTTCCGGTTCGGAATTTGTGGAAATGTTCGTGGGTGTCGGTGCTTCCCGCGTCCGCGACTTGTTTGAACAAGCTAAAACCAACGCTCCTTGTATCGTATTTATTGATGAAATTGACGCGGTAGGCCGCCAGCGCGGCGCTGGTTTGGGCGGTGGTAACGACGAACGGGAACAAACCCTGAACCAGTTGCTGACGGAAATGGACGGTTTTGAAGGCAATACAGGGATCATTTTGATTGCTGCTACAAACCGCCCCGACGTGCTAGATGCTGCGCTGCTGCGTCCGGGCCGTTTCGATCGCCAAGTTGTGGTCGATCGCCCCGACTTCGGAGGCCGCCTGGAAATTCTCAACGTTCACGCCCGCGGCAAAACTTTGTCGAAAGACGTGGATTTGGAAAAAATCGCCCGCCGGACACCCGGTTTCACAGGTGCGGATTTGTCCAACTTGCTCAACGAAGCAGCCATTTTGGCCGCCCGTCGCAACTTGACCGAAGTCTCGATGGATGAAGTCAATGATGCGATCGACCGCGTGCTCGCCGGCCCAGAAAAGAAAGACCGCGTGATGAGCGAAAAGCGCAAAACCTTAGTAGCTTACCACGAAGCCGGTCACGCTTTAGTCGGTGCCCTGATGCCCGACTACGATCCCGTACAGAAAATTAGCATTATCCCCCGCGGCCGCGCTGGCGGTTTGACTTGGTTCACACCCAGCGAAGATCGGATGGATTCTGGCTTGTATTCTCGCTCTTACCTGCAAAATCAAATGGCGGTAGCTTTGGGCGGCCGCATTGCTGAAGAGATTGTCTTCGGCGAGGAAGAAGTCACAACTGGCGCTTCCAATGACTTGCAACAAGTGGCAAGAGTAGCACGGCAAATGGTGACTCGCTTCGGAATGAGCGATCGGCTGGGCCCTGTAGCTCTCGGTCGCCAACAAGGAAATATGTTCATGGGTCGCGATATCATGGCCGAACGGGACTTTTCTGAAGAAACCGCAGCTACGATCGATGATGAAGTTCGCTTGTTGGTAGAGGAAGCTTACCGGCGCGCTAAAGACGTGCTGGTTGGTAATCGCCACGTTCTGAACGCCTTGGCAGATATGCTAGTTGACAAGGAAACTGTGGATGCTGATGAATTGCAAAATTTGTTGGCTAACAGCGATGTCAAGATGGCGACAATTGCCTAAGCGATTTGAGATTTTAGATTTGAGATTTTAGATTTAATCTAAAACTTAAAATCGATAATTGGGGTGGTTCTAGGATTGTCTGGAATCGCCCCGATTTTTTTTGTGGTGTACACAGGAAGCAGCGGCAAAAATCATGGGAGTCACAAGACATGAGCTTCACAGCAGACATAGCACGCGAACTGGCAATAGATTGGGTAGAAGCTTGGAACAGTCATAACCTCGATCGCATCATGTCTCATTACGCAGAAGATGTAATTCTGATATCGCCTGTCGCAGCAAAGATCCTAAACGAACCATCTGGGACAGTGACAGGCAAAGAAGCACTACGAAACTACTTCAAAAAGGGGCTAGAAGTTTATCCTGAGCTCAAGTTTGAGCTGCTTGATGTAATGTGGGGAATTTCCTGTCTCGTCCTTTATTACATCAACCAAAAAGGCACGAATACAGGTGAGTTTATGGAAGTCAATTCAAAAGGAAAAGTGACTAAAGTTGTTGCTAATTACAACGAATAGATCGAGGTTCTGCAAATGGCGGTAACATGGATTGCACAACCGAGCCGTAGGGTGCGTCGCCACCGACCATCCTCAAAAAAGAAGGACAATCTCATAGCGACGCACCTGTTTCATCGCTATCAGGTATAGTTCCCAATCTAAAATCTAAAATCTAAAATCTAAAATCGCATGAATCATCAATCATGGTTGGCAAAACTAAAAAAACACCGCGCAATCGCCGTCATCCGTTCCTCCGACAAAGAACTCGCTTGGCAGATGGCATCAGCGGTAGCAGCAGGCGGAATTCAGTTTATTGAAATTACTTGGAACACCCACAAAGCCAGGGAATTAATTGCCGAACTCCGCTCCGAATTCCCTACTTTTAGTATTGGTACTGGCACTTTATTAAACTTAAAACAGTTGCAGCAAGCCATAGATTGCGGCGCTCAATTCCTGTTTACTCCGCATACCGATGTCACCCTGATTAAAACAGCCGTTGATGCCGGAGTGCCGATCGTCCCCGGTGCTTTTTCTCCCACAGAAATTATGACGGCATGGGAAGCGGGGGCTACCTGCGTCAAAGTTTTTCCGATCGCGGGTTTGGGAGGCGCCGCTTACCTGAAAAGCCTGCAAGGCCCTCTGGGCGACATTCCTTTGATTCCCACTGGCGGGGTGACGCTGGAAAATGCCAAGGTATTTATTGACGCTGGGGCGATCGCCGTTGGTTTGGCCGGAGACTTATTTCCCAAACATTTAGTGGAAAATCGAGACTGGCGGGCGATCGTCCAAATTGCCGAAACTCTCACCCAAAACTTAACAACTTGTTAAGCCCTCTTTCCCAATTTAAAATCTATAATCTACAATTTAAAATAGTACCAGGTGTGAAAATTTCCCAATTCTTCAATCTAAAACTTGTTCTGAGCGAAGTCGAAGAATCTCAAATCTAAAATTGTCTTGGGTGTGAGGAATAAACATGATTATGAACTCAACTTACTTGCGTCGCGCAGGAACTTTATTTGCAGGCTGCGCCCTAACAATTGCTGCATTCTGCGGCGGACAAACTCCTGCATTTGCCGCCGAACAGCACAACACAATTGCCAATAGAATTATGCAGTTGCAGCAATCCAGTCAGCGCTGGATAGAAATTGATTTGTCAAGACAAAAATTAATAGCATGGGAAGGAAATATACCCGTTTATGCGGTGGTTATTTCCAGCGGCAAATCATCGACTCCCACCCGCACGGGAACCTTTGCCATCCAAACCAAATATCGCATTGCTAGAATGACTGGGGATGATTACGACGTGCCGGACGTTCCCTATACAATGTATTACGACGGTGGCAATGCAATTCACGGCGCTTACTGGCACAATTTGTTTGGCAATCCCGTCACTCACGGCTGCACAAATGTAGCGGTAAATCACGCTAAATGGCTGTTCAATTGGGCCTCGGTGGGGACGCCTGTAGTGGTGCACAAATCGGAGATTTAGGGCATAGGGCATGGGGCATAGGGCATGGGGCATAAGCTGTTCTGCATTTAAATTGCATATCAAAAAAAATCAAACTCTTGTGGGGTGTCCCGCCTGCCCTAAATATACAATTTAAATGCGCGACAGCTTAGTCAAACACTATTAGGAATTAGCCACAGGTAGTCAGAAACTGGGTTTTTTTGCGAAATACTTTGTTACAGCCCGCAGATTCGGTCAAAAACCCGGTTTCTTGGTCAGAGTGTATAAGTCCTGGTTTGTTTAGGCGTGCTTAATTCCTAACTTAGCTGCACTACTGGTTTATCCTCTAACAAATTTTGATTGGTCAGCAAATCTTCAACAGTTATCCGCAAAAATCGCTGTTCGTCAACGCGGAAGAAAATTTTGATGCGATCGCCCCCCGGATACCCAGGCGGCGTCAATTGCGCGATACTGCGAGCTCCGTCTTTGTCATTGAGCGGCTGTACGGATCTTTCGCCCGCGAGTTGGCGAGTAATTAGCCGATCGCCGTCAAAATAGATCTCCGTGCCACCAGTTTCTGCTCCCAATTCGCCGATAATTAATTCTATGCTGGGCTGATTTTCCAAAGAAGCTCCCAAGACTAATTCTACTGGTTCGCTCATCGGATACGACTGACCGGATTTAATTAAATTGTGCCAACTGTGGCAATTGTCGCGGCGGTTCCAGTAGCGAATGCCGTAACTGTGATAGAGAAAATCTTTGATTTCTACGCCTTGACTCAATTGTAGAGCACCTTGGGCGATCGCCTCAAAGGGTTTGTCGCACCGAATTTTGGCCGGATCGAAATATTGCTGCACCCAACGCTGCACCGCCGGAATTTGGACAGTACCGCCAACGAGCAAAACTGCATTGATGTCGCCAATTTCTAAGCCTTGGCGCCGCGCTTGCTGCAATACTTGATTCATGCACTCGTCGAGGTTCTCAAAAAACTGATGTTCCGCGAGAATAGATTCAAAGCCCGATCGGTCTAATTCTAATTCATAACTCTCAAAATTTTCGTCATCAAAATAAACCTCAACCGCATTATTTAGCAAAGATAACTGAATCTTTAGCCTTTCTGCCAATCTCGTTGTAATCGGAGATTTTGCCAGTTGTTTTGTTTTGACAAAATAGTCCACCAGCCAATTATCAATATCAGAACCGCCCAAATTTTGTCCAGCTTTAGCCAAAACCCGGGCAACTTTTGTCTTTTGTGATGAAGATTCAGCCAGCAATTTTTCGCCCCATTTCAGCAGAAAACCCAGGGGCTTTTTGCCAGCAGAAATATCCAGCCGTACCAAGGAAATGTCTAGAGTTCCGCCACCGAAATCAATCACTAACAGGATTTCGCGATCGGCCAAACCATAACCCAAAGCAGCCGCCGTAGGTTCATCCAACATCCGCACCTGTTCTACTTGCAGAGATTCAGACACTTTACCCAACCAATGGCGGTAAGCTTCAAAACTATCTACCGGCACAGTAAAAACCAAAGAATCTACCGGGAATGGCAGTTCGCGAATTGAGCTGACAATTTGGCTCAAATACCACTCACCTACTCGTTCAAAATCTACAATTTGCCCGTCAAGTTCCGGCACAAAACCCTGCACAGAAGTGCCAATTCCCCGCTTAAAATTGCGGAAAAACCGAGAATCTCCACTCAGATCGAGGCCTTTGTCGCGGACTTGCTGACCGAGGATGACTTTACTTTGAGCAGCGTCCTCAACGTAGAGCAAACTGGGAATTAGAGGCGGATTTTGAACCGAGATTGCCGACAATCCCGGTAATTTCAAAGTTTCCGGCTGCTGGAGTGCCTGATTCCAGCGAGCGACGACGGTGTTGCTAGTTCCAAAGTCAATTGCGATCGCCATTGGGCAAAAATACACAGCTACTAGGGTTTAAATTATCTTATGATATTTAGAGCAGCAAATGCAAACATAACATTATGACTCAATCCACTTTCTTTGAAGCCGAGAACAAAGAGCCTGTACAGGGAATTACTGAAATTGCAGTATGTGGCTACAAGTCTATTTACGAAGAGTGCAAAATTGAAGTGCGATCGCTGACAATTCTAGCCGGTGCCAACAGTTCTGGTAAGTCTAGCATTATGCAGCCACTATTGCTGATGAAGCAAACCCTAGAAGCCCCTTACGACCCCGGTGGTTTGAAACTTGACGGGCCTAATGTTAAATTTACATCAGCAGAACAAATATTGTCTAAATTCTCTCCAGAAAAATACAGCGATGAGTTTTATGTCAGGCTGAATATAGGAACAGATAATTTTTTCGTCAGCTTGTTCAGAAAGCAGCCCAAGCAGGGTATTAAAGTTGTCAGAGCGATTTACTGTCTTCCTTATGACGGCAAAAATATTACTATTTTTCCCGGAATGCACCATCAAGAATTGATGGAAATAATTCCCGAAAATCTGGCTGAAAATTACAATATATTGTTAGATAATTTTGAAGAAGAACCGCCATTATGGGCAGTGAGTAATGTCCGAGGTTTTTTAGACTTGCAACTTGGCGACAGTCAGTTTAGTTCATCCTATTTAGCAATAAACTTTCAAAAACATATTCGCCGCATAGTGCACGTTCCGGGGTCGAGAGGCAATCCAGAACGCACCTACAATACCGCAGCATTTGGCAGTGAATTTACTGGCATTTTTGAAAATTATGTTGCTAGTATAGTTCATCACTGGCAAGAAACAAAAGACGATCGCCTGATAAAATTGGGTCAAGCTTTAGAATTCCTGGGACTCAACTGGAAAGTTGAAGCCCGACAGATTAATGACGTACAAATTGAACTGCTAGTAGGTCGTTTATCCCGCCACGGCCTTGCAAGTGATATGCTAAGCATTGCTGATGTTGGCTTTGGGGTATCGCAAACTTTGCCTGTTCTCGTTGCCTTGCTCGTAGCAGAACCCGGACAATTAGTTTATCTAGAACAGCCAGAAATTCACTTGCATCCTCGCGCTCAAGTTGCTTTAGCAGAGATATTAGTTGATTCTGCAAATAGAGGTGTGCGAGTAGTTCTAGAAACTCACAGCGAATTGCTGCTTTTAGCAGTTCAATCGTTAGTTGCCGAGGGTAAAATCTCATCGGATTCAGTAAAACTTCACTGGTTTAAACGGCGCGACGATGGTGTTACAGAAGTTAGTAGTGCCGATTTAGACGAGACAGGAGCTTTTGGAGATTGGCCTGAAGATTTTGGCGATGTTTCTTTGCATCTAGAAAACCGCTATTTGGATGCAGCCGAAGCTGTTTTGTGGAAGCGTTAACATGGCAGATAAAGTTTCTAAACGCCTGGTAATTGATGCTTCTGTGGCGCGTGCTGCTGGGGGAGAAGATGCAACCTATCCCATATCTGTTTACTGTCGCGATTTTCTCGAAGCTGTCTTGGATATTTCTCACCGAGTTGTCATGACTCCAGATATTAGAGATGAGTGGAACAAACATCAATCAAAATCTGCTCGTATATGGCTGCGCCGGATGGTGGCCAAGAAGAAACTGTGTCCCTGCGATATCGCAGTAGATGATGATTTGTGGTGTCAAGTTGAAGCGATTGCCGAGAGCGATAAAGAGCGGGAAATAATGGTTAAAGATTTGCGGTTGGTGGAAGCTGCGATTGCTACCGATCGCACAGTAATTTCACTTGATAACAAAGTCAGACAATGTTTTGCTAAAGTAGCATTACAGGTTGATGAGCTTAAAGATATTATATGGGTAAACCCAGCCCAAATAGCAGAAAAACCTCTTAATTGGCTGCAAAATGGTGCTGAACCCGAAATAGAACGATCGCTCGGATTTCAAAAAGCCGACAACTGAGTAGATTTAGAGTAATTGCTGATTAGGATCGGAAGTGCGATCGCAATTATACCAATTTTTCGATGCCACAAGGGCGCGCCACTTTGATAAGCGGCACAAAACTCATACTATTTTAGATGTTAGATTTTAAATTGGGCATGACTGACGGCATCAGGATTTCAGGTTTGGCTAAAGTTGCATTTTTGTGAAACTGGTATCACCTCTGCGTAGCAGCTAAGCTTTTACCTTTGATGTCAATCCAATTTTCAAAGGTGGCGTAAAAAATGCTGGATATTGGCGATCGCAAACGCAAACGCAAAACAGCACTCTTGGCTCTCACACTGCTCGTCCCCGCTGCGAGTATTGGTATAATAACAGGTTTGTATATTGCCCCGGGAAGCTGGGGACAAGCCGTATCAGTCTTGTGTCAAGTTTGGTTGCTAGTTTTGCCGATCGCCTGGTCTGTTTTAGTCGATCGGCAAAAACTGCATTTATCCCTGCCCAAGCCACGAGAATTGCTCGCTGGAGCCATTTGGGGAATATTAATGTTTGCCACGATCGTGGGTATTTACAGCCTTTTCGGTCAGCACTGGATCGATCCTGTAGCAGCCAAAGAAAAAGCTCGCCAATTGGGAACGAACAGCCATAATATTTACTTCATTGTTGAAGCATATTTTGTGCTAATTAACTCGCTAATTGAAGAATTTACTTGGCGGTGGTTTGTCTGCAACAAATGCCAGATTCTGATACCGGGAACACCAGCAATATTTCTCAGTTCACTATTTTTCACCCTCCACCACATTTTTGTAATCGCAGCCTACAGCGACTGGCGCGCTGTAATTTTAGGCTCATTCGCCGTCTTCGCCGCCGGGATAATTTGGTCGCACTGTTATCTGACTTATCGTTCGCTTTGGCCTAGTTATATCAGCCACACGATCGCTGATTTAGCCCTAGCAATTATTGCTTGGCAAATCCTGTTTAACTAGCTAATTTTTTAGCTAGTATCGCTGCCAATTATAGAGTAAAAGTTGACACTTTCCTCAACTCGCTCTCCCGACTAATATCTCCCCCATCATCTGAAATGATTTATTAGCAATTTCCAGCCCCAAACCCGTACCGCCGTACCTGCTTTGTAGTAGACAAGTCCACTTGCGTCAAAAATTAAAATACTCTCTCAATTTTGTCTGCATTCATCCGAATTCCAGGAGCGCTGAATTTGAAACTAATCCATTTTTCACCAGCCGAAATATCCGATTCAGCTTCCTGCTCCCTGCTTCTTCCTTCCCGCTTCGCTTCTGGACCTAAAACATCCGATTCTGCTTCGTTTGAGCCCATAAAACTAAATTTATAGTGGTGAAAATTTATGTTCGGTAGCGCGATTGGGAAACCTACTTTTTCAAACAGTCCCCCACGCACCGGGTTTTTTCACGTAAATACGATCGGTGAGGGTGAGGGATATCGGTTGAAAAACCAGGTTTCTTCGCTGACAAACTGCGATCGATCGCGCCCATGCCGATATTTGAGCAAACCACCATCTCTAAATCTTGACAAAATCTCATATTTTGTCAAAAAATACCGACAGCACAGTTACAAAAAAATCAAAGCGGGCGGTGTTTAGAGCTGTTGGGGCGATCGGGAAATTAACCTTCTCAAGTAAGAATTTCCCTCTGTGAGAGCGCAGTATAAAATGTTGCCAACGGCGATCGTAAATTAATCTGAATATTGTTACCCATGCTACCTTTCACCGCACAGTAAAGGTTGGTGCTTTGCGGTTTCCCGTACCTCCCTGTCTGTAGCATCAGCAATAGCTGTTGTGTTAGACAGAATCCCCAGTGTTATATTTTATGGGTGGCGAATCGGGGCAGCACCGGCGTTGGGGGCAATTTTCGCGAAAGTTCGTGTAAGAACTAGCCACTATTGGTGTTATTTGGTGATGGTACCGCTTAAGCGCGGCCAGGGCGAATTGTGAAACATCGATTCAACCGATATAGGGCCTCTGTGGGTTTCTACTTTCAAGTTCGATTCTTGAAAACACCTTTTGCCAAAATCATTGTTGTGAATTGTGTAAAAATTCGATTTTGATTCGATCGCCTATTCTGATACCAAGTTTAGCGGACTGACCGCCTTGGAGTTCGATTACTCGATCGACAGTAGTGTTGGGCGCATAATTGGGGCAAGGATTGGTGACACAAGGGGGTGCATTTGCTGTGATGGTTGTGACAATTTCATTTCGCACAAAAATCATATCCAAAGGAATTTTGCAGTTTTTCATCCAAAAATTTAGTTTTTGTGCTGGTTTAAATTCAAATAGCATTCCCCTGTCATTAGCTAAAAAAGTTCTATTCATTAAACCAGTTGCTTGCTCTTTTGTTGTTTTAGCAACTTCAAGTTTGATTAACTTATTGCCTATTTGAGTTTGAGCTGAAATGGGTAAAATTTGGCTAGACGTTATTTCGGGAATAGAAAGCGAGCACCCTAATAGAAATAAAAGTGTGCTAATGGTTAGGAAATTAGTCAAATATTTTCCGAGCATGATGATTTTAGGTTTTGGTGTTTTAAGGGAATTTTCAAGTTAGATTGTTAGATTGCTCGGAGTGCCGCTAGTCCTGCTATGTGGATTGGGTAAAAGTAGTAAAAGAATTTTTTTTCAATATCCCTTGGTTTGCGATCGCACTTTGGATCGTGATCTGCCAATATAAATGGCGCGAATATTGCAAAAATTTGATACCAGCATCCAGTGGTGGCAGCGTAAATGGTATTTGTCACAGTCCAGCCAAACCACCAAATTTTGTTACCTTTGCCTTTCAATCCAATTATTATTAGCGGGCCAGCTATTGCATACCAGCCGTAGCTTATTCCTAAAATTTGTGCGCTGATTAAGCTGATTGCTAGTATTGCGATTTTGCGATCGGATTTGTGAATATGTTGGAATGCTATTGCTATTACGGCAAAACTCAACATTATGTTTAGTTGAAAGTTGTTAAATAGCAGTACGTACGGAAATTGTGAAATTACCCCAAGCAACAACAGTCTGATTGTTAATGTCTTTTTCTCTCCTGGTCTTTGCCAGTTTTGTACAAAAACCCAAGCAAACAGCGGGAAACTTAAGCGCCCGACGATTCTGAGCGGTTCCACTTCAATTAAAACTCCGATGTGATCGGCAAGCATGAGGATTGTTGCTAACCACTTGATTTGATTTTGACTCATGCTCTTAATTGTTCCTGAAATATAGCTAATTTAAACTTTCCCGCTTCCGAGATTGCATACAATCTAGTTTTTATTTTCCATCCTCCGATAACAAGCTGGCGCGATTTCAATTTTTCTAATCGTTGATATATTCCTCTTTTGCAAAGGTTGATATTCACTAATCTGAGTTCATTTTGAATTTCTTTGATATTTTTGCCGTAACTTTTTTGGGCTAATATTTTTAGTAAAAGCATATCAACTGTGGTCATATAGGTCATATAGGTCATATGGGTTTTAGAGCAGACTGTGATTTAACAACTTTAGATAATTTGTCCTTAAAATGCAACTTTAAAGATTTGTAAAGTTGGTAATAAATAAAATACGCGATCGTACTGTTGTTTAATACTTGCAATTAGTTTATCTTAAATCTATATGACTTGAGGGATTTTTATGATTGAGTCAATTTTGGCATTGACGATTGTTGCAGCACCATTACCTGTGCTAATGCCTCTACCGCTTCCGACACCTGTTCCAATCTTTACTCCCGTAGTTAGTCCTAAACCGGCACCGCAGCTTAGCGCCCAAACCTGGGAACAGAAAATGCTTGAAAGATATAACACAAGGAAAAGATCCTAATGGCAATAACTAACGACGGCCGCCAACTTTTAGACAGAATACTTTCTGTCGCTCAATCTCC
>NZ_JAUBUN010000012.1:0-134415 GCF_036702665.1 Microcoleus sp. Aus8_D2
ATATGGTGGGCTGTAATGCGCGGACTGCAAGATGGTAAAAATCCTAAATCTCAAATCTAAAATTAGTTGGCGATCGACTGAGAACGTGCGCCGGGGGGGGAGCCGGCTTATGGCCCGCCCCCCCGGCCGCGACAGGTACAGTTTGGGGCGCCGCAGGCAAGGTGACGCGATGTTAAAAACAACCGGGTTGAGTAATACCCGGTATACAACCCAAAAAAACACAAATAATGGTATATTTACAATCCACAAATAAGAGCCTTGAATAAATAAAACTCTTAAACCCTTACAGGCTAAACAGTCTAGTGTTTTTTGTAATTTATTAATTTTCAGCGGGATTTTTCTGACTGGCGCTAGAGATTTGTGGGGTAATGCGAAAATTATTGTCGGCCGTCAGAAAAATAGCCGCCACCGCCGAGGCGATCGGTAATGTGGTTAAGTTGGTTGCCTGAATGCGTTTGGTGTCATTTGGATTTTCCACGCTGTTTCCCGACCTAGTTTTGTTTCTAATTTTCTGAAAATGAATGTTCCCCATTGAAATTGTGGTTTTCGAGGTTTTGCCCCAATTAGTTCTTGTACTTTGGAAGTTGGAAGTAGCAGAATGTGGTTGGCGGCATATTCTAGGGCTTTGTACTTTGCTAGCGGGTCTTGATTGGTGCTCAAGTGCCGGGCGATCGTTTCTATTAATTGCAGTGTTTCGTTAAAGTTGTCTAGTTGTCCGCTAGACAAGTCCAGTTGTCTGCTGGGCAAGTTTAGTTTACTTGGTGTAATAGCTTCTGCGCTTTTGGGAAAGTCTGACAGTGTGGTGCTTGGGTTGTTTTTTAGGAATTCGTCTAGTTTGTCTAGTGAGTCACTGGATATTTCCCCTCGTTTGACTGGTGTTACGTGTAGCGCTTTCATGCGATTGTAAATTGATTGCTTGCTGCTTAAATTGTACCGCGCTTGCAGTTCTGAAATTTTGTGGTTCATTTTTTGAGGATTGTTTTTAGCTTGTCTGGACTTGAGATGATTTTCAAGATTTCGGTTGTGGGTTGCCCCATGTTGATCGCTCTGTAGACTTTCCCCATTTTTTTGTTAGGTACGTAACGAGCACGCTGTTTTTTGCCTTCGAGCCAGCGGTAGGTGTAGTAGGGCCCGGTGCATTTATCTTGGTGGTGGCGGACTGAGTGCTGCTTGCCGTTGATGCGGACTTTGTAGTGGAAGTCTATCCAGCCGCTAGATGAAGCTTCAACATTCTCCACAACAGACTCGACGGTGGATAGATTCTCCACAACAGACTCGACGGTGGATAGATTCTCCACAACAGTCTCGACCGCTGGTACATTCTCCACAACAGTCTCGACGGTGGATAGATTCTCCACAACAGTCTCGACCGCTGGTACATTCTCCACAACAGTCTCGACCGCTGGTACATTCTCCACAACAGTCTCGACATCAGTTGGTGTGGGGCAAGTTTTAACTTCATCTGGATATAAAAAATCCCACTGATTGATATATGGGTTCCAGAATTGGATGCTGCCGTCGATCGGGTGTACGGCGTTGACTCGGAAAATTTCGCCGCGCTTAATCCACGCTGCGACCGCTGGCTTGCGTTTGGTTTTTACCCAGTCACCGGCTTTGTATAGTGGTGTCGGTACTGGGCTCTTGAAAAGTTCTAGCTGTTGCATGGCTATAGCTTTGTTATTTCAAGCATTTTGCAAATTTCTGACTCTTGAAGTTTCCAGCTTATTTGCAATATTTTGTAAATTTCTGATTCTTTGTTGAACAGTTTTTGCAGACTTAGCCCTGTTTTGAGTGCTTCATTTGCAGCATCGATGTCTCTGCATTTTTATTGACTGTAGATTATTTGTGATTTA
The DNA here is from genome assembly GCF_036702665.1 of Microcoleus sp. Aus8_D2. Classification (NCBI taxonomy): domain Bacteria; kingdom Bacillati; phylum Cyanobacteriota; class Cyanophyceae; order Oscillatoriales; family Microcoleaceae; genus Microcoleus; species Microcoleus sp. Aus8_D2. Next base: position 1,854 of record NZ_JAUBUN010000012.1, read on the forward strand.
ACGATTATTGCGAATATTGCGACTGAGCTGATTTCTAGAGTTGTTGTGGCGCTCGTTTTTTCAAGTTCGCGTAGCTCTGCTTTGGCTTTTTCAAGGTTGGGTGTGCTCATTGTGGTTGCCTCTGTTTTTTGGTGCGGGTTTGTCTGGGTCGATCTATATATGTAGGGCTGCTGAGCATAGTTAGGTAGCGTTTGACTATTTGTTCTCCGCTTCTGTACTGAAGGAAGAGTTCAATTTGCTTGTGGACGGATGGGGGGTAGGTTTTCATGGTGGTAAGGAAACTGCCGTTGTCCCACTCGGCAGCGCGGCTTTAATCCCGGTGGTGCGGGGGCTGGTTTTTATTGGAATAACGCAATTACTAGGGTTTTCCCCCTTGTTTGAGAAAATAAGGGGGTTCAGACTTAGAGGCTCAATTCAAAGTCTGATGGTTGTTTTACTAGCTTATTATGTGCCTGCATATTGTTATGTGTCAATACGCTGGCATATAATAAAAGGAGATTTTACAAGAATGCCTGTGAGAAACTGTTTGAAGCCAGTCTTGGAAAAAAAATTGCAAATATCTAGGTTGACTTCCTATAGATTTGGCAAGTTGACTGGTTTGGGTCGTGGTACGTCTGAAAAGATTAACGATCCGAATTGGGTTCCTAACGAAAGAACTTTGGAAATTATTTGTAAGACTTTTCGCTTGCAGCCAGGGGAATTTCTCTACTGGGTCCCCGAGGATTCTCTTAATGATAATGTTGAATCCGCTTGTTAATTTATCTACCAGTATATTGACATAAACCAGTATATTGGCATATAACAGACACAGCTGAATTTGCATACCTTTGGGCTTGCCTTTTAAGCTCTTTCTTTAGAAATTTTTGGCGACACCTGCCGTTAAGTGGTGTGACTGCGTGAGAGCGCGCTAATACCGTGATATTCGGGATACCACGCCGGTTAAAGACAAGGCGGTTTCTAGTGCGACACCTGCCAGCGAGTGGTGTGACTACACAGAGAGGTTGTGGTGAACTCGTAATACTCGAGATGCCATCGTCGGCTTACAGGCGATCGGAAACGTTGGCTTAATACAAGACGTGACGCAGACAGAGCGCTGGCGCTAACGGAAGCGCAAACTTTACAAAGGTTTAGAGACTTTTGTAGAACCGTGACAACCCGGAGAGACGGGTACCAAAAATTTGAAGCCAGTTTATGTACCAGTGTAGAAGGAATGAATTAAAGGCGATCGCCCGCGACCTCGGAATCGAACCTGACGGTGATCGTCGCAAAATTGAAACGTGGGAGTTGGCGATCGAACGGGCTGCTCAGTCTATGGGTATATCCGTTGAAGCTGCTTGTAACCCACTTCTGCGGTTTTATGCGTTGGGAGAGCATAACGGCCTTTCTGACGATCAAATAGAAGAGGCGATTGAACAAATAACCGAAAAACATTATTTTTCATCGTCTAAGCGCGGTATAGCTGAAGCTGCTCAGAAGCGGGCTTTTAGACAGGTTGAACGTTTTGCTAAATATGGTTGGGTTCATGACCCAAGCGAGTTAATTGCTGAAAATTCTCCCGGTATTGATTGCGTCCAGGAGTCGATCGAATTAGCGGCTGAGAGTTCACCTGGTGTTGATTTTGCCCAGGAGTCGATCGAACTAGCGGTTGAAAGTTCACCTGGTGTTGATTTTGCCCAGGAGCTGGGTGTTGATTTCGCTCAGGAGCCGATCGAACTAGCGGCTGAGAGTTTCTCCGGTGTTGATTTTGCCCAGGAGTCGATCGAATTAGCGGTTGAAAGTTTCTCCGGTGTTGATTTTGCCCAGGAGCCGATCGAACTAGCCGCTGAGAGTTTCCTCGGTGTTGATTTTGCCCAGGAGCCGATCGCTTGTGACAGCATTTTGCCTCAACCGTTAATTTTCCTAATTGAATTTTTGTCTGAAGGTGAGGGCTTTGATGTTCAGCCGCTAACTCTGACTGTTGCTGACGCTTGGAATCCTGCAGATTTTGGAGAGGTTTTGTATAAAGCAGATGCCAGCGGTCAACTGAATTTGTTTGAGTGGGAAGTCAGCGAACCGCTCGACCCAGATGATTATCCATCAATTGCAGGTTTTCAGCAGGCTTGGGATGCTTGGAGTTTAGAAAATCCTGAGATTGAGCCGATCGACTTACCTGCTGAAAATATCCCCGGTGTATTTTCCGATATTGGAACTGTCGAGACGGTTTCTCTTGAGTCGATGTGTCAGTGGGCTCCTTGTGACCAACTTTTTACTGGCGAAAATATTTCGGTGCAATCTGGTGAACGTTGTTTTTGTGGTCAAGCTTTTGCTCATCAGTGTGACGGTAGGACAGTTATTATTCGCGTTTATCTCGATCGTGTGAAGCGACTGTTTTGTTACAAAACTCGAAATGGTTCCAATTTAGTTGGCGGGCGATCGCCTCCGGGAGGTGATTTGATGGCATGAGCTTCTGAGTTTCTTTTTCTAGTGTGACGTTTTGACAATTTACTCTTGTTACAGCGATCGTTTGAAGCGAGCGATCGCTTTCTCTTTCTGAATTTATGGACACTTACGAACTTCAAGCCGAGCTAGCTGCTGCCAGAGCTGAAATTGAGCAACTCCGACAAGCCAATGATGAGTTGTGCGATCGCGTTCGCCGGCAAACCGAAATTATCAGTCGAGCTAAGGATATTGCGCCTTTTGCTCGTCCGAGTTTTGGTAGGGTGCTGTCTCTTGCTAAAGCGGCTTGTCTTGATTTGTGTAAGGGTTCTAAGGACAAAGGCGGTGGTTGGATATTGAGTTTGGGTTCAACTGTTCGTCGGTTTAAATCTCTGATTCAGATTTGGGACATTCTCACTTTAGACAGTTGGAGTTTGTCTGATTTGTTTGGATATTTTTTGATTGCTAAGCCTTGTGCTAAAAAAATCATTCCTGTTTCATCTAAAATCGAGAATGGACTTAGGATTGATATTTATGGCGATTTTGGCCATGGATTTTCGACTAATGTTTATGGTGATTTAGTTGCAGGCAATGTTTTAACTCAAGCTCAGAATTCTTTTGAGATTTGGAATTGTGCTACTGACGATTGTTACGATTTTTTTTGTTCACCATGAAATATGAACATTACCAAAATTGGATTTGGGATTACAAAAAACTTAGGCAATTATCAAAATCTTCGGATTTATTTAGAGGCGGATTTGGAATTAGGCGAAGATGCTGATATTGCTCTTGATGTCCTTCGTACCCGAGTTGCCGATGAAGCCAATTTTGGGGACGAGTATCGCCACCTGAGAGAACGTATAGTTACCGGAAAGATTGAACTATCTGAGTTAGTTATTGCTTGAGAGCAAGTTAAGTTTGATTTGGAGGTTGCAATTAGAAGGTGGAATAATTTAGTTGATTATTTTTCATCTTCTGATGTCATTGGTGATGTTGGTGGCTTGTTGCTTTCACATTTTGAAATGCCTTTATCATCTGATTCTGATCGACTTAATGATTCTGAATCGGTGCCGTTTGCAGGCGAGCATTTTTCGGAGTTTTGAATGACGAACGCCTGATGATGCTGCTTGATTCGGCGGCTGAAACTCCCCCTTTTAAATGGGGAGTCGCGGATGGAGTCCAAACCTGTTCGTCAATTGGTTGAATTGTAATTTAGGGCTTTTAGACAGAAGTAAGCTGTTAGGGCTTTTACTATTTCACAAGCTCGGTTGCAATTTTGCTGATTGTTTTCCCGTGCATTTTTTAGCTTTAACAGTGAATTAGGCTCTTGCGGCCTTTGGGTGATTCATAAGCTTTGCTGCGGGAATTTGGAAAATTTATCACCTGTAAAAATTAATGCAACTTCTTGGACTTGACATCAGTAAAGCCTCAGTTTCTGCTTGCTTGCTTTTGGAAAAGCCTGCTGAACCGCGACAGTTTTATTACGATTACAACTTTCGCAAATTTGACGCGACTGCTGCTGGAATTAGCGCGTTGCTGGAATTTATTGGCAACGATGTTACGAACACAATTGCGGTAATGGAGCCGTCGGGAATTAATTACCAAAAATTGTGGGGAACAATGCTTGCTAGGGCTGGCGTAGAAGTGCGGCTGGTCGGTCATAGAGAATTGCGATCGTTTCGCGAACATCACCTTGGGCTGCCGGACAAAGATGATGATGCGGATGCTTTAGCGCTGGCGATTTATGGTTGGGATTATTTTAGCAACCTCCGTCGGTTTACCCAAGTGCGATTGCCAGTTATTGTTGAGATTCGCCGTTTAGTTTTGCGGCTAGCGCATTTAAACCGCGTGCAGTCGCCGATTATTAACCGCGCTCGGCAAGATTTGGCTTGGCAGTTTCCAGAATCTGCATTTATTCGATCGGTGCGATCGGTCGAGAGGGTGCCGCTGTTGTGGGGGTGGTTGTGCGGCCAGCGCCAGTCGGTTAAGTACGATTTGATGTTGGAAAGTTCTATCGGTTTAGGGATAACTGATGAAGTTCGCCGCCACGCTGCGCGGATTTGTGACCTTCAGCGGGAAGAGATGGCGTTGGAGTTTCAGCTATCGAAGTTGGTTGGCGAACCTCAGTTTTTTCCTTACCGCAAGGTTTTTGCTCGATTTGGTTTCGGCCGGCGCGTTGAGGCGTTGCTGCTGTCACAGATTTATCCATTTGAAAATTATCTTGCTGCTGATGGTAAACCAGATGTGAAGATTCGTAAAGGTCGCAACTCTGGCAAGCCGACTAAGCGGTATTTGTCCTTGCGGCGGTTTATGAAAGCTTTGGGTTGCGCGCCGTCCCAAGAGAGCAGCGGTGACTTGCGCAAATCTAAGGTCGTTGGGGGTAGTGATTTGTGTCGCAAAGCTTTGTGGCAGTGGGTGTTTACTCGGATTGAACCGCAGCGTTGCCGTTTGAAGAATGATATTGGCGATCGGTTGGGGAAAATTATTGATGCTGAAAAATTTATTTTTGTCGGTTTGGTTGAAAAATCTAGCGGTCGTCCGGTGCGGTTAATTCGATCGCGCGTTGCTGCCAAAGCTGTCAAATTGTTGTTTAAAGAGTTGGTTTTATAGTTTAGTTCGGTTACGGAGTTGCTAGAGTGAAATAGTTGTCTAGCGGGCGTGTTAGCCGCGAAAAAAGCTGCTGTTTGATGAGGAATATGTCTTGAGACGGAACTTTTGGCGACCTCAAAAATTATGCCTATAGGAACGTGTTTGGCAATCCCATCCATCGTTACTATTAATTGAATGACAGCGAGATGATTGCCGATCGTCAATACAGGGGTGTTGCCAACAGTCGCTAGGTTTGATTCTATGTAAACACCAGGAAAGCGGTAATTAATATTCACCCGCCCCTCTTTCCTGTCCCACTCTAATACCAGCGCTCATCACAGCGCCGTGAAGAGTCGGAGTCTTCAGCGGGAATAAAAAATGAAAATCACCTTTGTTCTTCCTACTCTCTCTCTGACTGGTGGAATACGAGTAGTATCTATTTTCGCAGAACTTTTGAGAAAGCGAGGGCACTCCGTGTTCGTCATCTCTGTACCCCACGCCCAAGCGAGTCTGCGCCAGCAAGTTAAGTCGCTGCTGCGGGGACGGGGTTGGATTTCCACGCCAGAAAAAGAGCCCTCATTTTTCGATAATTTAGGTGTAGAACACAAAATTACCGATCGCTGGCGCCCCATAGAAGACAAAGATGTGCCTGACGCTGACGTAGTAGTGGCCACCTGGTGGGAAACCGCCGAGTGGGTAGCAAAACTCTCCCCGAGCAAAGGAGCAAAAGCTTATTTTATCCAGCACCACGAAGTTTTTGACTATCTACCTAAAGGTAGAGTAGAAGCAACCTGGATGCTGCCCATGCACAAAATTACGATCTCTCAGTGGTTAGTTGACCTAGCGAGGACTCAATATCAAGACGACAAAGTTTCCTTAGCTCCTCCGAGCGTGGACACCAAGCAATTTTATGCCTCTGGTCGCAACAAACAATCGGTTCCTACAGTCGGCATCCTTTACTCTACAATCTACTGGAAAGGAACCGATATCGCCCTCAAAGCTTTTTCCCTAGCTGCTGAAAATATCCCCAACCTGCGTCTGGTTGCCTTCAGTTCCGAGGCCCCATCCCCGGAATTGCCGCTACCAGACAATGCTGAGTATGTAATTCAACCCGACCAAGACAAAATCAAAGACTATTACAGCAAATGCGATGTGTGGCTGCTGGCCAGTCGCTCTGAAGGCTTCGGATTGCCAATTATCGAAGCGATGGCGTGCCGCACTCCCGTCATCAGTACCCCAGCAGGCGCTGCTCCTGAAATTCTGAGCGGCGGTACTGGCATACTTCTACAATCTCAAGCTCCCGAAGAAATGGCAAAAGCCATAGAGCGTATGTGTCAGTTGCCCAATGCTGAGTGGCAAGCCATGTCCGAAGCCGCCTATGCTAAGGTCATCAATTACAGTTGGGAAGATGCCACGGAGCATTTTGAAGCAGGATTGAAAGTTGCTGTAGACAAATCTCAACAACGCGACGTTAACATAGTTTCCTTTTCTCCCTACTATGTGGAGCCAGCACGGGTCTAGAAAGAAGTTAAGGTTGGATGCTAAATCCGGAAATTTGAAATTCTGCGCCTAGTCACGCCAGCGAACGCGGGATTCTCAGCATGAACTGAATATCGTTTGGTGGGGTGCTTCTGCCAAAACTCAAATCGCCCGTGTCCTGTTTCTACCCAGCAGTCTCGACACGAATTCCGATCGCATGGATATAATAGTGGTTCAATGTTACCGCAGGCAAAAATCTCCAGCCAAGTGCAACGGAAATTTTAAAGCTAGCGCAGTTACGGGTTAGACTTGTCTAGTCCTCACACATCTCCCGATTTCTAATTGGGAAAAGTCCCTGACGACAAAGTACGGTCGGCTTTAACTCAAGTGACGAGACCATCCAGCAGCAAGCAGCATCCTTCACAACAGCCAAACACAGGCCCTCAAGTCCGAAGTATCTGCGATGTGATGGAGATTTATTATAAACCAGCGTTCATCTTCGGCATTAATTCATGAAAATTACTTTTGTCCTTCCCAACCTTGCTATTACAGGTGGCATGAGGGTGTTATCTATATACGCAGAAATTCTCCTCCAGCGAGGACACAAAATATTTATCGTCTCTACACCCCAGCCACGACCGACGTTGAGGCAACAATTGCGATCGGTGCTCAGGGGTAGGGGTTGGCTGGCCGCTCCCAAGGAAGAAGCGTTTTTCTTTGACAAGGTAGATGTCGAAAGCCGAGTTCTCGAAACCTGGCGTCCAATTACCGACCGTGACGTACCTGATGCCGATATTATCATGGCTACTTGGTGGGAGACTGCCGAGTGGGTGTCAAAACTCTCCCCGAGCAAAGGAGCGAAAGTATATTTTCTCCAACACTACGAAGCTTTTGAGTACACACCAAAAGATCGAGTAGACGCAACTTGGCGGCTGCCGATGCACAAAATAGTTGTGGCGAGGTGGCTCGAAGACAAAGCGCGGAATGAATACGGCGATTTGTCTGCCTCTCTCGTCCCTCCCACGGTGGACACCAAACAGTTTTACGACCCCCACTCGCGATCGAAGCAGCCACGAGCCAAGCAGTCAGTTCCCACAGTCGGGATGTACTACAGTACACCTCCTTGGAAAGGCTGCGATATTGCCCTGGAAGCTTTCTCTATAGCGGCTAAAAAAATTCCCAACCTGCGTTTAGTTGCCTTTGGTTGCGGTGACCCTGCTCCTGCCAATTTTCCGAATGGTACTGAGTATGACATATTTCCTACCCAAGACCAACTCAAAGAATTTTACAGCAAATGCGATGCTTGGCTGTTTGCCAGCCGCTCCGAAGGCTTCGGCTTGCCAATTTTAGAGGCGATGGCTTGCGGCACTCCAGTCATCGGCACTCCCGCTGGTGGGGCTCCTGAGCTACTGGCTGGCGGGGGTGGCATACTTGTCAAGCCAGAAGACCCAGAGGATATGGCAAAAGCGATCGAGCAGATTTGTCAGTTGTCTGATGCCGAATGGCGGGCAATGTCCGAGACTGCTTTGGAGACGGTGATCAATTATACTTGGGAGGATGCAACCGATCTGTTCGAGGCTGCACTATACACGGCACGGGAATGTCCGGCATAATTAACTGACAAGGCGTAAAATTGAGGTCGATTTAAAAGATCGGGGTTGGGCGATCGTTTAAGCGAGAATTTTTATCGGGCAAATAGAGTAGTCTTTCTACAATTTTACTGCCAAAAAAAACCTATGGTTGCATTAATCCCAATTGTTATGTTCGGTTGGATTCCGATCGTTTGTTACTTGTTTGTGAGGTTTCCGAATCAGCGGGCGGTAATTATCAGTTTTGTGGTAGCGTGGCTGTTTTTGCCACAAACTTCTTATCCCGTCCCGCTATTGCCACCCTATAACAAAATTTCGGCATCTTGCTACGCCATTTTGATTGCTACTATTGTCTACGATACTCCGCGCATCACCACTTTTAAGCCAGGTTGGCTGGACGTGCCAATGGTAATTTGCTGTTTGTGTCCAATTCTTTCACAAGTTACTAATGGCGGCAGCCCGATTTCTCCGACTTTAAACCAAATCATTACTTGGGGTCTGCCTTATTTTTTAGGACGCTTGTATCTGGGTAGTTTAGACGGGCTGCGACAATTGGCGATCGGGATTTTTGCAGGTGGGTTAGCCTACATTCCTTTTACTTTAATTGAAGGGGTTAGAGGCCCAATTCTGCACCAAATGGTTTACGGCGTCAATGCCTTTAATGACTGGAGTCAAGCAAGGCGTCTGGGGGGGTGGAGACCGGTAGTATTTATGCAGCACGGTTTGATGGTGGGCGTGTGGATGATGACAGCCGCCTTAATCGGAGTTTGGCTCTGGCAAACTGGGACGCTCAAAAAGTTTCAGGGCCGCAGCATCAAGACTCTAGCAATTGTATTAACTATTGCTTTTTTCCTGTGCCGTTCTACTGGCGCCTACAGTTTATTTGCGATCGGGTTGCTCATATTATTTTCGGCAAAGTGGTTTCGCACTTCTTTGCCCCTGCTATTCGTAATTGGATATATATGGTTTTATCTGTACGTAGCTGCATCGGGTCAATTTTCGAGCAAAGACGTGATTGCCTTCATGACTCAAATATTTGGCGAAGAACGAGCCTCCTCTCTGAAGTTTAGATTTGACATGGAAGAGATATTGGGGGATAAAGCGCGACAAAGATTTCTTTTTGGCTGGGGGGATTCGGGCGGAAACCGCGTGTACGACGGGTACGGTAAAGATATCTCAGTCACCGACAGCTTGTGGATTATTACATTTGGGTTCAACGGTATAGTCGGTTTAGCTAGTTTATTTTCTTCATTGTTACTTCCTGTTGTCGTCTTTTGCGTGTTCAAGTATCCCGCCAGAACCTGGTCTAATCCCAAAGTAGCGCCCGCTGCGGTCCTGGGAGTAGCCTTAACTATGTACGTGTTTGACTGTGTTTTGAACGCGATGACTAACCCGATTTTTGCGGTCATTGCTGGAGGAATATCCGGTCTGGTCTTAAAAGCTCCAGAAAGTCTCAAGGCCAAGAAAACCAGTTCGCCACCAAGAAGACAGTCGCTGGTTCACCAAAAATCAGGATGATTTTTACTGTTGGCGATCGCCGATCGCACTTACAGCTTGAAAATATCTGGCATTCCCTGGATACAAAGATTAAAAAGTCTACTAGCTTTGCATCAAATCAAGTTCGGGAGTTGCGCTCTTTTTCTCAGTTGCTCAAAATTTATGTAAAATCATATTGATGGCATTAATTTAAAATGCTTCAACTATTAGCACGAGACGATATTGCTCGGAAAACTGTGTTGCGAGTTGTAAACAAAAACTGGCTTGATACACTTTTTGCTAAAACGATCTAATTCTTTACAGAATCTTTAAAAATTATGAGTGGACAGGTAGGGTTTACGGGATATACTGAAGAAAATATATTCATGCCCCGCGCTCAAGTAGTCAAAACACGATTGGTGTAGTGCCGGTTGTAGTAGTTAAAGTTGTAGTTCAATATCAAGGCCCTTCGGGAATAACAAAATGAAAACAGTTAATTTATTGAATGTAGAGATAGATAACTTTACGATTACAGAGTTGTTTGAAAAACTAGACTGCGAAGGCGGTGTCGTATTTACGCCCAATGTAGACCACTTGATTAAGTTGCAGTATGACCGCGACTTCTATGAAGCTTACAATAAATCTAGTTATAGAGTCTGCGACAGTCAAATATTGATGTATTCTTCAAAATTTTTGGGGACTCCTCTCAAAGAAAAAATTTCAGGTTCGGACTTGTTTCCTGCATTTTATATGTATCACAAGGATAACGAAAACGTTAAAATATTTTTGCTAGGAGCGGCGGAAGGTATTGCTAGGAAAGCCCAAGAAAAAATCAATCAAAAAATTGGTAGAGAAATAGTGATTGAAGCACTTTCTCCTTCTTTTGGCTTTGAAAAAAATGAGGAAGAGTGTGAAGCAATAATTGACGCGATCAATAAATCAGGAGCTACAGTTCTGGCCATAGGAGTGGGATCGCCCAAGCAAGAGAAGTGGCTGGTTAAATACCAGAGCAAATTCACACACGTCAAAGTTTTCTTGGCCGTAGGCGCAACCATTGATTTTGAAGCTGGTTCCAAAGCCCGAGCTCCCAAATGGATGAGCGAAGTCGGCATAGAATGGGCGTACAGACTGTTAAGCGAACCGAGAAGGTTGTGGAAAAGATATTTGATAGAAGGTATGCCGTTTTTCCGATTAATCGTAGAACAAAAATTAGGGTTTTATAAAATGCCTTTCGTTGACAGTTAAACCACGAAGCTAGAATGGGAAGGCGGTTCCTAAAAACTGGAGCGACAAATCCATAGCCTTTCTGAGTAAGAGTGCGGTACGCTTGATAATGGGTAATGGGTAATGGGTAATTGGTAATTGGTAATGGGTAATGGGTAATTGGTAATGGGTAATTGGTAATGGCTCGCCCGCGTACCTCACTTAATTGAGAACCGCTATATAACGTAAATTAAGCTGAGTACCAGAGAAAGTGCGATCGACTTCAAGGTAAGACGGATGCAATCTGTGGATAGCCAGATCGCACTTTCTGGCAAAAATATTCATTTTTGGTTTCAGGTGTAGGTAAAATCGGAAAGAAACCTTTCTTGCAAATCCCTAACTAGGGATTTAAATCATGAATCTGCCTTCTTTCTTGTGGTTGTGGAAAATAGCGGCTTGGTCAATGGGTGCGTCACTTTTGGCTTACCTGTTGCTGGCCGTTACTGGAACGTGGATGTTTGGCGCCCGCAGTACGAAACAGCCGCGACCCAAATGGCTGCGTCCCTTTCATTTGGCGACTGGCGCGGGGATGGCGACTTTGGTAATTTTACTGCTGGGAATTGGCGTAGTCGGTACGCTCGGATACTACGGCAATTTGGGTCACTCAGCTCATTTACCGGCGGGGTTAGCTGTTGTCGCTTTGGTGTTGGTTTCTGTGGGAAGCGGGCTGCAAATTGGCCCTAAACATCCTTGGGCGCGTCCCCTTCACATTGGCACTAATTTGGCTTTGTGTGGGGGATTTGTCATTGTATTGCTTACAGGATGGACTATTGTACAAAAGTATTTACCGAAAGTTTAACGTTTGTAGTCAGGACTTCAGTCCTCTCTGGTTTGAAGAGGACTGAAGTCCTGACTACAAACCTGCCGAAAGTTTAACGTTCGATCGTGAGGACTTCAGTCCTCCGATCGGAGATGCGGACTGAAGTCCTCACTACGAACCTGCTGCTTTAGCTGTGAAATCTAAGATATGTTGAGCGGTAATTTGTGGTTTTTCTAAGTGGGGAACGTGTCCGCAGTCGGGTATCCAAATAAGTTGAGAATTTGCGATCGCACTTTTAAACTTTTCTGCATCCCCAGTCCCTAAAATTCTATCTTGTTTTCCCCACAAAATCAGCGTCTGCTGCTGAATTTGCGATATTTTTGCCCCAAAACCTCCGTAACCGCCGCTTTTGGTAAACGCAATTAAAGCTTGATTCCAATTGGGCATTTCCAAGTGCAAAGCGGCGCAATTTTGAGCGTCTACAGAAGCCAAAGTTTCGTCGAAATAAGCATTGACGCTAATTTTTTGGCGAATTTTTGGGTGGCGCAAAAATGAAGTTGCCAGATATCCTAAAGGCGGAATTAAAAATTTTCCCTTATTAGATGTTACCGCAAAACCAGCACTATCAATTAAGACTAATTTTTTGACAGCTTCGGGATGGGCGAGGGTGAAATCAATTGCTGCTGCACCTCCCATCGACGCGCCCACTAAGATTACAGGCTGCGAAATTAGCGTTTTCCAAAAATAGTATAGGTGAGTGGCGATCGCCTTTTGATTGAAGGCCGAACCCGCAGCTCTTTCTGTAAAGCCAAAACCCAACAAATCAACTGCCCAAGTCTCATTGTTTTCGGCCAGCAGCGGCAACAGGCGGCGATATTCAAACACGGAACTGTCGAAGCCGTGAATTAACAAAATCGGCGTATTTCCGCTGCCTTGGCGCACGTAGGTTGTGGCAATTGGCCCCTCTGTTAGGGGAGTTGTAATTGCCTCCTGTTGAATGCTTTGGCCTAAAGCAATTGAGGTAGATTCTGTGAGTTGTGCGATCGACTTTGGCAGAAAACTTGCTGACATAATTCTTGATAAATTGTAAATTAGGGGCGATGCCCCCGCGATCGCCCTAACAGTTAAGTATATATGCTCGATCGCCCGCTAGAGGATTTAGGGCGATCGACCCCTTAAAATGCGATCGGTACTTAGTATCCCTCAGCCCCTATTAAGGATGAGTCTGTTAACCTCATGTTAAAATATTTGAGAATAGTTGCTAATAATTCCTTTTTAATCTACTATGCTAAAGAGCAGTAATTCTTCCTTGCACGCAGTCCAAGCGCACATTGGCATCTAACGCAAGAGAGATAAAACTTGCCGATCGCCCAAAATCAGTCGAAATCCTCGGCGCGGGCAATATCTGCGCCCGAAAGATCAAAAAGGGAACGAGTTCGCTCAAACGACGAATTTTGCTATGTGTACTGTGGCGTGCCTCGCGTATTGAGAATAAATATCAAGTTGCTGCTGACAGCAAGCCCAAAGAGCTTGTTACTAAAATCGATCGACAACCAGAACAGATGAAAGAAAACACCCAAGAATACAGCCAGCCAAACGAACAGCTAAACCACAGACAGTTCGGGGCTTTTACCTTTTACGGCGAGACACCAGAAGTCTCTACAACAGCAGAAGGTACAGAAAGTCAGCCAGACTTAGCTATAGGTAAATCATTCCCGCTGGCAATGGCAAGCATTGGCGACAAGCTGCGGATAGTCAAACTCAAAGGTTCAGAAGGCACCGTGCGACGCCTCATCGGCATGGGATTAGTCCCCGGCATCGAAGTTCAAATAGTCAGCAATTCTGGGGGCTCGGTGATTGTGGGAATTGGCGACAACCGCATCGGTTTGGGGGCTGGTATGGCACAGAAAATTATGTGTACTAATTAACGGAATTAGGGGCATTGGGTATTGGGCATTGGACATTGGAGGTGAAAAAGAAGTTATACCATCTTCGATTGGGGATTGGGGATTGGGGATTGGGGATTGGGGATTGGGAATGACTGATGAGAGCAGAGTTGGGAAGCTCTCCTACAGTTAGATTAGTTTTTGGAACTGATATTATGACCAATAACCAATAACCAATAACCAATAACCAATAACCAATCCCCAATAACCAATAACCAATAACCAATAACCAATAACCAATAACCAATAACCAATAACCAATAACCAATAACCAATAACCAATAGAAAAAAATGAGCGAAAAGAAGCAATTGCGGGATTTAGCTGTTGGCAGCACTGGCCGAGTAGTTGGCTATGACAAAACAGCCCGCGCTTACAAAGGCAAATTGTTAGCAATGGGATTGACGCCGGGAACAGAATTTACCGTCACTCGCCACGCACCCCTAGGAGATCCCGTAGAAATCCTAGTGCGGGGTTTCAAACTCAGTTTGCGCAAAGAGGAAGCCAATACCTTATTTATAGAGGAGGTGGAATAATGGCTAAGCAAATTATTGGATTGGTGGGCAACCCCAACTGTGGCAAAACTACCTTATTTAATGCTTTGACAGGTGCTAACCAGCGAGTGGGAAACTGGCCGGGAGTAACAGTCGAACGCAAAGAGGGAAAATACCCTCACGACGGTTTTGTAATTACTATTGTTGACTTGCCGGGAGTTTATTCTATCGATGCCGAAGATGGAGATACCGGACTCGATGAATTGGTAGCGCGAGATTATTTGCTATCTGGCGAAGCTGATGTGATTGTTAATATTGTTGATGCTTCCAACTTAGAGCGAAATTTGTATCTCACCACCCAAATCTTAGAGATGCGGGTGCCGATGATAGTAGCACTAAATATGATGGATGTTGCCAAAGAACGAGACATCCGAATTAATGTTAGCAAACTCGCAGAACGCCTCGGCTGTATGGTAGTGCCGATGAGTGCTACGTCAAATGACGGGGTGCCTTTGTTGCGCGATGCTGTGAATAAGGCGCTGGTTAAGCCGATCGTACCATCTGCCTATGTAGCTTATCCGGCTGTCATCGAAGATGCGATCGCCCAACTAATACCGCATATCGAACAACACAGCCCAAATCGCAACGTCGATGCCCGCTGGACTGCCCTGAAACTCCTAGAATACCAGGATGAAGTCGCCCCGGAACTCGCCGATACAGAGTTAGAAAAAATAGTCGTTCCGCACCGCCGCCGAGTCCACGAAACCCTTGATGACGACTTAGATATTATCATCGCCGACAGCCGCTACACCTTCATCCGCACCCTCACCCAAGGCGTCGCCGAATCTTCCAGGGAAGTCAAAACCAATGTTTCCGACAAAATCGACCAAATTGTGCTTAACCGCTGGTTGGGCATTCCCGTATTCTTGATGGTGATGTACTTAATGTTCACCATTTCGATTAACGTTGGCGCAGTATTTATCGATTTCTTTGACAACTTCTTCGGGACAATTTTCGTAGACGGTTTAGCTGCTGTTTTAGAAAGCGTCAATTCTCCTGGATGGTTAATCGGACTGCTGGCAAAAGGTGCTGGCGGTGGCATTCAAACCACAGCTACTTTTATTCCCCAAATTGGGATGATGTTCTTGTGTTTATCTGCCCTCGAAGACTCCGGCTACATGGCACGGGCAGCCTTCGTCATGGACAGATTAATGCGATTTGTCGGACTTCCCGGCAAATCCTTTGTACCGATGATGATCGGTTTTGGGTGCAATATTCCCGGAATCATGGCGACGCGGACTTTGGAAAATAAGCGCGATCGCACAATGACGATTATGATGAATCCATTCATGTCTTGTAGTGCCAGATTAGCAGTTTATGCCCTATTTTGTGGCGCATTCTTCCAAGTCGGCGGTCAAAATATGGTGTTAGGGCTTTACCTGTTAGGAATTTTAGCAGCAGTGCTCACCGGACTAATCTTAAAAAACACCATCCTGCAAGGAGAAGCTGCACCCTTTGTGATGGAACTCCCGCCCTACCACATTCCCAAACTGAAAGGCGTGCTGTTGCGGACTTGGGACAGATTGCAGGCTTTTATCAAAAAGGCCGGAATTGCGATCGTACTTATGGTGATTGTACTCGGATTCATGAACTCCGTCGGCACCGACGGTTCCTTCGGCAAAGAAAACAGCAAAGATTCAATTTTGAGCGCAGTTGCCCGCACAGTAACACCCGTATTTACCCCGATGGGAATCACCCAAGAAAACTGGCCTGCCACCGTCGGTTTACTAACAGGAGTATTTGCCAAAGAAGTCATGGTGGGAACCTTAGACTCACTCTATACCGAACTAGCAGACGAACAAAAAGCAGCAACAGGTGCAGCACCAGAAAAAGCAGAAGAATTTAGTTTTTGGGGCGGCATGAGCAAAGCATATCTCAGCATTCCAGAGAATCTCGCAAAACTGCCCGGTCAACTTTTTGACCCCCTCGGTTTAAGTTCCGCCAATATTACAGACCAAAAAACAGCAGCAGAAGAGCAAGGTATTTCAGGTAGCACCTACGGACAAATGTCGCAACGCTTTGGTTCCAACACTGCGGCTTTTGCCTATTTACTGTTTGTATTACTGTACTTTCCTTGTGTCTCCGCAACGGCAGCGCTTTACCGCGAAACTAACTTAGGTTGGACAATATTTGCGGGTGCTTGGACTACTGGTTTAGGTTACTGGGTTGCAGTGCTTTATTATCAAGTTGCGACATACGCAGAGCATCCAGAATCTTCAATTATCTGGGTAGTGAGACTGGCAATAGCTATGGCGCTGACACTTGCGGGATTAAGAATAGCTGGTGCAACACGCCCCAAACGGCGCGAAGTCATGAATTAAATGTATCTGCGTTCATCTGCGTTAATCTGCGGTTCAAAAAAATCCTATCTGGGCATTATTTAGTAGCCGTAGGGTGCGTCGCCCTCGAAAATCTCTCAAAAGAAATGACAATATAACAGCGACGCACCTGACAAATTTACGTTAACAAAGAAAGGAGAAAAACCATGATTTTAAGCGAAATTCAACAGTTTATTTCCCAAAACAAAAGAGCATCTATCGCCGATTTAAAACTTCATTTTCGGATGGATGGCGATGCTTTGCGCGGAATGCTGAACCGCCTCATGCGTAAAGGCCGCATCAGTAAAATGGCAGAAGCCAAGAAGTGCGGCGGATGTCACAGTTGCAGCGACGATGCAACGGAGATTTATGTGTGGGTAAATGCCGATAAATCCGCATCCGTAAAAGAACCAGTTTCTGCAAATTGCCATTAACTTAATCAGCGCATCAAGGAAGAGCCATGACAAACCTCGCCTCTACCGAGCGTCTCGATCCCCCTAAATCCCCCTTAAGAAGGGGGACTTTGACGCTCTTGTCCCCCCCCTTTTTAAGGGGGGTTAGGGGGGATCGATGAGCTACCGGGAA
Source organism: Microcoleus sp. Aus8_D2 (assembly GCF_036702665.1). Taxonomy (NCBI): domain Bacteria; kingdom Bacillati; phylum Cyanobacteriota; class Cyanophyceae; order Oscillatoriales; family Microcoleaceae; genus Microcoleus; species Microcoleus sp. Aus8_D2. Next base: position 18,826 of record NZ_JAUBUN010000012.1, read on the forward strand.
GCGACAAAAGACCGATGCTACGTTTAACGTTAAGTTGACACGACGAAAGGCACTACTGTCTCCTGCGACTGCCGTTTCCTGCGCCCTCTGGGGTTAATTAAAAAAAATCTTGTTCACAAATCCAATAAAATTAGGCTACCATTTAATCATACACATGAATATATGTTCAATAATTGTGATAATCATTCTAAAATCTCAAAAGGATACTGATGATGACTCAAACTCCTTCCCTCAAAACGCTACAAACTAAAATTGGCGGCATGGATTGCGGTAACTGCGCCAAAACCGTAGCAGCAGGCTTGGAAAAACTTCCCGGACTTACCGACATCAATGTAGTTTTTGCAACAGAAAGTTTGCGGTTAAATTACGACCCCGAACAAGTAAGCGAAAAAGCAATATTCGATCGCATTCAAACTCTAGGCTACACGATCGAACAGCCTACCGCAGCAGTATCCTCGCAGGAGGACTGTTGTTCGGGCGAACACGAACACCACCACGAACACCACCACCAGCATTCTACAGTCCAGAAAGCTCAAAAAACCAACCCAACAAACTGGGAATTTTGGATTCGCAATCGCCGGGGACAAAGTGTAATTTTAGCTGGAATAGGATTAATCCTGGGATTGCTAACTCAGCATTTAGCCCTGACAATTTGGATATCGCGGGCTTTTTACGGTATCGGTATTATTGTAGCTGGATTTGCGATCGCCCGCGCGGGCCTGATGGAGTTGCGCTTGCGTCGCGCCGACATGAATTTGTTGATGACTATTTCGGTAATTGGCGCGGTGGCTTTAGGCGATTGGTTTGAAGCGGCGTTGGTTATCTTCCTGTTTAGTCTGGGAACAACTTTGCAAACTTTCACTTTCAGTCGCACTCGCAGCGCCATTGCTAGTTTAATGGATATTACACCTCCGACGGCAACTGTCAAGCGCGACAATAATCAGGAAGTAACGGTGCGCGTCGAGGAGATTCAAGTAGGAGAAATTCTGACAATTCGCCCCGGACAAAAGGTGGCTTTGGATGGTATAGTTGTATCGGGTAATTCTGCGATCGACCAATCGCCAATTACGGGCGAATCTATCCCGGAAGATAAGGAAACGGGCGATCGCGTTTTTGCGGGAACTTTAAATCAAACTGGCTTTTTGGAAGTTCAAGTCACCCACATTTCTAGCGATACCACGGTTGCTAAAATTGTTCATTTAGTCGAATCAGCCCAATCCAGTCGCGCCCAGACTCAGCAGTGGGTGGACAGGTTTGCAGAGATTTATACTCCGATTGTAATTGTAAGCGCGATCGCCCTGACAGTAATTCCGCCCTTAATTTTTGGTCAACCATTCAGCGTTTGGTTTTACCGATCGCTGGTAATGTTAGTAATAGCCTGTCCCTGCGCTTTGGTAATTTCTACTCCTGTTTCAATTGTCAGCGCCATTGGTGCCGCCACCAGTCAAGGCATTTTGTTCAAGGGTGGAAATGGGCTAGAAACTGCTGGAAAACTCCAGAGTATTGCTTTTGATAAAACCGGAACTTTGACCCAAGGCAAACCTATAGTAAAAAAAGTGTACGATTTGGGAGAGTTGAGCGCAAGTGCGGTATTATTGATTGCAGCTTGTTTGGAACAGCGATCGGAACATCCTTTAGCTAAGGCAATTGTCGCCCAAGCCAAGGCACAGGGAATTCAGTTAGAAACTCCTGAAAACTTTACAGCCGATCTGGGTAAAGGCATTAGCGGACAATTCGGCAACAACCTCTATCTTGCAGGAAATCGCAGGTTATTTGCAGATCAAAATATTGCACTTTCAGAATCAACATTATCTCTTTTAGATGACATTGAAAAGTTAGGACAAACCCCTGTTTTGGTAGGCAGCAATCGCGGTTTATTGGGCATCATTGCTTTAGCTGACGGCTTGCGGCTGGAAGCTGCGGAGGCGGTACATTCGCTCAAACAGATGGGGCTGAAGCGACTGGTAATGCTCACGGGCGATCGCACTTTTGTAGCAGCCCAAATAGCTGAACAGCTCAACCTATCTGAGTATAAAGCAGAACTGCTCCCAGAAGACAAATTGCAACAGATTCAAGAATTGCGAAAATTTGGGGCTGTAGGGATGGTGGGCGATGGCATAAATGATGCCCCAGCTTTAGCAGCCGCCGATATCAGCTTTGCAGTTGGCGGCATTGATATCGCACTAGAAACCGCCGATGTAGTGCTAGTTGGTAGCGACTTAAGAAAACTCGCCTATGCAGTCGATTTGAGCCGCCGTACTGTATCTGTAATTCGGCAGAATGTGATTTTTTCCTTAGTCACAAAAGCGCTGTTTTTGTTGTTGGGAACTTTTGGATTTGTCGGGTTAGCAGTTGCAGTGCTTGCAGATACGGGAACATCCTTAATTGTGACAGCAAATGGAATGCGATTGTTTCGTTCTAAGTTGAATTAGTAGTAATACCATATTCAGCATCAATATCCTCATGATTGATGATAGGTAGGGTGCGTCAGTCGAGATATTTGCCATTAATCAAAAAGCTAGTTCCTGACGCACTGATATTACAGGATATTCCAGGTTAATGAAGTACAGTAGCAACTATATTGTGTGGTGTTAATCCGTAGGGTGCGGATCTGCGATATCTTAGATATAACTTGCAGATTTTTGAGGGCGACGCACCTTACTGACGAGAAGATTATGTGTACCACACATACATAGAATATGCTGTAAATTCAAACAAGTGTCTTAACTCTGGCAAAGACAAGCGCCTTCTCTGATGCGGGCTTTAATCGGCAAATAAATCACAAACTCTGCTCCCTCACCTATTTCCGAATTCACTTCTATTTTCCCCTGATGTTTCTCGATAATCTGGTAAGAAATTGACAACCCTAAACCAGTTCCCTTGCCCACAGGTTTAGTAGTAAAGAATGGGTCAAATAGCCTATCGATCGCATCCGGGTCAATCCCTGTACCGTTATCTCTAATTTTAACCACCACTCGATCTATTCCTACTATTTCAGTGGAAATTTCAATCTGCTTGTTTGGCAGATTTGGATTGCTAAGCAGTGCATCAGCAGCATTGGCTGTGATCTTCATAAATACCTGGTTTAACTGCGATGGATAGCACTCTACTAAGGGCAATTGTCCATAATTTTTAATGACTTTAATGGCTGTTTTGATTTTGCTGTTTAAAATTAATAGTGTGCTGTCAATTCCTTCGTGGATATCGACTGGTTTCATTTCAGCTTCATCTAACCTAGAGAAGTTTCGCAGCGACAAAACAATTTGCTGAATGCGCTCGGTTCCCATTTTCATAGAAGATAGCAACTTAGACAAATCTTCTGATAAAAAGTCGAGTTCAATTTCTTCTATGTACTCTTGAATCGGCGCGCTTGCATTCGGACATTCCTGCTGGTAAAGTCCTACAAGTCTGAGCAAATCTTGAGTATATTGGTTAGCGTGACAGAGGTTGCCATAAATAAAGTTAACTGGGTTGTTAATTTCGTGAGCGATTCCGGCCACCATCAATCCCAAGCCGGACATTTTTTCGGCTTGAATTAGTTGAGATTGAGTATTTTTCAAATCATGAAGCGTTTGTTTTAATTGGTGCAACTGTAGGTTGAGTGTACGATCGCGCTTTTCTACTTGTTCTATCATAAAGTTGAAAGCTTCCGCAAGTTGACCTACTTCATCAGCGGAGGGAATGGGTACTTTATCAGAAAAGTATTCATTGCTTGCCATCCAATTCACATCTTTAGTTAAGTCAAGAATTGGTTTTCCGATAATTCGGCTGACTACGGCACCAACAATAGTGGCTAGAATTACTCCTGCCCAAAAGAAACTATCGAGCCTATTAGATAAAGTTAATTGTGTTTGCTGCGTTGTTGCCATTGGGTTAAATACGGCTAGCTTTATGCTGTCACCTATATCCGACATTTATACCGTTTGCATGATGTAAGATTTGCGCTCAATATCAATTTTAGTTGTCGATGTCTGTGGTGCAGATCCTTGCCAAGATTTCGAGCGAATCTCGGGAAAATTAGTCGCTATTAATTGGTCGAATTTGAAGATGGCAAAGTAATTTATATTGTTAGTATCAATGCTGATTTGCTGCAATTGTTCGTCTGTGATTAAGTAACCTATGAGTACAGCGCCAATTATCGTATTATTGCTTCTAATCGGTGCAAATCCTACTAGCAATGCTTGTGGTTTGCCGTCAATGCTGACGAAATTTGACTTTTATAAGCCTTTGAGTGCTGAATTTATCGCTGCGCGATTGCTCAAGTTATTGCCTGTGAGCCACTCTTCTCGCAACTCTGCTACTATGTCGCCGCGTGCGTCTACTACGTTGACTAAATCTAGTTTTAAAGTGGTTTGTAGAGATAATATATCTTGACGCAAGATGTCTGTGTCTTTTTGTTGTAAAGCCCGAATAACTTCTGGTGATTCTGATAATAATTTGGCTTGCTTTGTCAATTGATCCGATCGATTTTTGAAGTCTCGCACGGCTAAAGCTGCTTGGTTTTCAACTCTATCGCGCACTCCTTTTTCGAGAGTATTGGCAAATCCGATTTTGACTGTATGTATCACTAACAACAATAGAGTGACGGATACACTTAGAAACGGCACGATAATTTTGAGGCTCAGCGGTACCCGAAAACGGCGGACTCTTGATTGAGCTGTTGTTGCTTTCGTAGGCGCACGCCGGGGCGTAGCCATCGCACTTTTTAAATTTTTCACAATTATTTATTGAGAATAAGACTCATTAATCTATGATAATACATCAACCGTAAATTTTCATTGCCGGGAGATGGTAGTGCTGCAAATCCTGAATATATAAAGAGTTGACAGGATAGTAAATTTTTGCAGCATGGCGAGCAGACTGCTTTTAGCACCCCAAAACTTGTTACTTATTTATATCAATAGTGGCGATCGCAAATTTAGAACTTCAAATCTAAAATCGGTTGGCGACTGTGTATCGATAGCCAAAAATTCAGTATCTCTTCCCCAACTTGTTCTGGATAAAAGTGATGGAAAAAATGCCTACCGTCTTTACATTCCCAAAGCCGATCGCCTTTTTTCAGCAATTTAAGCCAGCGACGCACGACAACAGGATATGCCACAAAATCAGTTTTGCTGCTGCATACTAACAAAGGTACTTCTACAGGTTCATCAGAGAAATCTATCGTACTAAATAACGAGTGAGGGGAAGGCGAAAGTTCTAAATCTTCTTCAAAATATGAAATAAATCTTTGATTTATATACGGATTTTTTTATCCCAACATATCCCCAACCATTTGAGTTAAAACTTGTTGGCGATTCCAAGGAAAAGCCGCCAGATATTTATAGTAATGAGCTTGCCAGTTAATCGCAGATGGCAAGCCGACAGCTAAGAGTGCTAAAGAACTTACTTTGTGAGGATAGCGACGGGCATACATTAAACCAACTAATCCACTGGTACTGTGGCCTATTAGATGAATTGGGCGAGCGCGAAATTTTAAATAGTGATGCAGTAACTCAACAGCGACATCTAAGGAACAACCTTCGTCTTCCGTTTGTTCGTATTCCCATATTTGGATTGGTACTGACTGATTTAAGTAGTCAAGCTCATAGCGATCGAATAATTGCAAACTTGGACTGGCACTTAGCCACAGCACATCATCTGAAGTAAATCTCATCAATTTTAAGTTGGAAATTGAACTATAGAAGAAGGAAGAAGGAAGAAGGAAGAAGGAAGAAGGAAGAAAGAAATTAGGAGACGGCAGTGCCGTGTCCCTACTCAAAATAATATTGTAGGGACACGGCACTGCCGTCTCCTCGCTTGTCATTCCGGTGCAACCGGAATTGATATAACTGGTTCCTAGGCAGAGCCTGGGAACAAGTACAAGTAATCCTAGATACCAAATTCTTTCTTGAGTTGAGACACCCAAGATTTAACCCGTGCTTCCGTCATCTCAGATTGATTGTCTTCATCGATCGCCAAACCCAAAAATTTGCCATTAACTACAGCTTTAGATTCATTAAAATCATAGCCATCTACCGGCCACTGACCGACAGTTTCACCGCCCTGATCCGAGATTTTCTCAGCCAAAATCCCCATTGCATCCATAAAATTATCCGGGTAGCCTTCTTGGTCGCCAGTTCCCAAATAAGCTACTTTTTTGCCACTAAAATCAATATCATCAAGTTCGGTAAAAAAACCTTCCCAGTCGCTTTGCAGTTCGCCGATCTTCCAAGTCGGACAAGCGATAATCAGACATTCGTATTCGGCGAAATCATCAGACTCAGCGCGACCGATGTCGTGCAAAGTTACGATATCGCCGCCAAATTCATCTCGAATCATGTCAGCGATAGATTCAGTTTTGCCAGTTGTAGTTCCGTAGAAAAGACCAATTGCTTTTGACATTGTTACTCCGAATGTGAAATTTGATAGTGGTTGAGATTTCTTTTTTTTGAGTCGGAATTTGGCATTTCTTGCCTGCAATTCAGACAAAACCAGTAGACGCGGTTGTGGCTAACCTGAGAAATTAGTGAGTCAAGGCAGCAAGGGCACTGTTTTTTCATCTTGTTTAAAGTTGAAAATTCATTAACCAAGCTGACTCGCTCATATCGGGATCTGCTTCGCAGTCAATTAGTAACAAATTCAGCGTCGTTTGTACTTTTAGGGTGCGCGGGATGCCGGCGGGTACAAACACAAATACTCCCGGTGTTAAAGTGACTGTCCGATCGCACACCGTGAGAGTTCCCACTCCTTCTAAGACGGCTATGGTGACATCTTTGGAGCGATCGAGGTCGGGTATTTCGGAATTTTGACCCAAACTCATCAGTTTTTGGCTGTCCGTGGGTTGTCCGTCGCTGATTCGCGAGGCTGACGCGGAAACTATTGCTGCTGTCACGGTGATTGACCTCCAGGTACTGTTAACTTCCGGTAGTTATTGCAATTAATATTCAATAAGCTACCATGCAATTTAGATAAAATATCAATAATTAAATATTAAGATTTGTAACAAAAAGGTGGCTGCATTGGAGATAGTTGACGAAATTACAGCCTTAAATTTATACAGAGCGGTGGTTTTGGGCGATAGAGGTGGAAATGGCGATCGGTCAAATCCCAAAATAATTGCAAATTATATGCAGTTATGTCTAAAAAAATGGGGCGGGTTTGAGGGGGATTTGGTCGATCGCACAAATCCCTCTCAAACCCGCCCCTAATGGCAAGAGTCAACTATCAACAATTAACCGTCTAATTTTTCACCCCTACGCCCACATACATAATCGACGTATCCTCATTGATTTGGATTTTAAACAACCCAGACTTTTTGTAATCAATATAGTTAGCGAAATTAACTGTTAAAAGTTGAGCCGCTTGTTTGAAAACTGCCCCGGAAGGAAACAACTGCTTTCCGCGTGTAAAATTCCCCCAAAAACCGTGCATCTGGGCTAAAACAGAACCCATTTCTCCAAACATATCAAAACCTTTAATTTCAATATTCCCAAAACCCGTATCTCGCATTACCGCAGACAGTTCCTCCGGGGTAATAAACTTTTCCCAATCGTGAACCCCCCGCCTAATTTCTTGCAAAATATTTTCCATCAGGCCAATCATCACCACTTGCGAGGAAAAAGTTCGGTTGATGGTATCGAAAAAGAACATTCCTCCGGGCTTGAGAATTCTGTGAACCTCTGACACAACTTGTTTGTAATCTGCAACGTGTTCTAAAACATCCACGCAAATTACAACATCAAAGGTATTGTCTTCGTAGGGCATATTTTCGGCAAAACCTTGCCTGTAGTCAATCTCAAAACCGCTGGTAACTGCGTGATTTTGAGCTGCTACAATGCACTTTTGCGATCGATCTATTCCCGAAACCACAGCGCCCCTCTCGGCCATAAACTCGCAGGAAAAACCGCCGCCGCACCCGACATCTAAGGTTTTCAGCCCTCGCCAATTGGTCGCGTGTCTGTCGAAAAACTCAAATCTGGGTTTGTTGAGATGGTAGAGAGCATAGATTTTAGCATTTTCGTCCCACCAATTATCAGCATTTTCATCGTAAAATTCTAAATCGTTTTTTACTTCTGTTTTCTGCACGATTTTTTTAGTCCTGATTAGTGGAAGATACAGCGGCAGTTGTCAATCGCCACAGTTTTTTATTATAATAGTTTTGGCATAAATTTCAACCTGATGGCTAGCGTTTCTATTATCATCCCCGTCCTGAATGAAGCGACTTGTCTAGAACGCACCCTCCGCCAACTCAGCATCCTCGATCCTCCGGCTTGGGAGGTTTTGGTGGTAGACGGCGGTAGTCAAGATGAAACAGTGGCGATCGCACTTTCCGCTGCCACCCGTGTTATTGTTAGCAGTATGCCGGGACGTTCCGTGCAAATGAATCTAGGTGCAAAAACCGCTACAGGGGAAATTCTCTGCTTCCTCCACGCCGATACTCTAGTTCCCGGCGACATGGTAGCAGTTATCCAAAACACATTATCCGATGCCGAAATTGTCGGCGGCGGATTTATTTCTTTAATGACAGGTTCGCAGCAAACAAGATGGGGTTTTTCGCTGCACAATTACCTGAAAACTTATTACGCACCGCTGTTATTTCGCCCTCATTTGTTTGTTAAAGGATTGCGATTGCTGTTTGGCGATCAAGTTATTTTTTGCCGCCGGACAGATTTTTGGGAATGCGCGGGTTTCGATGCGGCGCTACCAATTATGGAGGAAGCGGATTTGTGTTTGAAGTTGGTGCTACGGGGGAGACTGAAGTTAGTCAATCGGGTTGTGGAAAGTAGCGATCGCCGAGTGGCGCATTGGGGCGAATTGAAAGCAACTGCTATCTATCTTGCGATCGGTTTTTTGTGGGGATTTGGTGTTCCTGCGAGGTATCTCAAGCAGTTTTATGAAGACATTCGCTGAAACACAAAATCCGATTAAATTCCCAGAATGTACTGGCTGTATTTTTTGGGCAAAACTTTCTGCAACAGGTAAATAATCGCCAAACAACCGCACAAAGTGCCTGTAACTAAAAAGCTGAGCTTCAGTAGCGGAGGTACTGGGTCAATAAACTTATAATATACTAATAACACATATTTCACGACGGTCGAATCTAGGAGATATATAGGGAATGAATAAGCAGCCAATATTTTGATTAATCCCGATACTCTATTTGGAAGTGCGATATTTTTAGAAAATGCGAGGATCGACAAGACGAACAAAATTGCGTATCCTTGGGCAGATAGTTTAAAAAACGAGCGGAAAAACCATGCCTCCGCAGTAACTCCGCTGAGCAGGTAATATTCCCAAATGCTTGCTAGATAAAAGAGGACTGTTGCTCCTAAAACTAGAATTTTTTTGCGTTCGAGAACTGGTTGAATTTTGTCATAGACTGCGCCCAAAAATAGACCTGTTGAAAATGGCAAAATCCAACTAAAAATCCAGCGCTCCATCAAAGGTAGAGGTATTGATATGTATTTGAGAGCGGTTAAGTAAAAGAATACGGTAAAAATTGTTTGAATTGTTAAACCCAAGGTCAAAACTTTTCTGGGTTCTAAAACTCTTAATTTCACTAGCAGCCACCACCAGCCGTAGCATTGAATAATTACAACGATGAAGTAATAGGGAGGCATCACGGAGCCTGTCAGGATGTCTCTGAGCAATGAAAGCAAATCAATTTTTTGGAGTGAGTTCCAATTATTTAAGATGTACAAAGTTACTGACCAAAACAGGTAGGGTGGTATAATTCTTGACAGTCTTTTTTTGACTACCTGTCCGGGATTATTTTGATTGTCGAGTTTGTTGGTGAGGAAAAAACCGCTCAGAAGTAAAAATGCAGGTACGCAGAACAGTTGAAATGTATCGATCGCGACAAACAAAATTCTGCGATCGCGAAATGCCGAGAAGCCAGCATGAGTAATCACAACACTGACAATCGCTAAAGCGCGGATCAAGTCAAATTCAGCGAACCGATTAGAAGCTTTTTGCATGATAAAAATTAGATTGCAAAAATTCGAGTCAAATCAATAATTCTCTGTGTGATGAGTTTTCACCATACCATAAAATGTTATATTTGCTCCTATCTTCACAAAACTTATACCAATTTAAACAAGTCTTGCTACAATCCTCAATCTGATCCCAATTATTAATTCTCTCAAATAAAACTCTCCGGCGTTGCAGCTCCCCGCGCCGGACTTAGGCTCAGCGGTTTTCCTAGCACTCGATCCTCCGATCGCCCGCCAATTCTCCTGTACGGATGCTGGGCCGTTTCCCTACTACCCGATCGCCCGCCAATTCCGAAAATTACCGGGAAGTAACGCTTGCTTCGATCGAAAGCAGTTAACTAACCGTTGTTGTGGTGGATGTGCGACGCCGAAACACTATCCAACCGATCGCGCCCGTTGCGGATCACGCGCAGCATATCGCTCAGCTTGTGCTCAATATTATCGAGCACTTGGTCAGCATAATCGTCGGCGCCGTTTTGAATTTCCTCGCATTCAGCCATCGCCCTGACTCTCATCTCTTCCAGTTCCTCTTGAGCCTGGTAGCGAATTTGTTCGACTTCCGCCAGCGTCGCCTGCTGAATTGCTTCGCAGTCGAGCAAAACTTGCTGTCGCAACTGATCTGCTTCTATCTTCGCCTGCTGGAGCAGGCCCATATCGTTTAAAAGTTCTGCCGCTCGCTGTTCTGCTGCTTCTATCACTTCTTGAGCGTAGAGTTGAGCTTCTTGGAGCAGTTCGTCCTTGTGACGGATGATTGTCTCGGATTCCTCAAAGGCGAGCGGCAAATTTAGCCTCACCAAGTCTAACTGATCGAGCAACTGTTCTTCATCCACCAGAGTGCGTCTGGTCATGGGAATGCGCGGGCTGTCGAGAACAATTTCCTCAAGCCGGTTCAATTCCCGCTGGATGTCTACTCCTGCGGTTCTGGTCTCGTCTCCGAAGGCGGCTGTGTTCTGAGGTGATTCATTCTCAGTGCTGCGTCCGGTAGTGTCGGGTTCGATGCGAGTTGGTTCCTGCTGGCGTAACATTTGTAAATATCTAGAGCGACGTGTTTCGGAACAAGATGATCTACGGAGCCACCAAACTTGGCGATTTCTTTAACTACACTACTACTTAAAAAGCTGTACTCGTTAGAAGTTGCCAAAAAAACTGTTTCAATTTCGCCCAGAAGGGTTTTATTGGTGTGGGCCATCTGGAGTTCCATTTCAAAATCTGTTAATACCCGGAGTCCCCGCAGCAGCACTTTGGCTTGTCGAATCTTAGCATAGTTTACTGTCAAACCCTCAAAACTGTCTACTTCTACGTTTGGCAAGTGTTTGGTAGAGCGCAGGATCTGCTCGATCCGTTCTTCTACGGTGAACAGAGGGGTTTTGCTGGGATTTTTGACTACGGTAACAATTATGCGATCGAACAGTTTAGATCCCCGCTCGATAATATCTGCGTGACCGAAGGTAATGGGGTCAAAGCTGCCTGGATAGATTGCAATCACTTGTTTGGCCCGAGAGGGAAAGAGGGGGAGAGGGGGAGAGGGAGAGAGGGAGAGAGGGAGAGAGGGAGAGATGTGGAAAACCTTCCTTTTTCCTTTTTCCTTCTGACTGTGAACTGTCAAGCGGTCAACTGTCAACTGCCCACTGCCAACTGTCAACTGTCAAGCGGTCAACTGCCCACTATCTTCTACTTTTTGAGAGAATGAGCTTTGTAGAAAGTTTCCAGGCTTTGTCTGTCGCCCACAAACCGCCAGTGCCAAGGCTCGTAACTGACGCCTTGGCGGTTGTTTTTGGGGAATGACATTTCAAAGCTGAAGGAGGCGGAGTTGGCTTCTAGCCACTTGAATGCTTGGGTATTTTCAAAGCTGGGACTGAGGTTGGTATCCGGTGCGCTGCCGTCGGCGAGGTCGATCGCATAACCCGTATGATGTTCGCTGTAACCTGGAGGAGCGCTGACTTCGGCTCGCTTGCTGGCGTTTTGCTTCCGTTCGGCTTTCACATCAAAAAATACGTGTTGTTGGTCTTCCAGGGAGCGAAAGCCGGATATGGGAGCGAAATAGATCCCTGATGCGGCGGCGGCGTTGGCCATTTCTTGATATTTTGCTGCTGCTGAGGTGCGGAGTTTGACGCTACCGTCGGGGGTGACGTTTACCAAGTCTTGGGCTGGTGCTTCTGGGTAAGGCAAGTGTCCCAGCAGGTTGTCTGGGGTGGCGGCTTTTGAGTTGGTAGCTGGACTCGGGGCGGATCCAGGCGCCGAAGTCGCCAGTGCTGGGTTTTGTTTAGTTGGCTCTGCCCGACTGGTGGCTGGGAAAAAGTTAAAGTTGAGGTGCAGCCAGATGCTGACCCCAAAGGCTACTGCGCCCAACCCTAGCAGTTTCCAAATCAGCCCTTTTTTCTTGGACTGACTCCCTCCTGCTTCTAGGTATGGGTGGTCTCGCACTGCTTCTGGAATTTCGTCGGCGGCAAGCTCCGAGGCTTGCGGGGGTTTTCTCGACAGACTAGCGTTATCCAAGCCAGCTCCACTCCTGCACTTCAATAAGGCTCAACGTTACAAATTGTAGACGGTTCTGGGCGATCGCACACCTACCATTGCCGCTGAGAATATATACTCTCTTCCTGACGGAGCCCCGTCCCATCCGCCAACTCTCAACTCTGTTATTTGGGCCTACAGTCGATCGCCCGTTTTAGTCAAATTGGTTGGCGCTGATTTATTTTAAGTGTCATTTGCTACTTATTCGACAAATTCCAACAATTGTTCGATCGACACATCAAACGTCCGCGCCAATTTTAGCAGAGCACCGATGTCAGCCATTGTCATACCGGGCGATCGAGCGTAGCTTTTGACGGTGTTGTAGGATACCCCGGAGCGATCGGCTACTTCTTTGAGCGTCCAACCTTCCCTAGCAGCAAACTCTCGAATCCGCAATTTGATCAATTCGCCTCTTGACATGACGGTGAAATCTCACCTATATTATTTTATATAAATGAACGTTAGATCCCCAACGGAGGAAACGCCGACGGCAACTTATTCTTCCACAACCTCAAACAAGTCTTCTATCAACACATCAAAAGTTCGAGCTAATTTTTGCAGATAAGTAACGTCAACGGTTGCTAATCCGGGCGATCGGGCGTAATTTTTCAGCGTGCTGTAGTGGACTCCCGAGCGATCGGCAACCTCTGTCAAAGTCCAGCCGTTCTCGGCAGCCAGCTCTCGAATTCGCAACCTCACCAATCCCATGCTTGACAAAGGGCAAGTATTTGCCTTAAAGTAATTAAAGATTAAAGAGCGATCGCCCTGTGGCCTTGGAAACTAAAGGGCGATCGCTTTTTCAAACAAACTCCGATCGAATCAGAGACACCTACTTAAATCAGACGCACTTATTTAAGACGCACTCATTCAATCAGACGCACTCATTCAATCAGACGCACCCACTATGATAGCAACACAACACTCAGAAGCCAAGCAAATAAATCCACTGGCTCGATTTGTGACAAAAGAAGCAGTAGCCAAAGTCTTGAAAGTCAAGCCCGAACAGATTCGCGAGATTCGGCTGTGGCCGTATATCATCCACGTTGTGGGAGTTAGCCTCAGCAAATTTGTGAGTTACGCAGATATGCCACCAATTTTAGGAGTAGAGCCGCCGACGCTGCAAGACTGTACGCGGTGGTCGAAGCGTTGGCGGAAAACTCAGCAGCAAGCACCAGCATTTTGGGTAGAGTTTTACGAGGGGAAATTTCGGCAGTGTCGCGGTGTCGAGGAGCTTTTCAACTGGGGTAAATTGGTAGGTAAGATTAAGCACGGTTTGTCAGGTTTTCAGGTGGATTGGCTGCGAAAAAGTTATGTTGTTGTGAAACAGTGTCTCGAGGCTTTTTGAAGGGCTGGGATAGGAAAGTAGACAACAATAAGAGGCGGAAAAATGATTAAATATCGCTACACCATTTTAATTCAATGGTCTGAAGAAGATAATTGTTTGGTTGCCAGTCTTCCCGAGTGGGGAGCTTTTTTTCACATTCATGGAGATACCTATGAATAAGCTCTCAAGAATGCCCAAGAAGTATTAGAACTCTTAATCGAATCTTCCGACGAAGAGGGAAAAACTTTACCAGATCCTCAAACCATGGGAAAAATGTTACAGTTAGTTTGATTATGACGTTTTCTACTTTCAACCGGCATGAAGCCGAAAATCAAACATTACCAACTTCCGCGAACTCAGCAACATTAGCAGAACTTTCCTCATTTCCTGCATCAACCGCAACGGTTAACTTCAATCCCAGAGCCTTTAGCCAACTAGCCAAAGCATAAATTGTCGCACTTCCTTCTACGGCCAACAAAGAATCTAACTTTTCCAGATGCAACTTAGCATCATCAGCAGACATATTTGGTTCACCCAGAGCCTCAAATACATCTCTCATCGCTTTTCGCATGATTTTTAATTCCAAATCTCCTTCTTCTTCCTCAAAAATCTCTGTGAGGTAAGCAGCAGAATAGTTTGGATCTCTGAGATTAGAAATTTTAAAGGGATGGTAAGGTAGACTCTTAGTCATTGTCTCAACTCCTATAATTTGTCCAGTATTGTTTAGCCTTGCGAATGTCTCGATCTTGAGTGCTTTTATCGCCACCTACGAGCAAAAGTACAATTGTCGATCCAACTTGTCCAAAATAAACTCGATACCCAGGGCCATAATTAATCCTCAACTCGCAGACACCTTCTCCCACTGAGCGAGAATCTCCCACATTGCCTTCCTGAAGGCGGTCAAGTCGCGTGTCAATCTTAACTTTGGCGTTAGCATCTCGGAGTGAACTAAACCACTCATCAAAGGGAACTCTGCCGTCAGGCTGGCTATAACGCTGAATTTCCTTGGGTTGCGCTTCCATAATTTCAATTTTAGCGGGTCAGCACGTTAATTATACAGTCGCGCCCGATCGCCCCTTGACTCCATGCGCTACAATTATTAAGAAATCTTTAGTTAAATCCGTTTAACGTTCCAGACGCATTATGAGTCTTCCCATTCGCAACGTTGCTATCATTGCTCACGTCGATCACGGCAAAACCACCCTTGTGGATGCTCTCCTCAGACAGTCCGGGGTCTTCCGCGAAGGGGAAGAAGTCCCAGATTGCGTCATGGACTCCAACGACATTGAGCGCGAACGCGGCATTACCATCCTTTCCAAAAACACCGCCGTCAGATACGGTGAAACCCTAATCAACATCGTCGATACCCCCGGACACGCGGACTTCGGCGGTGAAGTCGAACGAGTTCTCGGCATGGTAGACGGTTGTTTGCTGATCGTAGACGCCAACGAAGGCCCGATGCCACAAACCCGCTTCGTGCTCAAAAAAGCCCTCGAAAAAGGACTGCGCCCGATCGTATTTGTCAACAAGATCGATCGCGATCGAGCCGACCCCCACAAAGCAGTCGATAAAGTTTTGGATCTGTTCCTCGAACTAGGTGCTGACGACGATCAGTGCGAATTTCCCTACCTCTTCGGTTCCGGTTTAAGCGGTTACGCCAAAAAACACCTCGAAGACGAAGGGGTAGATATGAAGCCCCTGTTTGAAGAAATCCTAGACCACGTACCGCCCCCCGTCGGCGACCCCGAAAAGCCGCTGCAACTGCAAGTAACCACCTTAGATTACTCCGAATACGTCGGCCGCATCGTCATCGGCCGCATCCACAACGGCACGATTAGAATCGGTCAACAAGCAGTTTTAATCACAGAAAGCGGCGCGCTTGTCAAGTCAAAAATCACCAAATTAATGGGCTTTGAAGGCCTGAAGCGGATTGATATCCCAGAATCTTCTGCTGGTAATCTTGTCGCCGTTGCCGGTTTTGCTGATGCGTATATTGGCGAGACAATTACTTGTCCCAACGACCCGCAAGCCCTACCTTTAATCAAAGTAGACGAACCGACTTTGCAGATGACTTTCTCCGTGAACGATTCGCCGTTCTGCGGTCAAGAAGGTAGTTTGGTAACATCGCGTCAAATTCGCGATCGACTAATGCGAGAACTCCAAACCAACGTCGCCTTGCGCGTCGAAGAAACCGACTCTCCCGACAAATTCCTCGTATCCGGCCGTGGCGAACTCCACCTCGGAATCCTGATCGAAAATATGCGTCGCGAAGGATACGAATTCCAAGTATCTCAACCGCAAGTAATCTTCCGCGAAATCGCCGGTCGTCCCTGCGAACCCTTTGAATGTTTGGTGTTAGACGTA
The DNA here is from genome assembly GCF_036702665.1 of Microcoleus sp. Aus8_D2. Taxonomy (NCBI): domain Bacteria; kingdom Bacillati; phylum Cyanobacteriota; class Cyanophyceae; order Oscillatoriales; family Microcoleaceae; genus Microcoleus; species Microcoleus sp. Aus8_D2. The sequence continues at coordinate 35,002 of NZ_JAUBUN010000012.1, forward strand.
CCCGAAGAAGCAGTCGGCGGCTGCATCGAACGCCTCGGTCAGCGGAAAGCAGAAATGCAAGATATGCACGTCAGTAGCACCGGCCGCACCCAAATCGAATTTTCAGTCCCCGCTCGCGGTTTGATTGGATTCCGAGGCGAGTTTATGCGCTTGACTCGCGGCGCTGGAATTATGAACCACAGCTTCCTCGACTATCGCCCCCTCGGCGGAGAAATTATCGCCCGTCGCAACGGAGTATTGATTTCCTTTGAAGAAGGAACTGCAACTACTTATTCACTGAAAAATGCTGAAGACCGTGGCGTATTTTTCATTACCCCTGGAACCAAGGTTTACAGAGGGATGATTATCGGAGAAAACAACCGAGATGAAGACATGGAGCTGAATATCTGCAAGTCGAAGCAGTTGACAAACCACCGCGCATCTGGTGGTGAAGAATTGGCGCAATTGCAAGCACCAGTCGATATGAGTTTGGAACGCGCTTTGGAGTACATCGGCCAGGATGAATTGGTGGAAGTAACACCAAAATCAATTCGCTTGCGGAAGGTGTCTAAGAAGTTGGTGAAACGGTAAAATAAAATATTTTTAGGATGGGGATTTATACCCCATCCTAAAAATCTGACTGTCACCTGTCAACTGTCAACTATTTTTAAGGTCTATGGCAATAATTACGATTCAAGTTGATGAAAATATTAAGACAGCGTTTGAAGAAGCTAGTCTTAAGACTCAGCAAGAGTTAAGTTCGATTATTCAATTGTTTTTTAGATAAAATTTACATAACAAAACTTTAACCCAGGTTATGGCAGAGATTTCTGACAGAGCCGCGCAGCGAGGCTTAACACCAGAAATCTTACAAGATATTTTAGCAGATAATGACGAAACCGATAATCGGAGAAATTTGTCATCAGGTTATATTTAGTTATAGGGATGAATTACGGCTAGATTTTGGTGAGATGTCTGCCTATACTCACCCAAAATTAGCACATCTATGCAAAGGTAGTTGGCAATTTGGCACAAGGGCAACACCTTGGGTTTTCAAGCAAGGCGATCGCATATTAACTTCTTCCTTGCTAGTAGATATAGATGCAGAAATAGATGAGGTAGAAATAGATGCTGTCAAAAAAGTTTTGCAGCAATTGGAAAATAAAGAATTGATTGATTTTGCGATTGCTGCTCATAATATTAGTTTCACTCTAGTTTTTGAGTGTGATTACCAACTAATTTTACAGCCAGATTTCCCAGATGATTCTGGACTTCCCTATTGGGAATTGTTCATGCCAACAGAACAAGTTTTGACGGTTGGGCCTGGATTTTTTTGGGAATGTAAATCAATTCACGAACGTGATTGATATTAAATTAAATTGATTAGGGAAAGTATCTATAAATCTCTTTCCTATGCAGTATTCTGACAAAACAGACTACGCCATCATTAACTTTAATACCGATGCGGTAATCTCCTAGCCTAATGCGATAGTAGTCTCGATCGCCTTTGAGTTTTTTAAGATTGCTGACTTCATTTAATTTTTCTGCATTCTCAACATCTTCGATCGCTTCCTGAATTCTTTGAAACAAGTCGGCATCAAGAATCTTCAGCAAATCCTTTTCAAAGCTTTTTATAAACTCAACATTCATGGTTGTCCCTTCAGAATCTTGAAGATTCGATCGCGACTGACTGTTTCAGTATTTTCGCCTTCTTTGATAGCATTTTCCATCCCTATATCTTCTAGGGCTTCTGTTACAATTTCCGAAAATACTTCTTTGTGTTCTTTTACTAACTCAAAAATAGCTGCTTTGAGTAATTCTTTAAGCTTGGTTTCGTCTAGAGTAATTTCAGACATAGCTTTTTTTTGTTCTATTTTTTTTAAGGTTTTAATTATATCACAAAACAGGGCAAATTTAGTTCGCGGGTGGCCAGAAACCGGGTTTTTTCGAGCATACTCGCTACACATCGTAGAATCTGCGAAAAACCCGGTTTCTTGGGTTTGCGCGTAGTCAGAAACCGGGTTTTTTCGAGGATACTTCGCCGCACCTCGTAGAATCTGCGAAAAACCCGGTTTCTTTGGTTAGTAGGAAGCAACAAGAGCTTGTTGGACGGGTTCAGAGAGTTCAATTGGCATAAAATAACGACTTGGGTATAAGTAATCTTCTCCCGATTCATCAATGACGCGAATCATTTGATGAGAATTAGCCTGAGTGTTTGGCAAAACCTGATAAATTTTGCGGACTTCTAAGGAAGCTGAGTAGTCTTCGTTATTGATGCAAACCACAAATTCCATAACTTTTACTCCAAAATATATTTGAGCTTAATCTCTTTTTTGCCGATTCCATGCGCTTCGTACCAGTGAATTTCTGCCTCGCATATTGTCCCATCTTCAAGTTGAATGGTCGTGAGTCCTTTCAGCTTGCGCCAGCGTCCAGAACCCTAAGCTTTTTGTAGTCGTTTCAGTTCTCGAATTGAGTTACCAATAGCAATAGTTTCAATGTCGCGAATTTCTCCTAAAATCTCAAAGTTCAATCGAGTTCTACTCCTAATGGTTTAAACTTTTGCGCTGTAAAAAGGGGATTTTCTGAAACTATCATAACTCAGGACTCTAAATGAACTCTTTTGAGCCAATTTACGACAGATTGCAGTAAATCGGGGTCATGGGGCGAGAAGGTTTGCAGGGGTGGGTGAGGCGTATCTGCGATGAGACAGATTGTACCGCCGAAGCGGGTAAGGGCATTGAGGAAAGTAGGGATCAAACCTTGGGCGGCGGGGGATGTGGGGTCTTGGTAGAAGATGAGGATGGGGTGTTTGTCGCTGTCGCGGCGGAGTTGATTCCAGTAGGATTTGAGTTGGGGGAGGGTTTCGGGTTCGCCGGTGGGGCGTTGGGGACAGTTGCGATCGAGGAATTGTTCGTAGATTTCGAGGGCGGGGTTATCTGTGTCGATGAATTTGCTGGTGTCGATGCAGAAGAGTTGGAAAGTTTGGGCGAGGTTGATTTCGGTGAGTTGGGTTTGCAGGAGTTGGGGGAGTTGGGCGAGGTTGAGAGTTTGGGGTGTTGCTATGCTATAGTTAAAGACTCTACCCATTGTACAAAATGTAAGCGAGAACTTGAGAATGAGTGGCTTTTTAACACAAGAAGACTTTGAAAAAATTTTTACATCGCACTTGAAGATTGGAACCTATTCAATATCTATAGAATCACTTTTTAGTTTACGGAATTTAAATAAAATCAATTACAAGCCGTATTATCAGAGAAATTATGTATGGGACGACCATAAAGCAACTTACTTTATTGAAAGTATCTTGTTGGGGACTGAGATCCCTCCTCTTATATTTTTTGATAACGGATCTGGTACTGAAGTAATTGATGGAAGGCAAAGATTTGAGACGATCAAAAGGTTTAAAGAAAATGAATTTTCCTTAACAAGGAATGGTCTGGAAGCACTAAAGCAGATTGCCAAAGCAACTTATGAGTCTTTACAAGCTAGTTCTGAAACAAAAAGTATAATCAATTTATTTTTAACCGCAAAAATTATAATCATAGAATTTAAAATAGTTAGTGAACCTATAGCGGTTCTCAAAAAAGTGAGGTATGTCCATAGCCCTATGCCCTATGTCCGGTTTGGCCTATGCCCGGTTTGGCCTATGCCCGGTTTGGCCTATGCCCGGTTTGGCCGTCAAGTACCTCATCTTTCTGAGAAAGGCTATAGACTTGATTTAGCCCTTGAAGACAAGGTTAAGAAGGAAATATTTGGCAGATATAATTCTGGTATAACCCCTTTAAAGAAACCAGAAATAGATAATGCTCTCTATGATGCAGATTCAGTGTTTCGGAAATTCAAGAATTTGGTAAAACAAGACTCTGAATTCTGTAACATGATTACTGACCTTTTCTTGCCGAAGGAGAGTGAAAGAGTTTCCGATCGCGGAAGAATACTACAGTTTATTCGTAGGTATTTAGTTCTCTACAAGTTTCCTATTAGGTATTACTCATGGGGAAACAACAGAACTGAAACGTTAGATAAATTGTATGAACACATGACAAATGAAGTAGATAATATAGATGATTTATGTAATAAATTTGTAGAAAAAGTTCGTCTGGTTCATCGAATGAAGCAGATATTTACAGATAAAACTCTAATTTTAAAACGACCAGCTTTTGAATGTTTGTTATGGGTAATTCAAGTATTAGATGCTGAACAAATTGATTTATCTGAGGTGAATAATAACGATCTGATTGAACGCTTAGGTCAGGCAATTTCAGATAACAATCATAAGTTTATTGATTCTCACTACTATAGTAATGTTCAAGAACGTTTCTCGTTTACGGCGAAGTTATTTGAGCAGGAATTTAGTGTAAATTTTCGTGTCTATTTAGAGGGTAACAAGAAGACAAGAGATGAATTAAACCTGATTAGGAAGAGTAAAAATGATGATACGGTTACAATACTCGGTGAGTTAGCCTCTCTAAGAGTAACAAAACCAGAACCATCGCTAAATTCAATAGATGATATTGCGACAGTGATGGATCGTAATATGTTTCTCGTTCGTCCTTCTTACCAGAGATCGGAAGTAATTAACATATCTAAAGCATCTTCAATTATTGAAAGTATTCTTTTAGGCATCAGCCTTCCTCCAATCTTTATTTATAAGCGTAAAGATGATGTTTCTGAAGTGATAGATGGACAACAACGTCTACTAACAATTTTAGGTTTTATAGGTAAAAGCTACATGGATGAGAACGGTAATCAATGTACAAGCAAAAACTCTGGCTTTCCTTTAAAAGGATTAAAAATACTGAAGCATTTAAACAATAAAACCTACAACGATCTTAAGGATTTTGATGCTTCTTTACAAGATAAAATTTTAGACTTTGGACTCTTGGTAGTCGAAATTCAAGAAAATCTTAATCCAGAGTTTAACCCAGTTGATCTTTTTGTTAGGCTCAATAACAAGCCATATCCGATTAGAGAGAATTCTTTCGAGATGTGGAATTCTTGGGTAGATAGAGATATTATTGAAACTATCAGAAAAAATCTCGATCGGCATAGAGAGTGGTTTTATATCAAACTTGTCAAGAGCAGTAATGATAGAGACAGGATGGAAAATGAAGAGCTTTATACATCCTTAGCGTACCTTGAATATCAGCACCGGAAGAGAAAGGATGCTGATAAGAGTTGGTCTATTTATAATAGAAATGATGGCATCAATTTAAGAGTTCCATCACACGAAATTACTAGGCTACTTCAAAATGCTTTTGAAGATGAAGAGGTAAAGACTAACTTTCTCAAAGGTATCAAGAATGTAGAAAGCTTTGTAAAAAAAGTGAAGCTTATTTTGCTGGATAGAGATGTTGAAGGAGCCAAAGAAGCATTAGATAAGTTTTTTGGTGATGAATTGAATTTGCTATTCAAAGCGCAAAAAAGACAAGTTCGTTCATGTGTACAAAACAAGACTTTTACATTCTGTGGTATCTTGTCAATCCACTTAATCTTGAAATGGTTAAGTTTAATAGGTTAAAAATAAAACAAGACTTGCAAAATATCTTTTATGATTTGAGGAAGAATTCAGAAAATTTCACAAAAGACTTATTTCGGTCAAAAGCTCAAAATTTTTACGAAAAGTATGCAATAAAGCCAAGACAAACTAAACTTTCTGAAGCCGAAAAGTTTGAAAAACTTAGAGAACAAGATAATCGCTGTGCTATCTCAGGAGATCCTCTATTTATAGGAGATGATATTGAGGTAGATCATAATACACCATTAAGCATTGGGGGAGTAGATTCTATAGAGAACCTTCAAATTACCCACAGGGACAGTAATAGGAAGAAAGGCTCTAAACCTCCATCTCAATAGATCTGACCACTCGTGTGTAAGTCCTATCCTAAATACTGCATTCCTGCCTTTAAGTGTCATTAAAAACCCGGTTTCTTTAGTTTTGATTAATATAGTTTATTGCATTTCTCTGGGATCGTCTGTTGGTGGATGACAGCCAGCTTTAATCCATAAACCGCGTGCTTCCTGAATAGATCGCTCTCCTTGATAGCGTTCGTCGTTCACGTCAAGCCGATCGCAAGTAGCGCGACCAATTGCTGTAACTCCGATAATTTTTGTACCCTCCCCCGTCCAAATAAAATGCTCTTGCCATTGCTGAATTCGAGGATTGAATAGAGCTACTTCCGATTGAGTTTCTAAATCGCTAGCGACTGTAAAATTGTAACGGCGTTGATTGCAACGGCTACAAGCAAGCGCCAAATTATTGACATCATCAGTACCGTCTAAAGAACGGGGTTTAATATGGTCGATGGTAAAACGAGAGGTGCTGATTTCTTCTGGAGAGTGACAATATTCGCAAAGGTATTTAGCCCGTTCTCTGACATATTGGCGGGTTGCTTCGGTAAGGGTCATGTTTGAGCGAGGAGGAGGGAGTTGAGGTAAGTAAAAAGCCGATCGAGTTCGTTGATGGCGGTGAGTTCGTCTTGTTCTTCAGCGGTTAGGTCATTAATTTTATTTTTTTCCAGAAGGGTTTCTAGATGGAGTTGAAGGCGATCGGTAAATTTGAACAAAGGGCGATTATTGACTGTTTCGACTTTAATTCCGGTTTCAATGAGGGAGGGAGGTTGAATGACAACTTGCATAATATTTGACTTTGATGAATTGTTTGTCATGTTTAGGCCTTGTCCGTATTTTATCTCAAATTACGGGAGGCCAGAAACCGGGTTTTTCCCTTGAATACTCGTCACACCTCGCAGAAACTGCTAAAAGCCCGGTTTCTTTGATATTTATGCGATCGCCCTTCAATGAGACACAAAGGTCGATCGCACTTAACACAAAAAGTGCGATCGCCCTCAAAGACTATTCTTTCCAGTAACGAGTTAAAATCCGAATTACCTCACCCGCTAGAGGCGACGGTAGAGGCGGACTCCATTCCCCAACTTGTGCAAAACCCAAAACCTGCAGCAGATTGACGATGCTTTCTACCGCTTTCGGAACCCCGCAAATGAGCAAACGAATCGGTTGTTTCCCTTGAGGTACGTCGGGAATTTCTTCCCGAAGCAGTTCGGGAACAGATTTTGGCTGTGATATCATATGGTTTCTCCTAAATATGGGAGTTCAAGCCCCCACCGAACGATCATGAGTCTGAGCGGTGGGGGTTTTGTTTTTGGTTGTTAGATTATTATAGCATAAATTAAACTACGGTGTGCTACTTTAGCTCAAAAAAGCTCTAAAAAATTTGCAGTCAGCTAAAATGACATGGTGAACACGCTACCCCCAAACAATGTGAGTCCTGCAAAATCTCCAAGAGTTGCCTTTTACCCCCCGCCCGAAATCAAGGAGAAGTTAGAGAAACTGGCGAGTATTGAGCGTCGTTCGATTTCCCAAATGGCACTACTTTTGGTGGAGGAAGGGCTCGAAAGAGCACAGAAGGAAGGTAAGTTCAATGAATCCAAAGACGATTAAACCGCTAACTCTACCCTCACTGCCGCTTGCCGATCGCTCTCAACTGCCTGTGTGTCCTGCCGTATACTTTGTGTTGGACGGTGATGCGGTTTTGTATATTGGCAGCACTAAGAACCTTCAACAGCGTTGGCTAGCACATCATCGCTGGTATCAGCTAAAGGTAATGAGCGGTAATATTCGCATTGCTTGGCTCGAATGCAGCGACGCTAGTCTGCTGGTAGCTATTGAAACAGCCTCGATCGAACACTTCGAGCCATCTCTTAACCGAACAAGGGTTGAAGGCGAACAAAACACCATCAAACTTGTAATTCCCAAGGCATTGAAAATCAGGTTCAAAGCCTTGTGCGTTCGTGCCCAAAGGGATATGAGCAGCGTCGGAAGTCAATTAATAGAAAACTGGTGTCAAGAGCAAGAGCAAGCCGAGGCGAAACGGGATGAGTCAAACACCTGAAGGGGCGACACCAAATGGCAAAAGTCAGAATTTGTTCTCGGATATCAGCTCGTGAACGTTGCAGAATGGTAACATCTGCTTGCAAAGTTATCGCTAGCAGTTGAGCATCAGCAGTGATCCGTTGGAAATTGGCAGTTGTGATGGCCGATCGCAATATCAGCAATAAAGAATTGGCTGCTTTAATGGGAATGCACCCCACTTCCGTGTCTAAAATCAAAACCCGTCGCCGACTCACCCGAATCGATGAAGCCACTCTCAGCGCTTTGTGCAGAGCACTGAAATGTCAGCCGGGAGATTTAATGGTTTATGAAGAGGACGAGCCCGATGCCTTAAAATGACTTGGAAATCTGAATTGTCAGCCGAGGAATTTAATGATGTATGAACAGGAAAATTATGATGGCTTAAAAGGGTGCATCTGGTTTTGGCGAATATATCGCTCCGGGGCTCTCGCATGACCTCCGTGAATATAAGATGATAACTAATAACTTATATGCGGTCATGCTTCGCCCTCTTCAAAAGTGATATGCACCCGCTTAAAATGAATTATAATTGATTAAATATCTCGACAAATTGTATTTGATTTCAAGGCATCTAACGGTAAGAAAAAAGGTTGATTTGACATCAGTTCATGTTTATTTTATGATGATTTTATCGATCTCACTTTCCTTCTTGTCTCAGTTGACACATCGTGACTCTGGTATACGATCGCCCTTTCAATTAACCTCCACAATATGTTTTAATAAAAAATTGAGCAAAACCTAAGCATACCCAGCCATGAACCCCAAATCCATAGCAGTAATCAACTTCAAAGGCGGTGTCGGAAAGACCACCGTCACCTGGAGTCTGGGAAATATTATATCGCAAGGAACCGACTTAGAAGTCTTGATGTTAGACCTAGACCCGCAAATGTCGCTCACAGAGGCGATCGGGCTTAACGAAAACACTGGTCATTTAGATGACAAATTTGGTAAGTGGTACGAAAAATCTCTCAAGCACAGACTCACAATTTACGACGCTCTCGAAGTCTTTAAAAAAGCCGGACAGAACTTTAAATTTCCCGTTGGTTTCGACACCATTTATCAGATTGACGAACAGTTGCATTTTATCCCTTCTGTTGAAGAATTGTATTGGTTAGATTTAGATGGATTTGAGGGGAAAAGTGTTAAAGACTTCATCCGCAGGTTCAGCGGGAAAATCGCCAACTCTCCCAATCTCCCCAAATACGACTTAATGCTGTTTGACTGTTCGCCTTCCTTCAGTCTCCTCACCTACAGCGTCCTCTCTTCCTGCGACTTAATACTGATTCCCGTCAACCCAGATTATTTTGGTTCTAGGGGATTGAGTTTAGTTTTAAACTCGCTCCAGAAACGGATTGAGCCTTACCCGTTTCCCAAAATTGCCGTGTTTATGAATAAAGCTAAAATCTATGGAGGATTGCTGACAAATGAAGTTCAGTTTTACATGAGAGAAGTCAAGAGACTTTGTGCTGAAATATCTAAAGACAATAACATAGAAGTGAGATTTTTAGAATCGACGATTCGGGAAAGCGTCGGGCTAAAACGGGCGATTAATGAGGGAGAATTGCCGCGAGAATTAGTTAGAGAGTTTGAGCAACTTTGGCGCGAGTGTGAGGAGTATCTGAAATGATTAAAAAAGATATTTTGGCTGCTGGTGAGCAAAAAAGCGGAGGATTGGTTGATGAAATTAGCGAACTTAAGGCTATCTTGCGTGAAGTTTCCAAGAAATTAACTAGGATTGAGGATCAAGTCAAGCAGGGAGTGCTTTCGGCTGGGTCGAAAACTTCGGAATTACCTACTGTTGCTGATGTCGATCAACCTGCTAATTTATCGGCGGGCAATGTTCTCGAAGTTTATGAAGAACTGCGTTTACAAGCTAAGAAGGGTCATGAATTAGAGGTGAGGCAAAAATTGTCGGCTATGAGTGCAACTGATTTGAATTTGATGTGTTGCGAGTTGGGGATGCCACCGAGCAGCAAGAATCCGTCCCGCAAAAAAATGTTTGAGCTAATTATTGGTAGAATTAAGCAGAGTTTGATGCTGTCGCGACATATCGATCGCCAAACACTGTAAAAATTAGCCTCTGAATCGAGAAAATGGGTTTTAATTTGCCTTTCCCACTGGGATTTAGAACAGGCAAGATGCCTGTTCCACAAGAGTTTAAGTTGATTGTGGGGTGGGCATCTTGCCCGCCCCTGAACAACTTGTGGCAACTTCTGCAACTTTTCAGGTTCCATAAATTAGGGCGGTTTTGGTCGATCGCCCCGATCGCCCTAACACTCGGAATAACCCTGTTTTTGGGCCTTCAGGGCCCTCCGACAACCGCAGCCCAAAAACCGAGGATACTGGCGTTTACAGCTCTCCACAGGCGCGGCAGCGAGGTGAGAAACAGTTTATTTACCGTCAATGCTACCAGTTTGGCCCGCCGCGAACTTACACCCAATCTAGATGTTAGCTATACCGTAGTTTGGTCGCCCAATGGGGATCGACTGGCTTTCGTTGTCGGAAACACTGACATTTACACAGTCAAGGCTGACGGTTCCCGGCTAACTAAACAGTTTGCTGGGGATGCTTGCAAAGCAGCTAATTTTGAAATAGTTTGGTTTTCCAACAGCCAAAAACTTGTTTGTGCCCGTTCTTGCAATGGTTTCACCTCAGATTCTCCCGGTAGTGAATCACTTTATACGAGCGACACTTCGGGTATTAAAGGAACTAAATTAATTCGGAATTTGCAAGTAGGAGGACAACCTGCTAAAACAGAAATTTCATCGGCATTCTATCTTTCACCGGACGGTCAGCAGGTAGCATTTATCAAGGATAAAAATATCTACAAAATGAATGCTGACGGTTCGGGCATGACTAAATTAACGAAAAGTCCCGGCGAGTATACATCCGGCGGTAGCGAACTTGTTTGGTCGCCCGATCGCACAAAAATCGCTTTTTTCTCCGGCACCTATCCCCAACAGCAAGTTTACACCATCAATACCGACGGCACCAACCTCAAGAATTTGACCAACAACCCGCAACATCAAGTCTATAGCGTCAAGCTATTTTGGTCGCCCGACAGCAGCCGGATTGCTTACTATCATGGCAAAGCGGGCGATTTGAGCGGAGAAAAGCAGGATATTTATGCGATCGACATTAACCGGGGAACCGCCAAAAACCTCACCCAAAAACCCCAAAACTACGATGCACTTTCCTGGTCGCCGGACGGCAAACTTATCGCCTGCGCCGCCGGAGACTTCAACCATAAAAAACTCTACACAATAAACGCTGACGGTGCTCAGCTAAATCAACTAGCTTCTCGGCTAGGACTGTCGGGAATTTCTGAATTAGCTTGGTCTTCTGACAGCCAGCAAATTGCTTTTACATTTGATGACATCAAAAATGACAAAAGCAATTTGTATGTAATTAATCGCGACGGTTCTGGATTGACAAAATTGACAAACGACAAGGACTTAAATGCTGGCACCGCGGTTTGGAAACCGCAGTAAATTTATAATTTATATCGTGTCCGATCGATTAACCGCAATCAGATTAGTTCGTTCGTAGTGCCCCGCCCAGAGTCCGCTCTCATGCTGCGGACTCTTCGGGGGCACGTGCGTTCCGTTTTTTTTATGTAATCGACCGGACACGATCTTATATCATCTCCGGTGAAACTACCACAATTAAATTGGTTTGTAGTCAGGACTTCAGTCCTCTTCAAATGAGAGAGGACTGAAGTCCTCACTACAAACTTTTATCAAATTGGAGCAGATGCAATAATTTTTTTCTCCTTTAATTGCTATCGTGTCCGATCGATTAACCGCAATCAGATTAGTTCGTAGTGCCCCCGAAGAGTCCGCTCTCATGCTGCGGACACCAGGACGCACTACAAACCTTTTTTTTATGGTAATCGACCGGATATGATATTATTGCATCTCCGGTGAAACTACCACAATTAAATTGGTTTGTAGTCAGGACTTCAGTCCTCTTCAAATGAGAGAGGACTGAAGTCCTCACTACAAACTTTTATCAAATTGGAGCAGATGCAATAATTTTTTTCTCCTTTAATTGCTATCGTGTCCGATCGATTAACCGCAATCAGATTAGTTCGTAGTGCCCCCGAAGAGTCCGCTCTCATGCTGCGGACACCAGGACGCACTACAAACCTTTTTTTTATGGTAATCGACCGGATATGATATTATTGCATCTCCGGTGAAACTACCACAATTAAATTGGTTTGTAGTCAGGACTTCAGTCCTCTTCAAATGAGAGAGGACTGATGTCCTCACTACAAACTTTTATCAAATTGGAGCAGATGCAATAATTTTTTTCTCCTTTAATTGCTGGTGAACTTCCAATTCCAGTCCCTCAAGTTCCTGCTGTTTTTCCTCCTGCACCTGTTTGTCAATTTTGGGTAACTTTAAAATCGCCCCAGCCAACACCCAGTAATACACGGAAACTGGATCTACATCCAGCGGATAGTATTGAGGATTAATCGTAATAAATCCCACAAATACCCAAAAACTAGCTCCGTAACTCCGCAAATTTTTGTCTTTGACAGAACGGTAAGCTCGAAAACTTAAAAAAGCTAAGTGTAAAACCATGATTTGAAAAGCAACCATTCCCGGATAACCAAGTTCATAGATTAACTTAGGATGGAAAGTTTCAATTAGTTGCGTAGTACCAAATATTCGCGTTGAATTAGTCGCTCGTCCCACACCTCTACCGAGAGGTCTGTCAATGATAAAATTGTTACTCTGCTGTAACTGATTCAAGAAAAACTGCTGAGGTGGTGCAGCATTCCAACGGTTAATAAAACTCTCCCACCGCTGCTCGATAATTCCTGGGTTACTTGCTGCGCCGATAAACAGCAGAATCGCCAGTCCTACACCGATGGGAATGAATCGTTTGAAATTAACTAATTGACCTGTGAGAATTAGCAGGATGACTGTGGCAACTGGAACCATAACTAAAGCTGCTCTTTGACCAGAAATAACTGCATTGGCAAATACTAATGCCATGCCTAATAAGCCGATAACTCGCCACCAGAAGGAAGGGTCGCAAAAGGCAGAAGCGAAGGTTAAAAAAGCATTAGAAATTAAAAACCATGCCCACTGCCAAGGGGCAACAAAAGTTCCCGGCAAGCGGATAAATTTGACTTCTGGACTGAATACTAGAGAACCGCCAACAAAACATCTAGCTTGCAGCGTTGCTTTATATAATTCTTCTCCGCTCATGCCTCTGGTACCAGCGCACTTTCCACTTTGGAGCAACAGGTACTGAATCAAACCGAGAAGGCAGCAAACGATCGCCAAAACTACGTGCATTCGACTAAAAAATACCAAATCCTTCTTAGTGCGGATCAGATAATAGGTACAGGCAATCAGCGGTATGTAACCTATCAATACTTTTAAGCCGAGAATTCCTTGTAGAATGGGTTTGTCGCCCTTCATCGGATTGAGCTGCATCTCTCCGTTGACAAAAATCAAAGTCAGCATCGCCATCATCAACAGGATGCTGAAGGTAGAAAGCATTTGTTTGGGAATGAACAGAGGCAACTGTTTCTTTTTGCAGCTTTGAATGAGGCCAATGAGAGCTGGTATGTAGAAAGCATCTTTGGCTACTTGAAATGCAGCATTCCCGCCACCAATTGCGTAAGTAACTGTACCGCTCAAAGGTAGGTAAATAAAAAAAGCCCAGAAAGCTGGACGCGGGTATTTGTAGGAAAGCAGTAAAATGGCTACGGCGGCGCCTCCTGCAATAGCAATCTTAGCGCGGACTACGAATAACAGGGGGATGCTGACAGCAACGCCGATCAAACAGCTTATGACGATCGCTTGCACAACTTCATTGCGCTTTTGTGAAGTTTTGCGTTTTTGTGCAGCGACTTCTTTTTTGCTGAGCGCTGTTGTTTTTTCACTCTGCTTTTTTTTTGATTTTTGGGATTTGCGCTTGGTTTTGAACATGACTTCTATAAGGCACTTATAGCCTTTCTCAAAAAGGTGAGGTACAGGTACAGGTTGAGATTTTAGATTTTAGATTTTAGATTGGGGGATTGGGGGATTGAGGGATTGAGGAATTAATTGGTCAATACCTCATATGAGAGCTCGAACTGCTATATGTAGAAGGCTGAAGGCACTCGGATGTAGAAGGCACTCGGATGTAGAAAATAGAAGGCAGAATGAATAGAATAAAAAATATTTTGGTAAATGTGGTTACTTATTCTTAAAGTCCAGAACTCGAAATAATTTGGGTCGAGATTGTGGGTGCGAGGCTGGCATAACTTACACTCGCGACCTTGTAGAATATAACTGCTGCATCTATAATGTACAAATCTCGAAAGAATAATTTTAATCGATCGCTGAAACTGAATATGAAGTTAACAAAATTTGTATCGATCGGCATTGCCCTAGTTGTAGGAGCAAGCGCGAGCTTATTATCTAGCAGCAGTAGAGCATTGGGGGCAGAAAAAGTTATCCTGACATTTGGCCCGATCAGACAAGCCATCAATATCAGCGACTTAGAAGACTTTGCTAAAGATGGCACGACGACGCCAACCCTCAAACAAATTATCGGGTTCTCCAAAATGGACCCCAAAATTTTGCAGGGGTTGATCGGTTTACAAATCGGTTTAAAGCCCGCTAATCTCGCCCGGGTAGTTTACAGCACGCCGGGGGAAAAAATTACTGACGAAATCGGTCAAGCAATTCGGACTCAGCGCCGCACAGAAGGTGGCAAAGCCCTGCGGGCGGCGGTGATTCTGGCATCGGGCGACGACGGTAAGGTATCGCTGCTGGAAATTTTGAAAAAGTATCCTCTGCCGGAGGTTTATGTAGATGTTGCCACCATTGCTGCGACTGTTGGGAAAATTCAGGGTTTGGCTGGAAATCTGAGCAGCCTGCTTCAAGATTCGACGCGCGAGACAACGAGGACAACTCAGACAAATCGCGTCGAAAGTCCGATCGCACCTCCCCGCAGCGTTCCCCCAACAACCCCCCTGAGAGTGCGCCGCCCCGCCGCACCCTTACCAGCACCCGCACCGCAGCCTGTGAGGCCCGTCAGAGGACTTTGGTAAGCACATCATCGTCATCGGTTTGATCGTTCCGAATGCGAGTCCTCAGACTTTTCTAAGGACTCGCATTCGGAACGATCAAACCCATTTGATTGTGTTCGATAGCAATCAATTTTTCTTGAGCAATTTAAGGACTCGCATTCGGAACGATCAAACCAAGAAGCAATTAATTTTTCTTGAGCAATTTTTTGAGCAACTTGGGAACCTCCGAAGGCCGAGCAGCCACGGGTATGTCCGCCTCTTCAAAGGCAGCCATTTTGTTCTCTACCGTAACACCAAAGGCTTTCTGGGCAGCAGCCCGAGAACTGATCAGGATGCCGGCGTGGCCCAAAGACGGGCCCTTGGGAGCATAACGGCCAGCCAAATAAGCAACCACAGGTTTGTCGATCGCCGAAGCGATGTAAGAAGCAGCAGCTTGTTCGCTCCACCCGCCAACTTCCCCCACCAAAACCATCGCCTCCGTACTCTCATCTTCGTCCAAAAGTTGCAGCCACTGCATAAAAGAAGAACCAACAATCGCATCGCAGCCAATACAAACCGCCATCGACTGTCCCAAGCCCGCCTCAGTCAGTTCGAGAGCAACTTCATAAGTCAAAGTGCTGCTGCGGCTGATTACCCCGATCGGGCCGGGAGTGTAGAATTCCTTGGGGTGAGTTCCCAGCAGCAGTTTGTCGGGGACAATAATCCCCGGACTGTTGGGCCCGATTACCAAAGTTTCCGTGGCTTCTGCTTTTCGGACTAAGCGCACCATATCCAGAGGAGGAACTCCTGGAGTGACGATCGCAATTTGCCGAATTCCTGCGGCGATCGCTTCTAGAGCCGCATCCAGCACCCAGTAAGGCTCTACCAAAATTACCGTAGTGTCAACGTGACCCACTGCCGCCACAGCTTCTTCTACCAAATCAAAAATCGGAATTCCCTCCAACTCCAGCCCCCCCCTACCGGGGCTGACACCGGCGACTACATTCGTGCCGTATGCTTTCATCATCAAGGCGGCGCGACTTGACGCGGGAGATTCTGTAATGCCCTGTACTAGGACTTTGCTTTCAGGAGTTAAATTCATTTTTTCCAAATTAGACTTATTGCATAAATCTTCGATCGATCGGGAGACCGCAGATTCTAGGCGGATAAACGCAGATAAACGCAGATATTTTCTAGAATTGAGAGCTAATCAATGTCAACTTCTCTATTAACAACAGATGACATCGATCTTTAAAAAGCAGAAGGGTTTCATCTGTTGTCGAAAACTCTCGTTTTGCCGATCGACTACCGCTACTTAGCCCCGGATACAGCTTGAGCCACAGCTTCATCCAAAGTGCTAGCTAGCTGCACCGGCAACTGTCCCAAACGCTTTTTCACAGCATCAGCATCGATCTCTACCAGGCGCAACACAACTTTAATATGCCGGTTGGCGCGAGATTTCCGTTCCAAATAGCCGGCTACGGAGGCCGTGATTTCCTCGCTCTTGGAGGCGCTTCCCAAAATATTTACCAGTATCACCTTAACGCTTTTATCCTGACCGACTAACTCCAGACCCAAATCCGCGCGATCGCGCAGGGCATTTGCCCCGTCGTAGCGGTCTAGGGAACCCATATTCAGAAAATTAGCTGGTTTTCCTCCTTGGTGGGCTACAGCATCCAAAGTTGCCATTGTCAGGCCCACTCCGTTGCACAAAATCCCGATATTCCCGTCTAGTTCGATTAATTGCAAGGATTCTCCATCCGAGATCGGGGATTGAGATTTGGGGTCAAACTCCGGTGGCGAGTGCTGCTGCTTCGAGTGGGAATTCCGGCCGCCAGGGGCAGAGGGACTTCTCCTCTCCGCTGCTAAACCGCTGCTTTGCTTCTTACCCGAAAGTACGGCCAAGTCTGGATGTCGCCCCAAGGCATCGTCGTTGGCGGTGACTTTACCGTCTAAAGCCATGAGTTCTCCCGTCGGACTGATGCCGAGAGGATTGATTTCCACTAAATCTAAGTCTTTTTGGACAAACAGCCGGTACATTTTCTCGACAATCGTGCTCACGGATTGAATCAAGTCTCCCTGCAATCCCATTTTCAGCATCAGACGCCTCGCGTAAAAAGGCGAAAATTCTTGGTCTACGGCAACTTGCTGCATTTGGTCGATCGACCCTTCAACATCCATACCTCCTTGTCTCGAACCCAGAAGTACCGGGCGTCTGGCTATGGGGTCTAGCAGTACCGCTAAGTACAATTCTTGGTCAGCGTTGTACTTTGCTTCTGCCAGCAGGACTTGGGGATATTCATCCTCGATCGGCAAATTAAAAATTGTTTGAGCCGCAGCAACTGCATCGATCGTATTTTCCACAAACTTGATGCCACCCGCCCGGCCTCGTCCCCCAGCCCGCACTTGCGACTTAAGTACAACTGGGTAAGGAATTTTCAGCCCTTTGAGGTCGGCGGGTTTATCAATCCGCTGTGAGGGCAAAATCGGAATTGCCATCTGGCGAAATAAAGATTTGGCTTGGTACTCTAACAAATCCATTCTTAATAACGGGTGACGGGTATTTGGCAACAAGCAATTCGTCGTAATTGGCAATTCATAATTAATAGATACCAATTGGCTTTTTGTCAAGTTAAAAGTTAAAAAATATGGCTTTTATCTTTTAATTTTAGATTTTTGTATGGGCGATTACTTATTCGGTATTGCTGCTTGCAGATTACGTATCACTTAATCTGTTTCGCAGTGTTTTTTCCGATCGAGAATTGCCAAATTTCATGGGCGGCTCTGGCGGGGACATATAGGATAAGGAAGAAGGAAGTTTGGCAACCGATTCGCACTCGTCGGATTTAACGGATCTCACGGAGGTCAGGAAGAAGGAGGTACGAACCGCGAAGACGCTAAGGACACGAAGGAAGAATCAATGAAAGCTGATGTTTCAGCAATGCGAGAACGTCCTAGACATCAGGGCGGTTGCTATATCTGGTGCTGATTATTGCTGGTTGTTTTGTCTTCGGGCTTTTGGTAATACTGTTCCGACATATTTCTGCTAGCTAATTATCAATTGATGCTAGCAGTGCCTTGATGGACGGTTTTAACCCATTTCAGTCGCTTGGGACGCACCGAAATCCGAGCCGTCACAATCCCCACCAGCAGCCAGTGCAACATATACACAGTACCCTGGAGGGTTTGCAGCAAGGTGACAAAAACTCTTTTCATGTCAAATTTGGTCTCTTTGCGGGTGCGGCGCAAACCGACAAACATTCCCACCACTGACAAGGTAAGGGTCATCACAGTTATGGGACTGGCGATCGGCATCCGGCGCAGCGCAATTGACATCAAAAAGTCCGGCAGCGCTACTGTGGGCAAGAAATATTGAGATACCCAAAATCCAAATAAATCCCAAGTTTTCCCAGTTCCCATACGGTTGCGCAAAATTAGCTGCCAGTAGTCAAGATAACGCTGATAGCCGCCTTCTGCCCACCGATTGCGCTGGTGCCAAAGAGCGCGAGCGTTCGTGACTCCTTCTTCTGACACGGCTGGGAAAGCCAGAAATTCAATGTCCCACTGGTCTAGGTGCAGCCTCACCGTCAAATCCAGGTCGTCGGTAATTGTTTCCTCGTTCCAGCCGCCGCAGCGTTCTAAGGCGGTGCGGCGCATGAATTGGCCGTTACCGCGCAATTCTCCAATGCCGCCGATCGCAATCCGCTGCTGTTGGAAAAAACTGTCGAGAGCCATTTCTGCTTCTTGGCCGCGAGTCCACACATTTACGGCTGCATTGGCGATCGCTTTTCTGACTTGCACCGCCCCTACCTTTTCTCTCTCGAACACCGGCAGCACCCGGCGCAGCAAATCCGGCGTTACCGTCGCGTCGGCGTCAAATATTCCCACAAATTCCCCGCGAGTCAGCGGCAAAACTTCATTCAGGGCTCCTGACTTGCCACCGCTGGCATTTGCTCCTCTGCTAAATACTTTGAGCTGCGGGTACTGTTTGGTTAGCTGTTCCAATACTAGCGCCGTGCCGTCGCTGCTGCGATCGTCGATCGCCCAAACTTCGTAACGGTCGATCGGATAGTCTACATTGCAGATTGATTGTACGAATCGGGCAATCACCGCTTCCTCATTTTTCGCCGCCACCAGCAGCGACACATAGGGCCAATCTTCTCGATTTTCATCCGCCAGAGGAGGCTGTGCGGGCTTGGGTTGCGCCAACAAAACTCGAAATGCTTGCATCCACAACAGTCCCATCAAACCCCACACTACCCACGCACCCCAAGAAATTAAGTGTAGGGCGATCGTGCCGCCCCAAATCGCAGTCAGCACTATGGCGGCTTTTCCCCGGCGTCCCCGGTACAGATTTTGAGGAAAAGAGGGAGATCCCGGCACAGACACCGCCACCGGGAGT
The DNA here is from genome assembly GCF_036702665.1 of Microcoleus sp. Aus8_D2. NCBI lineage: Bacteria > Bacillati > Cyanobacteriota > Cyanophyceae > Oscillatoriales > Microcoleaceae > Microcoleus > Microcoleus sp. Aus8_D2. The sequence continues at coordinate 54,333 of NZ_JAUBUN010000012.1, forward strand.
TCTGATGAAGTTTCCGTGTCAAACACCCTGTCGCCCATGTCTGGTATGGCAAATATTGTGCCGAGCTTCGAGTTCGAGGTCAAACTCTTGAGCTCTTCTTGAGCTAAATCAGGGATGTCCAACTTAAGCTCGCTGCGAGCGTCGTTTTCTGGCCAAGAACTCTCCTGCATAGGTTACTTGATTCAACCACCAATAGTTTTTGATTTTAGAGATAAGTATTTACTGTATCAGGTTCTGAGCTTTTGTCGAAAGCCGACGGGAGCAGGCACCGCAGGAGGGATCTCTGCTGGTCTGGTACAGCAATGGTAAACTAGCATTGCATATAGTCTTGGGGATGACCCGCCCAAAAACGGATACCGTGCCACGTATAATCGTCGTGAGCCGCCCCAAATTTTAGACTCCTGTTCCAGTTCCCAGATTCATCTGTGGAATAAATCGAAAATCCCAAATCGAAAAATGGAAAAGCGACTGACTCTTGCTTGCGATCGACCAGGAAGATCTGCTAGTTTTTTCAGATGATCTCAACCCACTGTCAGGATGCGGAAATATGTCTCTTCCTCAACTGAAACCAGCCGACGACAAAGAAGTGAAAGTCTACGCGCCTTTCTATCAAGAGCCCAGGCGCAAGTTCTTGCCGCACGCTATTGGCCTCTACAAGCTCAAAAGCTTGGAGGGGGCCAGAAAAATTGACGGCGGCGAGGACGTGCCGTTTGTCGCTAGTTGGAATATCTCGTCGCTGCCGATGGATTTGACCCGCTGTCGGGTGTTGTTTGACGGTAATGCTGAACTCAGCTACGAAGTGACTATGCAAAGCTCTGAGTTTGTCAGTTGCTTAATTGAGGTACTTTTGACTTTTCAGCGCACTCGTACCGTCGATTTTTCTAAAACGTTTTACCGGAAGCTGATGCGCATGGATGAGTAACTTTCACCGCACCCGCGCTCCCGAAAGTCCGCTATTGATTGTGTCCATAAAATCCGCATTAATAATGTAATGCCATCGGGACAGCGAGATTATATTATTGGTGCGCTATTTCTATTTTAGGAGTTACGCGCGCTGACCTTGCTAAACCCGGTTGCTACGATTTTTTGTGTTGACTAACGAGAAATACACTCAGAAACCGGGTTTCTCGCCTCCCATGCATCAGCCTTGTATTTGAGGAGTTACGCGCGCTGACCTTGCTAAACCCGGCTGCTACGATTTTTTGTGTTGAGTAACGAGAAATACACTCAGAAACCGCGTTTCTCGCCTCCCATGCATCAGCCTTTTATTTGAGAAGCCGGAATACTAACTGATTTCTTTGATTATTGCCTAAATTTCGCAACAGAATTGGCAGACAATTGTTCTCGAAAAAAACAGTATTGAAATAAATCACTGTCGCTCAATAGTTCTTGAAAACCGAGAATCAAAAAAAACATCATGAAAAAAAGATGTGAAAAAATGCGAACAACAGGGTCGCGAACAGGTGAATAAAAGTTTTCCCAGAAAAAAACTATCTACGCAAACGCGACAAAATCGAGTATAATCATATTGCGAAATTGACTCGCAGTGCAGAAATACTGTTGAATAAACTAAATTTATTTAAATAGACAGGTCCAAATTGAGGAGAGAAGGCGTACCCAAATTGACTAAATATTTACTGATCGGTTCGACAAAAGCTTACAGCGGCAAGTCCGCGATCGCCCTGGGGATGGCCCTCGCACTCCGGGAACAAGGACTGGCGATCGCCTACGGCAAACCTCTGGGAACCTGTTTCAGCTCGGAGGGAGCTGGAGCGGCGGAGGAAGATGTGCGGTTTGCGGTAGAGACGCTGAAACTCTCAGAAAGTCAGATACCGTCAACACTGCTGTACTTGGACGAAGAGACGGTTCACAAGCGTTTGCGGGGAGAAGACAAGACAGATTATCGCCAGTCTCTGGCGCAATATTTGCAAAATCCCACGGGAGACTTGGTGCTGTTAGAAGGCCCCGCTAATTTGGAGGAAGGTAGTCTGTTTGACTTGTCTTTGACTCAAGTCGCTGATGCCGTTGATGCCTCTGTGTTGCTGGTGGTGCGCCCGATCGATCTTTATATAGACGATTTGCTGTCGGCTAAGCAACGTTTGGGTTCGCGCTTGGTTGGCGTTGTGCTCAACGACGTTCCCTCGGACAAACTCGAATCCGTAACCGCAACTGTGCGACCTTTTCTGGAGGCACAGGGTATTCCAGTTTTGGGAATGCTACCGAGAAGCGCTTTGCTGCGCAGTGTCAGCGTCAAAGAATTGGTGCACCAACTGAAAGCTGACGTGCTCTGCCGTCGAGACCGTTTGGACTTGATGGTGGAAACCTTGACAATTGGTGCGATGAATGTTAGCTCTGCTCTGAAGTATTTCCGCAAAGCCAGAAATATGGCTGTGGTGACGGGGGGCGATCGCACGGACATTCAGCTAGCGGCTCTGGAAAGCTCGACTCAGTGCTTAATTCTCACAGGCCACTTGCCTCCTTCTCCCTTGGTAATCGGCAGGGCAGAAGAAATGGAAATTCCAGTTTTGTCTGTTGATTTGGATACCTTAACCACGGTGGAAATTATCGACAGCACCTTTGGTAGCGTCCGCCTGCACGAACGCATCAAGGTGGAATGTGTTACTCAGCTAATGGCAGAACACTTTGACCTCAAGAGCATGATGGCATCCTTGGGTTTGGGCGATCGAATCCATTAAGCAGGCAGCCGGAAGTGAGCGAAGAAGCTATTCGGCAGAGCGAAGAAGGCAAAGAGACTTTTTTATGGAAAAAATAAAATAAAAAATTCTTAAATTCTCAATTTTTCTTGAATTCTACCTTCAGACATTCTGCCTTCTGGCTTCCTCAAACCTCCCCATCCTCTAGTCAGATACCGTAAATCAGCAATTCTTAACTTCTTTTTGGTGGCAATTGCTAGTTAGTCTGCTAGAATCCACAACGTAGTTTTATTTAATTTAATAAATTCTTTGAGTCAATCAATTGAGCTACCCAGAGTTGATGATTTTTTACAAGAACTTGCGGCGATCCAGCAAACAAGCTCCAAGCGGGTTGCTCTTTTGGGTTCTCGCCACGTTCCTATTACCCACCAGCAGCTAATTGAGATGCTGAGCTACGCCTTAGTTCTGGGAGGCAACCAGCTCATCACATCCGGGGCTACAGGCACCAATTCAGCCGCAATTCGGGGAGCAATGCGAGCAGATCCTAATCTGCTGACGGTGATTTTGCCACAAAGCATGAGCCGCCAGCCTCGGGAGTCCCGCGAGCAGCTCGAACAAGTCATACATTTGGTAGAAAATCCCAAAAATGACAGCTTGTCTCTCCCGGAAGCAAGCGCCATGTGCAATCAGGAGATTATTTCTCGCTGTCAGCAACTGATCTGTTTTGCTTTTCACGAAAGCCATACTTTGCTGAAAACTTGCCAGGATGCCGAGGAACAGCGCAAAGTGGTGACTCTGTTCTATTTTGATTGAAATACGAGGCGGATAATGCTGTTGGGATTGCCTGTGTCGGTTATTCTGCTTGATTCTATTGCGGCGGCGGCGGCGCTGGTTTACGCACCGTTTTTGGTGGTTGCCCTCGCCCGCTTGCAGCTAGGTTACGACCAAGCGGCACCTCGCGCTATGTTTGACAGGTTGCCTGCTTACGCTCAGCGGGCAACTTGGGCTCACCAAAATTCGTTTGAGACGTTTATGCTGTTTTCAGCGGCGGCTTTGATGGCTTTTGTGACAGGAGTAGATTCGGAGGCGGCGGGCTGGGCTGCGATCGCTTTTCCTCTAGCCCGGTTGTTGTTTTCGGTTTTCTATATTCTGAATGTGCCTCTGGGGCGATCGCTCATGTTTGCGATTAGTTCTTCTTGCACTGTCTCTTTATTCTATTTCAGTTTGATGGCTGTCAAGGGCTAATTTTCATTAGTCATTAGTCATTGGTCAGTAGTCATTAGTCATTAGTCATTAGTCATTAGTTAAGAGACGCTTAATTAATGACTGATGACAACAATTCTCAATCTCCACTTATATGATGTCCAATCGAATGCTCTCAATAAAATTGGTTGGTAGTGAGGACTTTAGTCCTATCATTAATGCGGACTAAAGTCCTCACTACAAACCTTTTTAATAATGGTAATTGACGGGACATGATATTACCAATTTACCAATTTACCAATTTACCAATTACTAATTTATGGCTGCTAATTATTCATTTGATATTGTCAGCGAGTTCGACCGACAAGAATTAGTTAATGCTGTTGACCAAACAGTGCGGGAAATTCAAAGCCGCTACGACTTGAAAGATACCAAAACCACCGTGGAATTGGGCGAAGAATCAATTACTGTCAATACGGACAGCGAATTTACTCTCGATGCAATTCACACCGTTTTGCAAACAAAAGCCGCCAAGCGGAATTTATCTCTGAAAATTTTTGATTACGGGAAAATTGAAGCTGCGAGCGGCAGTCGCGTCCGTCAAGAAATTAAACTTAAAAAAGGACTGACTCAGGAAATCGCCAAACAGATTACTAAGTTAATCCGCGATGAGTTCAAAAAGATTCAAGGTTCGATTCAAGGCGATGCCGTGCGGGTTTCTGCTAAAGACAAGGATGATTTGCAGTTGGTAATTCAACGCTTGAAACAAGAAGATTATCCCGTGGCTTTGCAGTTTAACAATTACAGGTAGCCTTGTGAAAGCTCGGTATTGGATTCCCAGTTGTGCGATCGCATTTTTGAGTGCGATTGAACTTGCGTTGCGCTTGCTGGGATTCGGAAATCCTGCTTTGCTGCAAGCTGATGCTGATGCTGGCTATATATTTGCACCAAATCAACTTGTATATCGTTTTGGCAATAGACTTGAGTACAATCAATTTTCTCAACGGTCTCAAAAAATAGATTTAGCCAAGCCTGAAGGTACTATCAGAATTTTGATGACCGGAGATTCGGTTCTCAATGGGAATAATACCACGGATCAGGCAGAAACTATTACAGAATTATTGGCAGCGCGTTTGTTGGCTATCAACAAGCAGGTTCAGGTACTGAATGCTTCTGCGGGCTCTTGGGGAATTGGCAATCAATTGGGATATATTCGCAAGTTTGGCACTTTTGAAAGCGATGCTGTGATTTTGCAAATTGGTACTCACGATTTGCTACAACCTCCAAGCAGCAGCGCGGGGGTGGAAAATAACCCGCTGATGCCGAATCGCAAACCGTTATTGGCAATCCAAGAAGTGTTTGACAGACACGTTATGCCGCGATTTTCTAGTGTTTTTGTGGCGAATTCCCCTGGGGCGGGCGTGCAGGTGCCCGAAGCGCAACGGTTTAGGGAAAATATGCAGCGATTTGAGCAAATAGTGGCTTTGGTGCGATCGCGAAATATTCCGTTGTTTGTGTTGTATACTTGCGATCGCTCCGATTTACTGCCGATACCGAATCAGCCGAAGTTTAAATCTGAGTTTGTCGATCGGCTAAAAGCTTTGAAAATTCCCGTCACAGACACTCATGCAGCCTGGTCAAAATTGCCGAAAACCACGGTAGAAAGTTATTTTCGGGATGGGGTACACCCCACAGCCCCAGCCTATAAATCAATGACAGATTTATTGTTTCAGCAGTTGTGTACTGAGAAAAAATTAGCTGCTTGCTCATTAACCAATACCAACTCTGAAAAGTAGTTCTACACATATAGCCTTTCTCAGAAAGATGAGATATGTCTGGGAATGGGGAATGGGGCATGGGGCATGGGGCATGGGGAATGGGGCATGGGGAATGGGGCATGAGCCAAACAGGGAATTGGCCAAACAGGGAATTGGTGGTTCCTCTCTTATGACCGAGGTTTCTCTGGGTAAAAATAATCGCCCGCAGTGTGTATTCTCTAAGAGTGCTTGTAGGAGAATTTGCCATACCTCATCTTTCCCTTGAACCGCTATATATTTTCCGCGACTGTCTGTAAAAAAACGGTATTGCCTTGTCCCGAGTCGAAGCGGCAATTTCAATAATTGGTAGACAATTTAATTTTAGCAATATGCGAGCGAAATTAATATTAAACCTCTAAAATTGTGACTTTTTTATTCACAATTTTAGTGGCACTTGCTGCAAGTTTATCGCACTTAACGGACGTAAATCCTGCGATGCTGACTGCCGATTAAAAACCCGGTTTCTCCGTCCATGAGTATATTTTACGTTGTGGTAAGTGTATCTACCTAGCTGCCGAAAGATGGCACGGACATGAGGATGACAGTTAGGGATGGCTGCGAAGCCACAAAATACATCATCAAATCTACCACCAAAGCGAATGCTACAGGTATAATTGCTTTAATCTGGAGTGTTTTGGAAGCAGAAAGGGCGATCGTTCTTGGCGCTGGATGTGAATAATTCCTTCGCAAACCCTTGGTTGAACGTAGGATTTTTGAATCGCTGGCTAAACATCTGGGTGCAAAAAAATATATTTGCGATCGAGCTCAATCGCTTACTGGGGATCATTCCACAGACAAAACTTTGACATTGGGCCTAAGCTGTACCTGTGAGAGTCGATCGCTCAGATATACGAAACTGCTCTTGAGGTGAATACCCAACTCGTGATGGAACCGATCGGATCAATTCCCGAAACAGAGATTTTTTTCACAGAATATTTGAAACAACAGCTCTGTAGATTTTAAGTTTAGCAAATTGCTGACTTAGCCGAAACCTATTATTCAAGACAATCAATCAAGCCTAAATATCAAGTCATATTATGATGGTAAATCGAGCTAATACCTCTAAACAAAACAGACAAATCTCTTTAAAATTATTGTTAATTGTTCCCTTTGTCTTACAAATAGCGGGAATTGTCAGCGTCATTAGTTATCTTTCCTTTAAAAATAGCCAGAAAGCCGTTAACGAAATTTTAACCCAGCTAAAAAATGAAATTATTTTACGTATTGAAGAAAATATTACTAATGATTTAAGTACGGCTATCAAGCTCAACCAAGCCAATATCAACTTGATTAAATCAAAAATGTTTAACCTCCAAAATTTATCAAATTTGGAGACATATTTATGGCAAATTATCAAAGACGAACCTAATTTAAATGTTAGTTCTTTTGCATTGTTAAACAATCAAGGGCAATATAGAGTAGCTCAAAAAATAGCTAATGGTTCAATTATTATTAATGTTGTAAATCCATCAATAAATCGTAATTTTGACTCTTTTAGTACCAACGAAAACGGTCAAAAAACCAAGCTAATTAAAGTCAATAAAAATGTTGATATTCGGCAGCGTCCTTGGTATAAAGAAACTGTGGCAAGAGCAAGACCAACTTGGAGTAAAACTTATTTTTCTTTAGTAGAGCCTAGGTTATTAATTAGTTATACTACTCCTATTTATGAAAAAAGCAGTCAAAAACTAGAAGCAATGGTTATGACTACTTTGATTTTAGAAAATTTAGGCAAATTTTTAAGAAATCTTAAGATTAGTAAAAGCGGAGAAGTAATTATTGTTGATACTTCAGGACATTTAATTGCAACTTCTACACAAGAACCTCTTTTTCGGATTAAATCTAACAAAAAACAAGTCATGAAAATGGCCGAAAGCAATAATATTATTACTAGATCTATTGCTGAATATCTACTTAATAATTGGGGGAATTTACAAAAAATCCAAAATATAGACAACTTACAAATAACCATAAATCAACAAAAATATTTTTTAACTGTTCAATCATATAAAAATGCGGAGGGAATAGACTGGCTGATTATTGTGGCTATTCCTGAAGCGGATTTTATGGATAAAATTAATGCTAACAACCAACAGACTATTTTGATTTCTCTTTCCGCTTTACTCGTAGCTATTGGCATTGGGATTGTTACTGTCAATTATGTAATCAAACCAATTTTAGAATTAAACAAAGCTTCTAAAGAAATTGCCAAAGGGAACTTGAATCAAACCATAGAAATTAATCCCATTGATGAAGTAGGAGAATTAGCCAATTCTTTTAATTTGATGGCTCACCAATTACAAGAATCCTTTGAAACTTTGGAACAACGAGTAGAAGAGAGGACAGCAGAGTTAGTCATTGCTAAAGAAAAAGCCGAAGTAGCCAATCAAGCTAAAAGTACCTTTATTGCCAACATGAGCCATGAATTGCGATCGCCTCTAAATGCTATTTTAGGCTTTTCGCAATTAATTTTAAGAACCAAGGCTCTCCCCCCCGAACAATACGAGAATGCTGGCATCATCTATCGCAGTGGTGATTACCTATTGACGCTGATTAATAATATTCTTGATTTATCAAAAATTGAAGCTAGCAAAGTCACCCTAAATCCTCAAGTATTCGACATATATTGCTTGCTGGATGAATTAGAAGATATGCTGTATTTGCAAGCAACAAATGCCGGATTAAATTTAATATTTGAGCGCAGTGAATCATTACCTCGCAATATTTGCACCGATAAAATCAAGCTCCGTCAGATTTTACTGAATTTACTGACAAATTCGATTAAATTCACTCCCAATGGAGTGGTTTGTTTGACTGTTTGGAAAAGCAATGAAGCAACAGAAGATGTTTTTACTTTGAATTTCCAGATTCGCGATACTGGGGTAGGGATTGCAGCAGCGGAATTGCCAAAACTCTTTGATGCCTTTAGTCAAGCCGAAGCAGGAAAAGAAATGCAGGAAGGAACGGGTTTAGGTTTAGCCATCAGCAAGCAATTTGTGCAACTAATGGGAGGGGATATTTCCGTAGAAAGTGAATTAGGCAAAGGTACAACTTTCCAATTTTTTATTCAGGTAAAATTGGGTCAAGAAAGCAACAGCAAGAGTACAGTAGAACATGGCAAGGTGCTGGAACTTGCGCCCGGTCAACCTACCTACAAAATCCTCACAGTCGATGATAAATCTATTAATCGACAACTGTTAATTAAGCTGTTGAGTCCCTTGGGATTTGAGATGAAAGAAGCTAGTAACGGACAAGAGGCGATCGCAATTTGGGATGAATGGGAACCGCACCTGATTTGGATGGACATGAGGATGCCTGTGATGGACGGCTACGAAGCCACAAAATACATCAAATCCACCACCAAAGGCAATGCTACGGCTATAATTGCGTTAACGGCGAGCGTGTTGGAAGAAGAAAAGGCGATCGTCCTTTCGGCTGGTTGTGATGACTTTGTTCGCAAACCCTTTGCTGAACATACGATTTTTGAATCATTGGCGAAACATCTGGGTGTCAAATATATCTATGCAGAAACAATATCTCCAGTCTTGGATGATACAGAAAAAAGCCCCTTGACATCGGAAGATTTAACCTGTATGCCTCAATCATGGATTGCTCAATTATACGAAGCTGCACTTGAGGCTAATACTAACCTCGTGTTGCAACTGGTAGGAGAAATTCCCCAAACAGAAACTTATCTTATAAAAACCTTGACCAAACTTGCACGTGAATTCAAGTTTGAGCATATAGTTAATTTAGTAGAACCCCGGAGTGGCAATGTCTAAACTACTCAAGTCCGTTACTATTTTGTTCGCGATTTGCTGGTTGCTATTGACTTGCCATGCTTCAGAACCAACCGAAGTAAAACGCCCTCCTTTAAAAGTAGCTTGCGCCATTTTTGTTGGCAATGCACCAGCCATCATAGCCCAAAAAAAAGGATTCTTCAAAGCACAAGGGATAGATGTGGAACTGAGTTATGTAAAATACTCCCAATTACAACGCGCAGATTTTAGTGCCGGGAAGTATGATGGTATTGGAGGTAGCTTGGGAGGTTTTATTAGCTTAAGTGCCACAAATCCCGATATGCAAACTGTCATGGTTGTAGATGAAAGCATAGGCGCAGATGTGGTAGTTGCACAATCACACATTAGAACAGTAGCTGACCTGAAAGGGCAAAATCTGGGTGTAAGTCTAGGCGGATTTAGTGAAATTTTTGTCGCTGAGATGTTGAAAACTGCTAATTTAACTAGCGATGATGTCAACCTAGTCAAATTCGATGCTGTGGAAGTTGCCAAAGGATTAAAAATCAATACAATCCAAGCAGGACACACTTGGGAACCCCATCTTTCTGAAGCTTTAAAATTAGGAGGACACATCCTGTTTAGCAGCAAGCAAACTCCTGGCTTGATTTTAGATGTGCTTACCTTTCGCGGTGAAGCAATCCGCGAACGTCCGGAAGATATTCGTGCATTTATTCGAGGATGGTTGCAAGCACTGAACTACTGGGAAGCAAATGTTAAGGAAGGAAACGCTATCATCAGTAAAGAATTAAATTTTTCTACGACTCAACTATCTATAGATGGCATAAACCTCACTAATCTTGAAGAAAATAAGAAGTTTTTTGAATCGAATAGCAGTCATTCTATCTACAAAACAGCTAAGAAAAATGCAGAGTTTTTTATTCGCTCTGGCAACATTACACGCCTTCCCGAACTCAAAACTTTGTTTAATTCATCTTTCTTATATTCTCCTAATTTGCCATGAATCACTCACTTTTTAACAGTATCCGTACCAAGTTGATCGTATCATTTCTTATGGTGGCTCTTATCCCTTTATTGTTGTTAGCTTATCTGAATAAACAGACAACAGAAAAGGCACTAACTGACAACGCAAGACAAGCTCTATCGGCGGCGGCAAAGGAAACTGTTAACAGAATAGATGCGTTTATTGATGGTAATCTCAATGCCGTCCGCGTAGAAGCGCTTTTACCAGGTTTATCTGCTTACCTGGGCCAAACGGTCGAACAGCGAAAGGATAGTCGTGAAATGCGGTTAGCGACAGAAACATTAATCCGTCTCAGTCGTAAAGATACGAACAATATTCTCTCTTACGCTTTGCTAGATCTAAACGGACGGAATGTTTTAGATACGAATACACCGGATATTGGTCGAGATGAATCCAGTGACAATTATTTTAGAGAACCTCTGCAAACTCAGCTACCTTTTGTCTCTAGTATGAAGCGATCGCCAACAATTCCCGATCTAATTCAACTGTTTTTTAGTAGTCCTGTTCGCAATGCAAAGGGAAAGATACTAGGGATATTGCGAGTATCCTACAATGCCACAGTTGTTCAGCAATTAGTAACTCGACAAACTGAGCGAGCAGGCGCAAAATCATCAGCAATTCTTTTCGATGAAAATTATATTTATCTAGCCCATAGCACAACACCAAAACTGGTTTTTAAATCCCTTGTACCTCTGTCGTCTGATGTGGCAAATAAACTAAAGATAGAAGGGCGTTTGTCAAAAAAATTGAGTCAAGAAACTGCTACAAACTTACCCCAAATTAAGCAAGCATTAGATACCAAACAATCCTCTTTAATAGCATCATTTACGGACAATAATAATCAGGCAAATTTGATCGCGATCGATCGTTTACAATACCAACCTTGGTCTGTGCTTTTCGCACAACCGCTGGCTGTGGCTCTAGCGCCTGTGGAAAAGCAAATTAGTGATGCACTAATTTTATTTGCACTAATCGCTGGAGTAGTAACAATCATCGCCTTTGGCATTGGACAACTACTGACTAAGCCATTAATTGATCTCGCTAATATCGTTGCTGAGTTTACTGCGGGTAACTTAAATATCCGCGTTAAAATTAACTCAAAAGATGAAACAGCTCAACTGGCACGAGCTTTTAATAATATGGCAGGACAGTTACAAACATCTTTTGAAACTTTGGAACAACGAGTGAACGAACGAACAGCAGAGTTAGTTATTGCCAAAGAAAAAGCGGAAGTAGCAAATCAAGCCAAAAGTACCTTTATTGCCAATATGAGCCACGAATTGCGATCGCCCCTCAATGCTATTCTCGGCTTTTCGCAATTGATGGTACGCGCCACAAATATTCCCCCAGAGCAACATGAAAATGCCGGAATCATCTATCGGAGCGGTGATTATCTGTTAACAGTAATTAATAATGTTCTCGATTTATCGAAAATCGAAGCAGGTAAAACCACCCTTAATCCTACAGACTTTGACCTACATATCTTGCTGAATGATTTGGAAGATATGTTGCATCTGCGAGCTAATAATGCCGGATTGAATTTGCTATTCCAGGGAACAGAAAATGTCCCCAGCTACATCTGTACCGATGAAGTAAAACTGCGTCAGGTTTTAATTAATTTACTCAGCAATGCCATCAAATTTACCTCAGAGGGTAACATTACTCTCAATGTCTTTCAGGGAGAGCAAGAAACCACAGATGTTTTTAATTTGCATTTTCGGGTGGGCGATACTGGAGTGGGTATTGCAGCAGCCGAACTGCCCAACATCTTTAATGCCTTTAGTCAAGCCCAAGCCGGAAAAGAAGTGCAGGAAGGAACGGGTTTAGGTTTAGCAATCAGTCGGAAATTTGTGCAACTAATGGGGGGAGATATTTCCGTAGAAAGTGAATTAGGAAAAGGTACAACTTTCCAATTTTATATTCAGGTAAAATTGGGTCAAGGAACCCACAGCAAGAGTACAGTAGAACATCCAAGGGTGCTAGCACTTGCGTCCGGTCAACCTACCTACAAAATCCTCACAGTCGATGATAAATCTATTAATCGACTATTATTAATTAAGCTGTTGAGTCCCTTGGGATTTGAGATGAAAGAAGCTAGTAACGGACAAGAGGCGATCGCCATTTGGGATGAATGGGAACCGCACCTGATTTGGATGGACATGAGGATGCCTGTGATGGACGGCTACGAAGCCACAAAATACATCAAATCCACCACCAAAGGCAATGCTACGGCTATAATTGCGTTAACGGCCAGTGTGTTGGAAGAAGAAAGGGCGATCGTGCTTTCGGCTGGATGTGATGACTTTGTTCGCAAACCTTTTACAGAACACAGTATTTTTGATGCAATAGCTAAACATCTGGGTGTCAAATATATTTATGCAGAAATAATATCTCCAGTGTTGGATGATACAGAGAAACGCCCCTTGACATCGGAAGATTTAACCTGTATGCCTCAAAAATGGATTGCTCAATTATACGAAGCTGCTCTTGAGGCTAATAGTAACCTCGTGTTGCAACTGGTAGGAGAGATTCCCCAAACAGAAACTCATTTAATACGATCCTTGACAAAAATTGTGCATCAATTTCAATTTGAGCAGATTGTCGATCTAGTTGAACCCCTTATAAGCAATGAATCTTAATTTTGAAACCGCAAATAAAGGTAATATTCTAATTGTAGACGATCTTCTAGAAAATCTACAATTACTCAGCGATGCGATCCTCAAACTCGGCTACACTGTTCGCAGCGTCACCAGTGGACGGATGGCACTGAAAACAGTGAAAGTAAAGCGACCAGACGTGATACTTTTAGATATCAAAATGCCAGAAATGGATGGTTATGAGGTTTGTAGAACTCTCAAAGCGGATGCAGATTTCCGCCAAATTCCAGTTATTTTTATTAGCGCATTAGATGATGTCTTAGACAAAGTAACCGCCTTTGATGTAGGGGGTATAGACTACATCACCAAACCATTTCAAATCGAAGAAGTAGTGGCGCGTCTGGAAAATCAGTTAACCATTCAACGCCAGCAACGGCTGCTGGAACAGGAAAATATTAAGCGTCGGGAAGCAGAAGAGGTACTTTATCAATCGAGGGCTTTACTGGCTAGTGTTTTGAATAGTTCTCTGGATGGTATTGCGGCAATGCAGGCTGTTCGCAACACCGAAACAGGGGAGATTGAAGATTTTCGCTGTTTAGTCGTTAACCCCGTAATTGCTAGAGCTTTTCAACGCAGCCGTGAAGAGATGATTGGCAAATTGGTACTCACAAAAATCCTGAATTCTGTCGATCCAGAACTATTTAATCGCTTCGTTAATATTGTCGAGACTGGGGAAATTTTAGAACAGGATTTTTACTATGAATCAGGAGAATCTTGTTGGTTTCATGTTGTAGCAGTCAAGTTAGGAGATGGTTTTTCCGTTACTATCCGTGATATAACCGCCCGCAAACAAGCCGAATTTGAATTACAACAACAAGCTAAAAATTTAGCACTTACTCTGCGCGAACTAAAGCGCACCCAAGCCCAACTCATCCAGAGTGAGAAAATGTCTTCAATTGGGAATCTGGTTGCAGGGGTAGCCCATGAAATTAACAATCCAGTTAATTTCATTCACGGCAATTTGATTCCTGCTACTGAATATTTCAAAGATTTACTGTATTTGGTAAACCTCTATCAACAACATTTTCCCAATCCCCCAACAGAAATTAAAGTAGAAATTGATGCTATCAACCTAGATTTTTTGCAAAAAGACTTGATCAAACTTCTGAATTCTATGCGGATAGGAACCGATCGCATTCAGGGAATAGTTCAGTCATTACGAAATTTCTCCCGTCACGATGAATCTGAATTGAAACGAGTGGATATTCATCAAGGTATCGACAGTACGCTGATGATGCTTAAAAGTCGGCTGAAAGGCACAGCAGAATATCCAGAAATAATCGTGATAAAAGATTATGCTCGCTTGCCCAAAATTCAGTGTTATTCTGGTCAACTAAATCAGGTATTTATGAATCTTCTGGATAATGCTATTGATTCCATTTGTACCAAATCTATCGGCACACAAGGAGAAATAAAAATTAGAACTAAACTTATGAATAAGAACAAAATATCTATTCAAATATTAGATAATGGTGTGGGAGTTTCTGAGGAATTACAATCACAATTATTCGATCCCTTCTTTACTACCAAACCCGTGGGAAAAGGTACAGGACTAGGACTATTTATCAGTCACAAAATTGTAGTATAGCAACATGGTGGGAATTTATATTGTGACTCACTATTGGGAAAAGGAGCAAAGTTTGTCGTTGAAATTCCTCTTATTCAATAAAATTTGAGTAAAGATGCTTGAGCAGCACTTACAACTAACACCACCAGTTTAAAAAAATATTGCTACAATTCTCACTCTTATAAAAATTATATTTTTAGAATTGTCCGAAGAGAGGAACGAAGCAATCGCAGAGTCTATTTTTCACATTGCTTTTACTTTCTTGACGGTTTGATGTGAACTGTATTGGCTTCTAATTGATATTTAGCAATATCAGGACTTACACATTAAGACCAAAGAAACCGGGTTTTTTACCTAATCTGTGCATTACAACGAATAATTTTCGTAAAAAACCCGGTTTCTGACCACCCGTGCGTAAGTCATAAATATTTTTCAGAATTGTTATAAGCTGTAGATGCAGCTACAGCTTAAGAGCGTAAAGCCTAATTAAATATCTAAACCGATGACAGTTAACTCGGGAGGATGTTCGACAACAAACTGGTAATATAACTCTTGCTTGGCTTGCGGTGGCAGAGAGATTATCCATTCGAGGATTCCCATTTCACCTGCTACTATCTTCGGATTACTCTGAGTTAAGCGCACTTTTATTTGCTCCTTGCGACTGACTGGAAGTTGCTCTTTTAGGGTGAGGTGTGCTGGTACTTGCTGCAAGTTTGTCACAATTAACCGATAGGCGTATGTCGTGCGCCGCTGATTGCCGATCAGTTTTTTATCGACTTGTCTTTCTACTAAATCGCGCTCTATTTTTAATCCTTCATCTATTCCTAAATTAAGCTTGAATTCTTCGCCAGGGGAAACATTTTCTAACTGCACATTACCGACGAATGTGTTGTCGCGAAAAATATTTGCTTTACCGGGCAGTAGAGTTGCACCTGTCGCTGGGTTGGTGATAATTGCTTGTAAATAGGCGAAACTGACTAAACGCGGAACGGCGATATATTCAGGTTTAGAGGGATAATTGTCGCTGAAAATAGTGACTTTGTGAGGCGTGCCGTCGCTGGGAATATTGGTATTTCCTCCTATTTGAAATGAGACGGTGCTGCCTTCTTTTGATACTGTTGCTGTCGCGGTTTGAGCTGCTATGGGTTCGCGTGCGGGAGGATCAGCACTAGGAGCCATAGCCATCATTGGCAATGGAAATTCTGGCTCACTCGATCTCAATCGCTTCATGCTCTCCACTTCTGTGGTTTGAGCATAATTTCGGCTATAAATATCGATAAACCAAGGTTCGAGTTTTGGGGGCAAAGTACCCATTCCGGGTTTGGCGGTGGATAAAGTCAGCGCTACTCCAGTCCAATCTTCGCCGGTGTTTTGATTGACTTCGGCTAGGTAATTGAGATTGATTTGGTTGTTGGTAGTATTGACTCGCAAGTCGTACAGGGGAGTCCAACGGGCTCGCGTTACTACATAGGAAACTTCTAGTTCAAAATTGCCGCTGCCGCTGGGATCGATCGCGACAATGATGTTAAAGCTTTGCTGGGAATGGGGAGTTTGTACTTGGCGCAACTGCTGCTGCAAAGCTGCTATTTGCTTGTCTAAGTCGCTTTGCTGTCTTTCGTGTTGAGCGATCGCACTTATGTACTTTTTATAATTACTGCCTAAAAAATTGAGCAATTCGCCGGCTTCACTCAAACCGATCTGCTGCTTGGAGATGCTGCTAGCAAAGGAACCGACGCTTTTTTCGCTCAAATTCTCGACAAAGTTGAGTTGAATTCTTCGCGAGGCGATTTGGTCTTTTATGGCGCGTTTTTGGGTTTCTAACTCTTGGATTTGTGCGGTTAATTCGAGGAGGCGATCGCCCGCAGGTTCGCTGTGAAACACTATTTCGCTACGCACTCCCAGCAATCGCACGGCGACTGTACCTGCGCCGGTGGCCCTGACTGACTCGGTTTCGAGGGTTGTGGGGAGGGAGGCGATGGTTAATTCGCGCTCGTTTCCCGTCAGGGCTACTGTGCCGCGGCGGGTGATCAGGGCGCGATCAGTGTACACGGTAACTTCTGAAATTTGGGATTCTACTATTTTGATATTATCGCGATCGAGTAAATCTGAATTAGTCATGGCTACTAATGCCCTTACGAAACTCTTTTAACGATTCCAATGGCGACGCCAACCAAATGTAGCGCTTCCATAAAGATCAGTCTAACTCAGCCAGCAACTCGCTGCTAGCAATTCGCTCATGAGTAGAAACGCGCAAATACAGAGAAGTATGTAACGAAAAGTAAACTTAGCTCAAATCTTTTTCCCTTCAACTTTCTGCCCTCTACCTTGTCTCAACGATAAATTTTCCTGCCTACCTACTTATTATCAACTGTTGACCGATCCAAATTCCATGATTTTCTTAATGAGTCCCGAAGAGCATGGACTAGGCGATCGTCTGCCTTTTGTTCCTCGGTAAATAATCAAAGCGATGGCTCGATAGTTTCAGCCAACGCCATCATCTTTTATTCTACCTTTTTTGCCTCTACTAAACTCTATTTTGCAACTACTGATACCATGCAAGCAAAAATGTTGCTACAGTTATTAATCCTATAGAAATTATCTGTCCGGCAGGCATAACTCGCCGCCGGACACGGCAGTGCCGTTTCCCTACAGGTGAAAACCTCTAATTTCTGATTCTGCAATAGTTCTTCAAATTGGTAGAAAAATTTGATTTGTTTATCCCTGAGATATCCTTTTTGGTAGAGTTGAATAGATATCTTGCAAAAACACCTAGGAACGGGCAAGATGCCCGTTCCACAAAGATTATTTTTTTTTGGGGAACGGGCTCTTCGGCCCGTTCCAAAATTTGATGAGAGGGACTTTTGCAAGAGATCTAATGATGTTTAAGGTAAAAAGTTGGGGTGAGCGGTTAACAATTCCGGCGCCCCAGTCTATGGTTTTGAGGCTGATAGCAGTCCCGCTATATTTTGGGTGAGAAGCAGATTAACGGGACAGCCACCATTTCTTACTCTAACAGAGGTTTCTTTGGCTTCTCTGCAAAGGTTAAAATAGTATTTTCTTTGGCTCTGTTTATTGGCATTGGTTCGCGATTCAGACGAATCTCAATCAGAGTAGTTGTAAAAGGACAGAAAAATTTCACTTCTGCCTGAAGAAGATGATCTAATTTCAATTTTGCATCCCATCTTCCATCTGACTCTTGTAGCTCGCCCTCTACAGTAATTTTTCCACTGCCATAACCGTAATACGCAACAAGGCTAGTTCCAGATGAAACAATCAACTTCATACATAATTCAGAAATGCTTTCTAGGTTCAGTTTACTTAGATTGAGATGAAAGCATCGCAGACTTTTGTCCCGAGCATAGGTATGAACCTGTAAATCTGAATTTTCATACAACCAAACTTCTTTGCCATCTCGATCCTTCTTCATAGAAAGCTGAACATTCCAATCTGTAACTGGATCGAGACGCTCATCTACAACACGAATAATAAACTGTTGCCATTCTTCCCATTGAGCTCCTTTTTCCTTTTTCAGGATATCCATATGAGCTTTTGTCTTGGCTGTCCATCTGCCAAAACTGTCTCGATCGGAAACATCTAAAGCTTCTAGCACTAACTCAACTAAATCTTTGCTAGGATTCTGCACAATTGTATTGTGATTGTGACCATCAACTAGCACCACTGGGATATCAATCTGCTGTTCGGGATGTTCGTCTGGTTTGGCTCGCTCTTCTACAGGCTTGTCTTTTTTTTGAGATGGATCTTGCGTCAAATCAACAATAAATTTGCGGGTGTTAAGAGCGCAACCTGCCCATCTGACAGTACCATCAGACCCGGGAGTATTAGCTAATGCGCTCAATCGGTCATATCCCTGATTGCCACAGAAAATAAACACGTAAGGGGTATTGTTATCTTCGCCATAGTAGGCTTTATGTTCGGGTTTATTTTGGGCAGAGCCAATCAAGTCAATATGAGCAAGATCCCAAGTGAAACGACTACCTAATTCAAGATTATCCAAAATCAGATTGCCAGCTTCGATAAAATCAGGGCCAAGTATTTTATTTCCCTTGATAATCGAACCAAGCCAACTTCTTCCTTTATGGGCTAAAGGAGAGCCAAAATTTGCTGGTGCTAATCCAATCAAGTGTTTGAGGCGACTGCGACGATTGACATCAGCAGCATAGGCGTAAGTAGTTAACCAAGCGCGAATAACCAGCATTCCAGTTGAATGAACAATGGCATCAAATTCTTGATCGTCTTCAATATAGGAGCGAAGCACTCGGTCAAATGCTTCAGCAATATCTTTGATGGTTATCTCATTAGTAAGAGATTTATAGCTAGCTGTATGGATGACTATAAGTTCTGGGTTTTGGTAGTGACTTTTAAGATGTTTTTCCCATTCACCAAAAACTGTTGAATTAGCTGAGTAACCGTGTATGAGAACAATGGGGCGTGGGCGTGACATAAGTTAAGTCCTTAATTTTAAGTGATTTCGAGGATTCTCTATCAGGAGGTGGCGTAACTAAGCCTTTTGGGTTAATTGTTCGCTCGTTCATTCATTGTCTATTGTATTTTTCGACAGATTACTATTAAGATGTTTCCTAAGATAGATTTGTGATTTTTTCCATAAAGAAGCTTTTTTTAGATTGATGTACCAAATAAACAAAGCCTGAATATCTCGATCGCTTTTTTTCCAAGCACCTACAACTGTTGTAGCGATCGCACTCCTCGATCGCCCAGTCGCATTTTCGAGTGACACTCATTTGAGCGACAGTCATCGGTGCCACTCCTCGAATTTCCGTCGTGCTAACGGGATTGTGTGGGTTGAAAGCGAGAAATGCGATCGCCCTGGGTTACGTAAATCGCTTGTGCCACTCGTCTGTACTACGAACGGTTTGTCGTGCGGTTAGTCGATCGGACACGATATGAGCGGGGGAGGGCGGGTTTATTATCTTATTCATTTTGGACACGGATGGTTGGTAAAACCCGCCCCTACGGTATATGGTTTTTTCCGCCTGCTTGCTCAATTTTAGCTCAGTGGCTCGATTCCCGCCAAATCCAAAATTTGAGGAATCAAGTCTTCTCGCTTAACGGCCATCATGTGAACTCCTTGACATAAATGCCGCGCTAGCTTGACTTGTTCGGCTGCAATTCTGATGCCTTCCTGCAAAGGTTGGGGAGATTTTGCCAAACGATCGATCGTCTCTTGCGGTATGTGAACTCCCGGCACGTATTTTTTAATAAATTCAGCATTTTTAGCTGATTTAAACAAAAAGATTCCTGCTAAAATTGGTTTGTTACAGCCGATCGCAATTTGCTGCATAAACTTATCCAAAAGGTCAAAATCGGTAATTAATTGGCTCTGAAAAAACTGGGCTCCAGCTTCTACTTTTTTCTCAAATCTGCTTTTTAAACCCGACCAACTGGGGCATTGCGGATCGACAGCGGCACCGACAAATAAATCGGTAACTCCGTCTGTTAAAGCTTTGTCATTCCAGTCAAAGCCACCGTTCATTTTTTGAATGACTTGCAGCAGCCGCACTGATTCTAAGTCGAATACACTTTTGGCTTTGGGATGGTCGCCGGCTTTGACTGGATCGCCGGTAAGTGCCAAGATATTATGGATGCCTAAAGCGTGGGCTCCCATGAGATCGGCTTGCAGGCCTATTTGATTGCGATCGCGACAAGCAACTTGACAAATCGGCTCAATTCCGCGCTGCAAGAGAATTGCGGAAACTGCTAGGGGACACATTCGCAGCACTGCGCGGCTTCCGTCTGTGATGTTAATGGCGTGCACTCTGTTTTTGAGAAGTTCAGCCATTGCGATCGTATGAGTCATGTCGCCACCTTTTGGGGGAGCAACTTCGGCGGTAATTATGAATTCTCCGGGGGTGGTGCAGGCTGTACGAAAACGGTTCATAGTTAGTTGGCAGTTGACAGTTGACAGTTGACAGTTGACAGTTGGCAGTTGGCAGTTGACAGTTGACAGTTGACAGTTGACAGTTGACAGTTGTTAGTTGGCAGTTGTTAGTTGTTAGTTGGCAGTTGGCAGTTACTACTACTGACTAATGACCAATGACCAATGACTAATGACTAATGACTAATGACTAATGACTAATGACTAATGACTAATGACTAATTAGGGAGAGAATAACCGAAAGCAGTTTTAACCTTATTCAAAGTTTGATTGGCAATTGCTTCTGCTTGTTCTCTGCCTTGACGGAGTACAGATTCTAAATATCCCGGCTCCTCCATTATTTCCTTGTATTTATCTTGAATAGGTTTGAGCGCATTAATTGTTGTCTCTGTCAACAATGGTTTGAAATCTCCCCAACCCATGTTTTCACATTCCGCTGCAACTTCTTCCTTCGATTTACCCGAAAGCAGGAGATACAGTGTTAGCAAATTTCTCGCTTCCGGGCGATCGGGGTCGTCGAAAGTCAAGCCCCGCACTGCATCTGTTTTGCAGCGCTTGATTTTTTTGGTAATTGTTTCTGGTGAATCTAACAAATTAATTCGACTCAGTTCGGAAGGGTCGGATTTCGACATTTTGCGCGTGCCGTCTGTCAAACTCATCACCCTCGCGCCGTCAGTCCGAATTAACGGTTCGGGAAGTTTCAAAACAGGTTTTTCTGGTGTGCCGAATTGGTGATTTAATCTGACGACAAGATCGCGGGTAAGTTCCAAATGCTGTTTTTGGTCTTCTCCTACTGGCACTTTGTCGGCATCGTAAAGCAAGATGTCTGCTGCCATCAACACGGGATAGTTTAGCAATCCTGCGTTGACATTTTCGCCTTGTTTAACTGCTTTTTCTTTAAATTGAATCATATCTTCGAGCCAGTTAATCGGCGTAATGCAGTTGAGCAGCCATGCTAGTTCTGTGTGCGCCGAGACGTGGGATTGCACGAAAATAGTAGAATATTCTAAATCGATGCCGCAAGCTAAATAGAGAGCGGCGATGGTGTAAGTGTCGGATGCTAGAGTTGCTGGATTGTGCGGTGCGGTAATTGCGTGCAAATCTACTACGCAAAAGTAGTTTTCGTACTGGCTTTGACCTTCTACCCAGTTGCGAATGGCACCGAGATAATTACCGAGGTGAAGATTGCCTGTTGGCTGAACTCCTGAAAGAACGCGCTGTTTGCCCATGAGGAAAGAATAGAATTGAAGTCACATTTCTATATTGACACGTTCTTTTAATTTAAGATAGTTTTGGTTGAAATTTACATTTTTCATCATTGTCAGCAACGGGCTAGAAGCCCGTTCCACTTTTAAGACATCTGTAGGGACACGGCGTTGTCAAGGCGTGTCAATTTTAGGTCTTATGTATTACAGATCTACTGTCTGACGATTAAGGCCAGATCCCCCCTAGCCCCCCTTAAGAAGGGGGGAACCGGAAGTCATCAAAGTCCCCCTTTAAGAAGGGGGGAACTGGAAGTCATCAAAGTCCCCCTTCTTAAGGGGGATTTAGGGGGATCTGGCCTCGGTGGTAAATGAGATTTCTCAGGTTTCCGACTTAAGTTGACAGGAAGGGACATTGCCGTGTCCTTACCTTTTAAGCAATTACCAATCTGTCAGCAACCTTGCTTTACGCAAAACAAATGTGAGAACTGTTTCTTGATCGGTAATAATATCGGCTCTGCCCTCCATTCCCGATTGAATTGAATACTGGCGGGGGACATTTGTCTGGGAGTTTCCTAAGAATTGACCGCTGCCGGATTGGAGTTTTGTTAAATAGGTTTGTTGGGGCTTAATTGCTACTTCGTAATAAGCTGTACCTAAATTATTACCGGGATTTTGAGGGGCGATCGCATCTGGGGCGATCGCGCTGACTGTTCCTTTGAGTGTCCCGTAATCTGGGAAGGGTAAGGCGGAAATCCGGATCTGTACGGGTTGGCCGATTTGGATGCGGGCGATGTCTTGGGATGTCACTTTGGCTTTGACTACCAGGGGTACGTCGCTGGGGACGATTTGGGCGATCGCGCTGCCGGCTTGTACGGTTTGACCGGTGTTTTGTACTTCCAATCTGAGAATTGTACCATCAGCGGGCGCGCGGATCACGCTATTTTCGAGTTTTGACTGAATTTGATTGAGTTCTTTTTTAGATTGAATTAATTGTTGTTGAATGGACGATCGCTTGACGAGCAAAACTCGTCGGCTTCTTCCCAGTCTCTCGGCTACATCCGGCTGCGATGTGGCGATTTTTACGAGAGCTGACTCGACTATTTCCTGGGCGGCTGGACTTGCAGTTTGGATGCTTTGAAATTGGCCGCTGGCTAAAATTTGATTTTCCAACTCCCGCAGTTGCTGGTTGATTTGCTGTGCTGCTGTTTGAGACTGATTAGTTATTTCTTGTAACTGCTTTTTTTGGGCGCCCAAACGTGAAGCGTCTACAACTGCGATCGCATCTCCGGCTTTTACTGTCTGATTTTCGCTGACAGCAATGCTTTCGAGGGTTCCTTCGGTTGCTGCTTGCACCAGGCGCACTTCTCCGGCTGGACGGACGATCGCGTCTGCTTTGACTGTAGCACTGTATTTGGTGACGCTGGCAAGGGCGATCGCCCCGCCAAATGTTGCCACCATCAAAATTCCCCCCAAAGTCGTCCAGCGGCTGACAGGGGGCAAAAACTGGTCGTTATCAAAGGTTTCTGCGGGTGTGGGTTCGGGAGTGCGAGACATGGTGGCTACTGGGGGTGAGAGGAATCGTTTTGAGTTTTGAATTTTGAATTTTGAATTGGGGGAGGAGGATAGTTTTGAGTTTTAATACCAGTTCAAAAAAAGAATGCAACTGTAAGACTGCTCCCAACCCTGATTAAATCAGTCATTCCCAAATCTCAAAGGGTATGAGTTGGCAGAAGGAGAGAGCGAGATCCTAATTCTTTTGTCACATTTATTTTCAGTTTTCCGGACACCAAGCATAAGTTTAGAAGTCTAAATCAAAATTCACAGGGTCAAGGTCAAAATCCGCACAGCTTTGCCGTCCCCACCCACCAATTTGCCCAAACATCAAAAATGGTGAAGCCAGCGGGCAACAGTCATGAAAATAGAGCGTTTGGGCAATGACTTTTGGGCGCTGTTACCCGGTTTTTCTGGGATGTGTACGTAAGTAAGTACATATGTATTAATAGGAGTTCCTGATGCCGGACAATCAACAAGATTCACTCTTTACCGAACTAACAGATCGAGAATCTGCTACTGTCAGCGGTGGCAGCACTAGCAGCGGTGTCAGCAGTGGAAACACCAACAGCGAAAGCAAGAACAGCAGTAGCAATGGCGTCTGTACGCTGTTTTTCGTGCCACAGCCGAGCCAGCTTTTCCTTTTCGATCCGAGTCGCGATCGCCCTTACAAAACCCTAGTGGTTTAGATAAATGAGTCAGGTAGTGCGATCGGATAAATCTTAAAACTTTCTCAGTAATATTCCGGGCGATCGCAGAGGCATGGAGAAGTATTAGTTAGTAATCATACGAGGCTATCGAAATTATATCAAATTTCTAGTTTTCGTTCAATATCATCAACTTAAATGGAGTCAAATTATCATGCAAGAAACACAGGAAAACTCATTGTTTGCTGAACTCACCCCTGAAGAATCAGCTAGCGTCAATGGCGGTCACTACTATTATTCCGATCGCTACTATTCCAATCGCGACAACTGTGGCCGTCGGCGCCGTTGGGTAGTGTACCGCCGCAATTGCGACGGTTCCTATAGAAGAGTAGTTCGCTACGGATACTGGTAAAGTTTAGTGCCGCCAATGCCACCATCGCACTTATGACAAAACCCTAATAGTCTACATAGGTGAGTTAGGTAGTGCGATCGGGTGAACTTTCAAAACTTCTCAGTGGTATTCCGGACTTCGCAGAGCCATTGAGAAGTATTACTCAGTAATTACACGAGGCTATCGAAATTAGATAAAATTTCTAGTTTTCGTTCAATCTTATCAACTTAAATGGAGTCAAATCATCATGCAAGAAACAAAGGACAACTCACTGTTTGCTGAACTCACCCCAGAAGAATCAGCTAGCGTCAACGGCGGTCACTATTATTATTCCGATCGCGACAACTGTCGCCGTCGGCGCCGTTGGGTCGTGTACCGCCGCAATTGCGACGGTTCATACAGAAGAGTAGTTCGCTACGGCTACTGGTAAAGTTTAGTGCTAGTCAATTCAGCTCTATAACTGTGGAATCGAGAAAGCACCCATAACTTTATGGGTGCTTTTTGCTGATTGGGTAGTTGGTGATGAGTAATCTTCTTTATGCTCTACCATTATTCATTTTGCAAAATGTTAAAGAACATCCCTTTGATCGGCAAAATGCCATTATTCGGACAAGTCAACAGGTTTAAGAAATATCAGGTTGTGCTCCAGCAGAGCGAAGAAGACTGCGGGGCGGCTTGTCTGGCTTCGATCGCGAAATTTTACGGACAGAATTTGGCGATTAGCCGTTTGCGAGAATCTGCGGGTACAGGCCAAAAGGGGACAACTCTGCTGGGCTTGAAACAAGGCGCTGAGGCGGTGGGCTTTAATGCTCGATCCGTGCGAGCAGCGGCTGCTATTTTAGACAAAATTGACGAAGCACCTTTACCGGCAATTATTCACTGGAGCGGGTATCACTGGGTTGTTTTGTACGGAAAGCAGGGCGACAAATATGCGATCGGCGATCCGGCCGTCGGTATGCGCTATATTTCCAAAGAAGAATTAGCAGCAGGTTGGACGGATTGGCTGTGCTTGCTAGTAGATCCAGATCCCGATCGATTTTTTGCCGAAGCAGACGGCCAAGTGCCCTCCAATTCCTTACAAAAATGGACGCGCCGGGTTTGGATTTACCGCCAGCTTTTAATGGAAGCACTGTTGCTGAATGTGGTGTTGGGTTTGCTGTCGATTGCTTCGCCTTTTCTGGTACAACTGCTCACCGACGACATTCTGGTGCGGGGCGACACGCAACTTTTGGCAAGTGTGGCGATCGCAGTTATAGTTATGAACTTGTTTAGCAGCAGTTTAGGATTGGTACAGTCGAATTTGATTGCTCAATTTTCCCAGCGTTTAGAGTTGGGATTGGTGATGGAATTCGGGCGCAAGTTCCTGCGATTACCTTTGAGCTTTTACGAAACCAGACGCAGCGGCGAAATCGTCAGTAGATTACAAGATATCCAAGAAATAAATAAATTAGTTTCTCAATTTGCTATCAGCTTGCCCAGTCAATTTTTTATAGCTGTAGTTTCTTTTATTTTTATGTTATTTTACAGCAAAGAACTGACCCTTGCAGCTACAGTGATGGCTGTATTTATGACTGCTTCTACAGTAGTATTTCTGCCTGTTTTGCAGCAAAAAACGCGGAATCTATTTGTGCTGGAAGCAGAAACTCAAGGCATTTTAGTAGAAACCTTTAAAGGCGCGCTGACCGTCAAAACGACTAGCAGCGCCCAGCAACTTTGGGAAGAATTTCAAGGTCGCTTCGGTCGCTTAGCGAGTCTTACTTTTCGCACTACACAAATTGGCATTCTCAACAATATTTTTTCTGGCTTTATCGCCTCAGCGGGCAGCATTACCCTGCTGTGGTTGGGCAGCGGCTTGGTGATTGACAAGGCATTGAGTATCGGTCAGTTGCTAGCCTTTATTAGCATGAATCAAAACGTCAGCACTTGGGTGACTTCCTTGGTCGAATGTACTGATGAAATGGCTCGCGTCCAGACAGCAACTCAACGGCTTTCCGAAGTCATAGATGCTGAGCCAGAAAGTAAAAGCGATATTAATAAACCTGTGGTAACGCTTCAAGACCGCGACGAGATTGTTTGCAAGAGTGTGAATTTTCACTACCCAGGTAGACTTGATTTGTTAGAAAATTTTTCTGTGACATTTCCGGGCGGTCACGCAATTGCTTTAATCGGTTATTCTGGTTGTGGAAAAAGTACGCTAGCTAAGGTAATTGCTGGTTTGTATCCGCTGCAATCTGGTAATGTGAGAATTGGCGGTTACAATTTGCAGGATTTGTCTCTGGATTGTCTCAGACAGCAGGTGGTTCTTGTTCCCCAAGAAGCGCATTTCTGGAGTCGTTCAATTCTCGATAATTTTCAGATGGGGAGTCCTGATGTCACTTTTGAGCAGATTGTGAAAGCTTGCAAAATTGCGGGTGCGGATGAATTTATCAGTCAATTACCGGATAAATATCAAACTGTTTTAGGGGAGTTTGGGGCAAATATTTCGGGGGGACAA
Source organism: Microcoleus sp. Aus8_D2 (assembly GCF_036702665.1). Classification (NCBI taxonomy): domain Bacteria; kingdom Bacillati; phylum Cyanobacteriota; class Cyanophyceae; order Oscillatoriales; family Microcoleaceae; genus Microcoleus; species Microcoleus sp. Aus8_D2. The sequence goes on from NZ_JAUBUN010000012.1 coordinate 81,215, forward strand.
AGACAGAGATTGGCGATCGCCCGCGCCATTCTCAACAACCCGCCCGTATTGATTCTAGACGAATCTACCGCAGGGCTAGACCCCGCTAGCGAAGCGGAAGTCTTAGAAAATTTGTTGATGCACCGGCAGGGGAAAACTACGATTTTTATCAGTCACAGGCCGCGAGTGATCGATCGCGCCGATTGGATTATCATGTTAGAACGCGGCCGGTTGAAACTGCAAGGATCTGCTGCAAAATTGCGATCGATTCCCGGAGATCATTTAGAGTTTTTGCATCCTTAGACAAAATTGTAGTTACTTGAGAATCAATACGGTTGAATAAGATAAGACGGCGGTTAGAAACCGCGCCTACACAAACGAAGTCCGAGCTCAGGGGGACTGAAGAGAATAAGGTAATTTTAACCGCAGACTCTTCATCTTCAACCCGCGGAGGCGGGTTTGGTTTGTATAGACGCGGTTTCTAACCGCCCGGTATTTTATCTCACCGCCCGGTATTCTTAGTTAATGCACCCGACAAACCAGGGGAATCGCCTCCTGATTTTCCAACACCAAACCGTACTCCAAACCCTCAACAACCGCCTGACAAGAAGCATCCAAAATATTACCAGAAACCCCAACCGTCGTCCAACGATCGTGGCCGTTACTAAACTCAACCAACACGCGAGTTTTAGCAGAAGTACCCGCACCAGAATCCAGAATTCGCACCTTGTAATCTGTCAGATAAAAATGGGCTATCGCCGGATAAAAATTCACCAAAGCTTTCCGCAAAGCCGCATCCAAAGCCGAAACCGGGCCGTTTCCTTCGGCACATTCCAGAATAATTGTACCGTTTACGGACAATTTCACCGTTGCTAAAGCCGTACAATCTGCGCCAACCTTATCGCAGTGGACTTGAAATCCCGTAATTTCAAACCAGCGCTGTCGCTGCGACAAAGCCTCCCGCATTAACAATTCAAAAGACGCCTCAGCACCCTCAAATTGATATCCCTGACTTTCCAAATCTTTCAATTTTTGGAGAATTTGGCGACAAGCAGGATTTTTGCGATCGAGTTCAATACCAAAAGTCTTAGCCTTCGCCAAAACATTACTCAAACCCGATTGATCCGAAATCACAATTCGCCGGATGTTGCCGATTTTTTGCGGTTCCAAATGTTCGTAAGTCAACGGATTTTTCTCAACCGCCGATACATGAATTCCGCCCTTGTGAGCAAAAGCCGAAAGACCGACAAAAGGAGCGTGGTCATCGGGAGCAAGGTTGACAATTTCGCTGATCGATCGACTGACTTGAGTTAATTTAGCTAATTGCTCGTCTTGAATGCAATCATAACCCAACTTGAGCTTAAAATTAGGAATCAAAGAACACAAATCGGCATTACCGCAGCGTTCGCCGTAACCGTTAATAGTTCCCTGTACCATAGTCACCCCTTCGCGCACCGCAGCCAAAGCATTAGCAACCGCAACTCCCGAGTCGTTGTGAGTGTGAATTCCTAACTGTAAAGATTGGGCGCGTTCTGTTCCCAAAGCTGCTAAAACATCGCGAACAACCTGACTGACTTCGTGAGGTAAAGTACCGCCGTTAGTATCGCAAAGTACCAGCCATTCTGCACCGGCATCCGCCGCCGCTGCTAAAGTTTTAATCGCATAATCGGGATTGTGCTTGTATCCGTCAAACCAGTGTTCGGCATCGTAAATAACGCGCCTTCCCTGACTCCGCAAATATTCAATAGTATCTCGAATCATCGCCAAATTTTCTTCTAGCGTCGTCTTCAAACTTTCAATCACGTGCAAATCCCACGACTTGCCAAACAGCGTTACCCAGCGAGTACCTGCGGACAAAATAGGCTGCAACATTTCATCATTGGCTGCCGTTTTCCCGGGCCGTCTAGTCGAACAAAAAGCGACAACTTCTGCTTGACTTAGCGGCTGTTCTTTGAGCCGCCAAAAAAATTGTACGTCTTTAGGATTCGCGCCGGGCCAGCCGCCTTCAATAAACGGAATTCCTAAGCTGTCTAACTGTCGAGCTATGCGCAGTTTGTCTTCGAGAGATAAGCAGAGTCCCTCGCACTGAGCACCGTCTCGCAGCGTGGTATCGTAGATCCAGAGCCGATTTTTCATGGGGAATTCTCAATTCTCAATTGGTAATATATCACTTATCATATTAGATAAAATTATTTGAAATAAATGCGATAATATATAGGAAAATTAACATAAATCTAATCGGGGTAAATTGCTGTGGTCAAGGTACAAGCACAAGGAAAAACATTTGAGTGCGATCGCGAATCGAATCTCCGTGAAGTCTTGCTCAAAAACGGCATCGATCTCTACAACGGTAACGCCAAAGTCATCAACTGTCACGGTTTGGGGACTTGTGGCACCTGCGCCGTCAGCATCGAGGGCGAAGTTTCCGAGCCCGAGTGGCGCGAAAAAGCGCGACTTGGGCTTCCTCCCCATTCTCCCGCATCGAACCGCCGTTTGTCCTGCCAGACTAAGGTTTTAGGCGATATTAAGGTGACAAAATATGACGGTTTCTGGGGCCAGGGCTCGGAGACTGTCTGGAAACCTCAAGCATAGATTTTTGGTGCAGTACAGCCGATCGGCTGTACTGTGTTTAGATTGCATATTTCTTTCTGGCGGGCTCGGGCGTGTTTTCTTTCCTCTCCCATCAGATTCTGATCCCCCTTCTCAAGGGACGCAAGACACTCTTTCTCCCCCCTTTTTAAGGGGGAGTAGGGGGCAAGCTAGGGGGGAGCTCCGGGGAAAGAAAACACGCCCTAGGAGCAACGGCCCACAAGAGTTGCAAGATAATATGTAAGACTTGCCCAAAAATTCTAACTGTAAGGTGCTAACACCAGCCATTAGTGTCAACAAATACGTCAAATGTAGTATGAGTCTGCTGGCTGACGATTAGGCTTTCGATCCCCCCGGCGCCCCCCTTCTTAAGGGGGGAACAAGAGCCTCCTGCGTCCCCCGCATCGTTGCAGGGAACAAGAGTATCAAAGTCCCCCTTTTTAAGGGGGATTTAGGGGGATCGAAACTCAACTAAAAGCGAGATTTATCAGGGATTTTAGGCGATTGTTGACACCAATTGCACCAGCACCTTACTCTCAAGAAAGTCCTGAGGTAAAAAAGCCAGAAAGTCCATAGAAAAGTCAATGAATTCATCTCAAGATATTCTGATTGTTGGCGGCGGAATTATCGGCCTTTCCCTAGCAGTTGAACTGAAGTTGCGAGGGGCTTCTGTCGCCGTTGTCACCGCCGATTCTAAACAACCGACGGCCCGGGCGGCTGCCGGAATGCTGGCGCCACAAGCCGAACGAATTCCCCCGAGTCCGATGCTGGATTTGTGCTGGCAAAGTCGCTCTCTGTATGCTTCCTGGGTGGAACGGCTAGAAGAGATTACGGGGTTGAAAACGGGATATTGGCGATCGGGAATTATCGCACCAGTCTGTCAAAATGAGCCTCAACAACAGCCGTGTTTATCAAACCTTAATTGTCAATGGCTCGACAGAGACGCGATTCGCCAACATCAATTTGGATTGGGCGATGAAGTAATTGGTGGTTGGTGGTATCCTGACGACGGTCAAGTTGACAACCGCGCTTTATTTCGGACGCTTCAAGCTGCAACTAAAGAATTGCAGATTGAGATTGTTCAAGATACTGCCCAGGAAATTATTAGCTATAAAAACCGAGTTTTTGGCGTAGAAACAACAGCCGGAAAATTGCAAGCAGACCGTTATGTTTTGGCGGCAGGACCTTGGTGTGAAAAGTTATTGAATATTCCAGTTTTTCCCAGAAAGGGGCAAATGCTGTCAGTCTGCGTACCAGAAAATTTGGGAGTGATTCAGCCGCTGCAAACAGTTTTATTCGGGACTGGCATTTATATTGTGCCGCGTCAAGATGGCAGAATTATTATTGGCGCAACTAGCGAGAATGTGGATTTTACCCCTGGAAATACGCCCGCAGGAATCCAAAGTTTGCTAGCAGGAGCGATTAAGTTATATCCAGAATTGCAGAATTATCCGATTCTAGAGTTTTGGTGGGGATTTCGACCGGCTACGACGGATGAGTTGCCGATTTTGGGTGCTTCTGCTTGGGATAATTTGATATTGGCAACTGGGCATTATCGCAATGGCATTTTGTTGGCTCCGGTGACTGCTAAATTGTTGGCTGATTTGATGTTGGAGCAAAAGTTAGATCCGTTGTTGGCTGCTTTTCATTATTCGAGGTTTGCACCTGCTGTTGGGGACGCAAAATCTCTATCTTTAGGGTGATTTTCGGCGCACCTTACTCGGTTATTTTGGCGCGCTGTTATAGCACCCGATCGCGTGTTTGTAGTGAGGGCTTTAGTCCTCTCTTGATGAATGAAGAAGGACTTGCATTCCTTACTACGAAATTAATTGGGGTCGTACAAGAATAGTCCAGATTGTTTTTAGGTCGCAGTGTTAAACTCTGGATTTTACCTTGCAGAACGGCTCGATCGCCCGCAGTGACTTAGCAATCGCGATCCGCCATCAAAACTTGCATCTGTGCGATCGCCCAAAAACCCTTATTTTACGGTTGGCAATCAAACACTATCCAAAATGTTGTTAAATATAAATAGCTTTATAGTTGTTACTCTGATGCCTTTGAAAATAGAACGGCTAAAAGGGAAACAACCAGCTAGCGGTAATTTGGAGCGATAACTGCGACAACCGCTCAAGCTGTCTCAGCAAAAGTTGGCAGGTGAATAGGTCTGAGCTTTACCACAATTAATCGGATCGGGAGTAACAACCCTGAGTTTCGATCGAGTCAAAAGCATTTTCACAAAAAGAATAGCGATAGGCGGGAAGCTCAGCGTCTTTAGACCTGAGAGGCAAGCCAACGAGCGGCTTTAGCCGCCTAACTCTTCTTCGATTAACTGATCGATCAATTGTCTGAGTTTGTTTTGCCAGTCATCTACTGCTTTCAGTTGTTCCCGGACACCCGGACGCACTTTAACTTGAACAGGAGTTTTGTCGTAGGCAACCCCGTTTGTGGGAACAAAACCTAGTTTTTGTTTTTTCTGGAACGGCACGACAAAGACCTGTATATATTGATATACTAATACAATAACAAATCATTGAAGGTCGAATCAATGGGCAAGAAACAGATGGGTGTTCAGCAAGTCTTGCTGCATCCAGATCAAGAAACTGAAGCCATTCTCAGATACCTCTGTGAGCAGTCAGGAAAGCACTATAACAATGGGGTTTACTTTGCACGACAAACGTTCTTCAAGACCGGAAAGATCTTGACAGGCAAGTTTGATTTAGACTTTGAACCAAGCGTTGCCAAAACTGCGGTGGCTCAAAGCCTGCCGTCTACGCCTGCACAGCAAACTCGCTCGATCGGTTACGGAGGCGTTCAAATCTTTCAAAAGCTTACGTGAGTTGCATTTCAAAGGTCAATTGCACTTCAAGCCGAAAGCACCCGACTATCTCAAAGGTTCAAAACTGTTCAAGGTTGCCTACCCCAACTCGGGCGGACAAAAACCTAAGCTAGTTGATGGGCAGTTGAAATTCTCCCTAGGATTGACGGTTAGACGCTGGTTTGGATTGTCTGAATTCTTTCTACCAATGCCGTCAAACCTTGACATTGCCAAAGTGAAAGAGTTTACGATTCTACCTAAGAACGGTGCTTTCTATTTGGAACTGTCCTACGAGGTCAAGCCACAAATCAAAGCGCTTGACATTAATCAGGCGGTATCGATTGACTTGGGAACGGCTGATAATCTTGCAGCCTGTGTCGATACCTTGGGCAACTCCCTGCTGATTGATGCACGGGCAATGAAGGCAATGAATCAACTCTGGAATAAGGTGCGATTCGTTGTGAGTGAATCACGGTGAAAATCCGTAAATAACCTCACCAACCCAACCCGATGACGGGAAAAGGTTGAACTCTCGGTCTGATCTGGGTGCAAGTCCCATCTGCCAGACTCAGGTATGACTCCCTATCTGCCTACGATGACCGGACTCGGTTTCTGGAGGTCGAAGCTAGGAACAGGGCGCAATCAGACACCCGTTGTGGGGTGACACTGGTGCTAATGGGGAGTTCCTATGATGAAACAGAGCCTGCAAAAGCAACCTACAGAGAAGCGGGACACAACACAAATACCCGACTTCACTGGAGCTAATTCCCGCCGCATTTTTTTATTGATAGCGGTCTGAGTCCAGGGATTCCAGTGGTTGAATTGGCTACATCTAAAGGAACAATCAATCAACCGAGGGAACGAATAAAAACGGATTGAAGGTCTAAAGGAGGTCGAACCCTACTTTGTAGGCTGGACGAGCAGCGGAACTCCTTCAATTCGGGTAGGACAAACCGTAATTGGTTTGAGGTGTTCAGAATACACAAATTGGAGAAGAGCATGGTTAGGCACAGCAATAATGCTAGTGAATCTTGGATGACATTACCGTGGAAGAAATTCCGCCGTGACTTATTCCGCCTACAAAAAAGAGTGTATAAAGCGATTCTTGCAGGAGACAAGCGAAAAGCCAAGTCCCTCCAAAAGCTAATTCTGAAATCTACCGCAGCTAGATTATTGGCTATCCGTCAAGTATCACAGCTAAACGCTGGGAAAAAGACCGCAGGAATTGACGGCAAAAAGTCCCTTAACTTTAAGGAACGCTTCGAGCTTAATGAACTGCTAAAAGCATCAGGTAGCAACTGGAAACACCAGGGGCTAAGAGAAATACCCATCCCTAAAAAGGACGGTACTGTCAGGATGTTAAAAATCCCCACTATTGCAGACCGGGCTTGGCAATGCCTAGCAAAATACGCATTAGAACCAGCACATGAGGCTACCTTCCACGCTAGAAGCTACGGTTTTAGAACGGGACGCTCGGCACACGACGCTCAGAAAATCTTGTTCATTAACCTAAGCAGCAATGCCAATGGAAGAGATAAAAGAGTTATAGAACTCGAGATCGAAAAATGCTTCGATAGGATAAACCACACTGCCATAATGGATAGACTCATCGCTCCTAAGAGCATAAAGCAGGGAATCTTCCGCTGTCTAAAATCCGGGGTCAATCCAGAGTTTCCCGAGCAGGGAACACCCCTGGGCGGGGTGGTGAGTCCGCTATTAGCTAACATCGCCTTAGATGGGATTGAAAGTATTCATAGATATCACAGAATATCTAATAACAGAATCACGGACAAAACCTCAAGGAAAGATATTATTGAGCCAACAGTCCGCTATGCGGATGATTTGGTAATAATATTACGACCACAGGACGATGCCCAAGAGATACTTAACAAAATCAACCAGTTTCTAGCAGAGCGGGGAATGAAAGTTAGTGAAAAGAAAACCAAGCTAACCGCCGCGACAGATGGTTTTGACTTCCTCGGCTGGAATTTCAAAGTCCAGAAAAACGGGAAATTTAAATGCGTTCCATCAGTGGACAACTTTAAAGTTTTCCGTAAGAAAGTAAAAGCCATCGTCAACTGCTCGAACTATGGTGCTACCACAAAGGCTGAGAAATTAGCCCCTGTAGTTAGAGGCTGGAGGAATTACCACCGCTTCTGCAAGATGGACGGGTCTAAAAACTCGTTATACCACATCGAAACGAGAGCTTTCAAGGTATTCAACAAGGAAACTAAACAGAATCGCTACTCTAGCAAACAATTACTAGATAAGGCGTTCCCATCAGTTCCTTACTCCGAAAGTAAACACATCAACGTCAAAGGCGAGAAATCACCCTACGACGGCGACTTGACGTATTGGAGCGAACGTAACAGCAAGCTCTATAACGATAATACCTCTAAAGCCCTCAAGCGGCAAAACCATAAATGTGGATACTGTGGACTAAAAATGCTCAGTGACGAGAAGGTACACTTACATCATGTTGATGGAAACCACCAAAACTGGAAAACTAAAAACCTTCTAGCCATTCACGAAAGCTGCCACGATTATATTCACATGAGCAAACGCGAAAGCTAAGAACATCGGAAGCTGGGTGCGGTGAAAGTCGCACGCCCAGATTTAACAGAGAGGAGCGCGGGATAATACCCGCCTTCGACTCTACCAAGGTTGCCACTCGCAAAGAAGGGAAGCCAGAAGCTGATTGGGATAGCTGGTTAGACCGTGTGACCCGGAAACGTAACCATCAAATGCGTGACGGTATTAACAAAGCGGCAAAGTCGATTGTTGACCACTGCCTGAAATATGGCATTGGGACGCTTGTAATCGGTTGGAACGAAGGCTTTAAGTCGAATGCTAGCCTGGGCAGATTGAATAATCAGAAGTTTGTCCAAATGCCGCTCGGAAAGTTGAAAGACAGGCTCAAACACCTTTGTGAGTTACATGGGATTCGATTTGAAGAGACTGAGGAAGCCTATACGTCAAAAGCAAGCTATCTAGATGGCGAGTCCCTACCTAAGTTTGGTGAAAAACCGGACGGGTGGAAAGCATCGGGTAAGCGCGTTCGACGGGGATTGTATCAGTCTGCGGATGGTTCGATTGTGAATGCCGATCTCAATGGAGCGGCAAATATTCTCAGAAAAGTAGCCAGTAAGTTAGGCGTTGACCTAAACCAACTGAGTAGACGGTGCTTGACGACCGTAGCGAGGATTCGACTTTGGGTATTGCCTACGGTTGAACTCCTGTCAGCAGAATCTCAGTGTCTTTAGACCTGAGAGTGTCAAAGATGTTCGATTACCTGCATATAGCGTAGCGATTTTCTCCGTGGCTCTGGCACTGGGGCTAACCCGATCGCTCTTACCGTCGCTTTATCCCACCACAACACCTCTATTTTCGATCGCGGTGATGGTAAGCGGCTGGTATGGCGGTTTGGGTGCCGGTTTGCTGGCAACGGTTTTGTCTGCTTTGGCAATCAATTATTTCTCGATCGAGCCTTTCTATTCCTTACATATTGCTAATTTCCCGACAATTGCTCAGTTGAGTACATTTTTGATGGCGGGAGTAGCGATCAGTTTGCTCAATCAATCGCGACGCAGTCCTCTCAAAAATGCCCAGGCATCCTTGCAGACATTACAGGAAGCAAGGTCGTCAGAACAAAAAGCGGGGGCGGTTAACCAAGCAGCAGAAAGTGCTGCGCAAGAACAGCTAGAAAATGTGCTTTCTAGCATCCGCGATGGGTTTTATGTTTTCGATCGCGATTGGCAGTTTACCTACGTTAACGATCGCGTCTGTGAAATGGTGGCAATGCAGCGAGAAGCCATGCTGGGTCAAAAGATTTGGGATTTGTTTGCCGATCTAATTGACACCGATGTTTACGTGCAGTTTCATCAAGCGATGAGGGAGCGAACACCCAACTCCGCTGAGTATTTTTATCCGAGATGGCATCGCTGGTACGAACACCGAGTTTATCCTACAAGCGATGGAGTAGCGGTTTTGGCGGCTGACATCACCGATCGCAAACAGGCAGAACTGATGCTAGTCGAGCAGAAGCAACTGCTAGAGTCGATCGCATCGGGACAGCCACCAGACGAATGCCTCGCTGCCGTCTGTGACGCGGTATCGAGGCTCAATCCAGGCGTCAGAGCCTGCTTCTTGCTGGCGGATGCCCAGCGATTGAAGTTTCCTCGCTCGATCGCTCCAGAGTTTCCACCCACCTACGGAGAAGGACTCAAGGATGCTCCGATTAGCGAACTGGCGATCGGGCCGTGCGCTGCGGCGGTGTATTCCGGTGAACCGATTACCTGCCCGGACATTGCCAACGACGATCGCTGGGCCGGGCCCTGGCGAGACTTATGCGCCGCTCACGGCGTGCGGGCGTGTCATTCCACCCCCGTACTAGGTGCAGACAAACTGCCGGTCGGGTCGCTGATGCTGTGCTTTGACAAGGTGCGGCCGCCCACCGATTGGGAATACCGACTGGCTGAGTTTGGCGTTTCGGTTGCCAGCATCGTGTTTGAGCGCGAACAATCGAGCCTTGCAGGCGAGCGAATCGGAAGCTCGCCTGCAACGGGCAATTGCGATCGAAACCGTGGGAGTCATTTTCTTCACAACCGATGGCAGTATCACCGAAACCAACGACGCTTTCCTCCAGATGAGCGGCTACAGCAAGCAGGATGTCGAGCAGGGATTGATGCGGTGGGACATCATGACACCGCCGGAGTGGATGCCCGCTTCCCTCTGCGCCATTGAGGAGTTTGAAACAACCGGGCGCGAGCCATCCTTACGAAAAGGAATACCTTCGCAAGGATGGCTCGCGCTGGTGGGCATTGTTCGCTGCAACGCGACTCAGTGAAGCAGAGGGCGTAGAATTTATGATCGATATCAGCGATCGCAAGCGCAGCGAAGCCGATTGCCAGTGGGCAGAAATGGCGCTGCGAGAAGCTCTCGTGCAGTTGGAGTCGGCTTTAGCGGCTGGAGCCATTTATACCTGGCGCTGGAACATTCCGAGCGATCGCGCGATTGTCGATGCTGCGATGGCTCAATTGTTTGCCGTAGAGCCCGCAGTTGCGACGACAGAAGGGCTGCCGGTCGCCTGCTTTGTCAATGCCATACACCAGGAAGACCGCCCTCGCGTTGGCGCCGCAGTCGATCGGGCGATCGCCACAGGCGAAAAGTATGCGGTTGACTGCCGAGTTCGGACTGTCAGCGGTGAAGAGCGTTGGCTAACGGCACGGGGTCGAGTCGAGTATGATGCGGCAGGGAACCCGGTTTCTTTTCCTGGATCGCTGGTTGATATTACCGAGTTCAAACAAGCCGAAGCCCAATTGCAAAGACTTTCCGCCCAAATTGAGCAGCAATTGCGAAGGTTTGATGCGGTGGCATCTTCCGTGCCAGATTTTATCTACACCTTTGATTTGTCGGGACGGTTCACTTACGCCAACCAACCATTGCTCGACCTCTGGCAGAAAACATTGGCAGAATCTGTTGGCAAAAACTTCTGGGAATTGGATTATCCGATCGAGTTAGCCGATCGCCTGCAACGCCAGATCCAAAAAGTCATCGCCGCGCGCCAACCGCTCAAAGACGAAACGCCCTACACCAGTGCTTCGGGTACAAGAGCTTACGAGTATATTTTTGTACCGCTGTTTGATGCCGGTGGTGCAGTAGAAGCAGTAGCAGGAATAACTCGCGATCTCACCGATCGCAAGCAGGCAGAGGAAGACCTGTGCCAGAGTGAAGCCCGCCTCCGCCCGATCGTTGACAGTGCTAAAGATTACGCGATTTTCACCCTCGATCTCAAGGGCACGATCGCCAGTTGGAACTCAGGGGCGCAGAGGCTGTTTGGCTATACCGAAGCAGAGGCGATCGGCTGCCCCTACGACATTTTACTCACGCCCGAAGACAACGCATCGGGACGAGCCGATCTCGAGAGGCAAACTGCTCTGGCGCAAGGACGGGCAGAAAACGAATGTTGGCACCACCGCAAAGATTGGAGCCGCTTTTGGGCAAGTGGGTTGATGATGCCCCTGCTCGACGAAGCAGGTAGTCCCCAAGGCTTCGTCAACATTATGCAGGACAAGACCGTGGAGCGGCAGTCAGGTGAAGGGCTGAAATTGCTGTATGAAACGACCCGCGAGCTGCTCTCGACAGACGAACCCCTGATGCTGATCGACAATCTATTTAACAAACTCGCAGTCCTACTGGATCTCCACTTTGTGTACAACTTCATGGTGGAACAGAAAGACAACCGTCCGATGCTGCATCTGAGAAACTCTCACGGCATCTGTGAAGAATCAGTGCAGGCGATCGAATGGCTCGAATTTGGTCAATATTTTTGCGGATGGGTGGCACAGCAGCGGCAGCAACTCGTCCTCAATCAAGCGCAACTTTCCACCGAGCCGAACCTTCAATCTGCCTCTGCAATGGGTATCGCGGGGATCGCAGCCTATGCCTCGTTCCCACTAATTGCCCAAGGGCGATTAGCGGGAACGCTTTCTTTTGCCAGTCTCACCCGAACCCACTTTATAACGGCAGAAATTGAGTTGTTGCAATCCACCTGCGATCAGATCGCGATCGCGATCGAGCGGGCAAACCTGACAAATTCGCTCCAGCAGCAAGCGGAAAAATTAAGACAGGCAAATCGCATCAAAGATGAGTTTTTGGCGGTATTGTCCCATGAGTTGCGATCGCCCCTCAACCCGATTTTGGGCTGGTCGCAGCTCCTCAAAACCGGCAAGCTGGACAAAGCCAGAACCGCTCAAGCCATTGCCACGATTGAACGCAATGTCAAGCTGCAATCGGAACTGATTGAAGATTTGCTGGATGTGTCTCGGATTTTGCAAGGCAAACTCAGCATGAATGCGACTCCGGTTAATTTAGCCGCGACGCTGCGAGGGGCGATGGAAACTGTTAATTTAGCCGCCGAAGGCAAGTCTCTTACGCTAGAAGCAAATCTCGCTCCTGAAGTCGGACAGGTTTGGGGCGATGCAACTCGCTTGCAGCAAGTAATTTGGAACCTGCTTTCTAATGCGGTCAAATTTACGCCGCCGGGGGGGCGCGTGACGCTGCGATTGGAAAAGATTGGCGATCGGGCGATCGTCTCGGTTAGCGACACCGGTAAGGGCATCGATCCGGAATTTTTGCCCTTTGTGTTTGACTATTTCCGTCAGGAGGATAGTGCTACGACGCGCAAATTTGGCGGTTTGGGATTGGCGATCGGGCGATCGTCCGCAATCTCGTGGAAATGCACGGCGGCACAGTTGAGGCAGCTAGCCCCGGTGAAGGGTTAGGGGCTACTTTTACCGTGAAACTGCCGTTAATGCCTGTTCAGTCTGCCGCCAATGTCGATCGTTTATCTTCCTCTCCCTGCCTTGATTTGAATGGAGTTAAAGTTTTAGTCATCGATGACGAAATTGATTCGCGAGAGTTTGTGGCGTTTGTCTTAGAGCAAGCCTCGGCGAGAGTCATTACCGCCACCACCGCAGGCGAGGGATTTGCACTGTTGACTCAATCTCCGCCGGATGTGGTACTCAGCGACATTGGAATGCCCGATATGGATGGCTATATGCTGATGCGACAGATTCGATCTCTGCCGCCAGAGCAAGGGGGAAGTGTTCTGGCGATCGCCCTAACAGCCTATGCTGGAGATTTTAACCAACAGCAAGCGAAGCAAGCTGGATTTCAAAGGCATCTAGCAAAGCCGATCGAGCCGGAGCAATTAATTAAGACGATCGGCGCACTTCTTGAAAACATCAGTCAAAATTGAGGAAGAACCAAAAGTAGGGTGCGTCGCGATCGACAATTTCTGGCATCCGATCGACAATCTGACTGCGACGCACCTGATAATATCAAGTCGGGTCGAGTAGTCTGAATATAGTAGGGGCTCCCCTCACCAACAATATTGGCTAAAAATCGACCCTCTCAAAAACCCGCCCCGGCCTATGTATAATGGTGAATTTACCGAACACGATCTAACATTTTTACAGCGCGTCAAAGCATTTTTTCACCTTAATCTTGCGGGACTAACGCATTAATATCATGTCCCTCGATTACGCTAATAAAAACGGTTAGTTCGCGCGTGCGGACTCCCTTCCGCAGCCAGAGAGCGGAAGGGAGTCCGCACGCGCGATCGAATTTGATTGTGGTTAAGCGATCGGACACGATCTAAGATAAAAGAAACCGAGTTTTTGACTTAATCTGTAGGTGACAGCGCGTCTTTTCGTCCATCAAACCCGGTTTCTGACTGCGCCTGCACCAACAATATCCCGATCAGTTTGCATCCTTTCTTTTCGGTTGGTTCAATTCCTTGCATTTAGCTAAAGCCAAATCGTAAGCATTTTGGTAATCGCTCCCGCCTAACATCAAATCGCCGTAATATTCATAAGGTTGATTCCCATAAATTGGCAGCGGATCGTCTTCAGGATAATCTTCTTTTGACTCATCTAAAATTGCTTTAAGTTTCTTCACGGTCAAGCGCTGCGCGGGGAAGTAATGAATGTCACCTGCACTTTGACCGAGATGGGGAAAAGTTGGATCGACAATTCGATCGCCGACTTCAATCCAGCTATACTCAATGGGTTTATAGGGCGCTCCCGGTGCAGCTAAAAATCCTTGGACGTAGATTGCGCCCTCGGTTGCTAATGCTGCTTTACAAGCATTGTCAAAGCAGTTTTTAGCGTTGCTTTTGATGCGAGTTGCGATTTCAATAGAAAGCGTCTCATCTAACAGTTCGGTCATAATCTCTTCTAGTTGCGTGTGTGATTAGATTGTAGCAAGTCAGAGGAATAAAGGCTTTAAAGCAGTATTTTTGTCAATCAGACCCTGTTTGTGCCTCCAGGAGTTATAAAATAACCACATCCTCCATCCTAGGGACAACTGGATGCCAGATCGGGATGCTGGATGTCCATTTGAGCGATCGCCAAACGAAAGGTTTGTTGAGACTTTGCGATCGCAGCTTGAACAGATTGAGTACCGCCGCCGCGATCGCGCAAGTATTGTCTGCCTGCTCTAGCTGCGAGTAACCGGGCTTCTGAACCTGTGGCTGCACATTTTCCCAAGTGTTGATTTGGCCTTATTCCCAAAGTTTAAATCTTGAGTTTGTTGGCAGCATCTAATGCTTTTTGATACTGAATTATCGCCGCCTCAAAGTCTCCGCTTTGTTCTAATCTAGCTCCCTCAATCGGGTGCATCTGGTTTTTGAAGAGGGCGAAGCATGACCGTATCTAAGTTATTAGTTATAATCCCATATTGATTGCGGTCATGCTTCGCCCCGGAGCGATATATTTGCCAAAGCGAGATGCACTCCCTCAATCCAACGATCGTTGATTTCACTGCCAAAGGGATAATTTCTCGTTAACTTACAATCTCCTGCCCTAGCGACACTAGATAAAGGAATCAAAATTATAGCCAAACTTCCGAGCGCAACGATTGCTTTTTTTAACATACTAGACTTATTTTAAAACTATTTGACCGTCATGAAATGGTGCACCATATGAAAGTAAAGAATATGCCAAGCCCATATAGCAATCCTAAATGATTGATGAAGATTTGTAGGGGTAGTGGATGGTGCGTGCCTACCCCCTATCTATCGGGCAACCGGACTCTTTAAGAACTATACAAGAATTATGCAAATAATTGAGGATTGCTAGATCCAGGGATTAAGTAGTAGTCAAAAACCAAAAATACCAAACAAAAAATGTTTTACTCCTATTTAAATCTCTGAATAATGCTTTTGCCTCCATCTCTTGCCAGCTTCTCTAGGTTCTTGCGTTGTTCATCTTTGAAATCCATGTTGACCTGTCTTTTGTCAATAAGTTCAGCTAACAAACGGCCGTTCTCAAGTCCAAAGATAAAAGTTTCACCGCTATGAAAAAAACGAATAGCGTAAACTTTACCAGTTTCTGTAAACCAGTATCCCATACCATCGCCCGCTTCAATATTGGCTTCAGAGGCTGAGACAATTCTGGTTTGACCATTTCCTTGATTCACTGTACAGATGCGATAGCGAACAGACTTTTCTGTTTTCAGATGATCGTTGCAGGGCTGTTTTTCGATTTTTTCAAAGTTTCTATGAAAACTCTCGCCTAGTTCCGCAGGAGAAAAGATAGCAGGCTCAGTTTGTGATTCTGCGATCGTCTCTGGTTTTGCTTGGGGCGCTGTTGTGAGTGCCGATCGATCGCGTTGTGGTAATACACTAGGTGAAATGGCGATCGGTTGGGCGATCGCAGTAGGCAGAGTTGAGGCGATCGCTACAAGCAAAGATCCTAATGTCAGCAGACGGAGCATTTTGAATTTTGATAATTTTACATTAGAACTCTTGCAAAAGTCAAATTTACCCCCCTTAGTCCCCCCTTACTAAGGAGGGAAACAAGAATAATCTTACCCCCTCCCCTTAACAAGGGGAGGGTTGGGGTGGGGTGCTTTGTATTTTTGCAATAGATCTATTATTATGATATAATACTTGGATGATTTTAGGATATTTTTCAATTTTTTTATAGGTCTTTGCACAAGATTGCTCTGAAAAGCTTAAAAGCAAAATAGCAAAACGTACAAGCAATCCAAAACCCTGAGATAAAAACTATATAGCGATCCTTGCAGGAGTCGTAAAGTTTTTTACCCCACCCCAACCCTCCCCTTATTAAGGGGAGGGAGTAAGAAATTCACAAATGATTTAGGATTGCTATAGTATGCTTGATAGTTCTGAACAGTCACAATTTTTTCGTGAAAGTCGATCGCCCGCATCAACTTCCCGGCGGATCGCAAGATTTGGGAGTCGCCGAAGTTTTGAGCGCGCGATCGAGTTATCTATGCAGCAAAGTGGCTAAATGCTGCACGGATGGCGATGAACCACACCATCAGGGTTGAGAATAGGTAGAGGTAGAACCGCAGCAGGATCAGATTGAATGTACAATGAACGATGCTGTGCAAAGCGCGAAAGCCAACGAAGATCCAAGCCGCATTCACATAAACTGCATCTACCTGGTTCGTAATGAAAAGGTATAGCACCAGCGCATAAAACAGGACGGGAATCTCGAACAAATTCTTGAAGTTATCGGACGGATTTGAGACCTCTGGTGGCGAGATTTGCGCCAGCATACCAGGTACAGCCAGCTCCTTCGGGGCGAGCTTTGTATTGTTGAGGAAAGTGATACGGCGGATGTAGAGATAAACCCAGACTACCAGTGTCACAAACACCATTGCAAAGAAGGGACTGAAAATAGCATTTTGCATGATTTTTACCTATAAAACTCGCTCATTCTGAACATGGGCGGGCGATAAAATGCGCCCTACGCTATGTACAAGACTTGAAGAAACAAAGACTAACGTAAATCCAATCAGAGGATGGAGTACCTCTAGGTGAAAAGGAGTCTTGAGATGAATGGTAAAAAATTGTAGTCCCAGCAGTACGGGTAGACTTGCGGTGAGACGTTGTATTTGAGGTGAGAATGGAGTGACAAGCGACCATCCCAGTAATAATAATGACAGCCCGCTATATCCTCGGACTAGCCAAACATGAATATCCCACCACGCAGGATTGACAAAGTAAGCGACTCCAACCGTTAACAATTGAGCAATCAAGCAGAGGTTAAAGACGACTGAAGTCGCATAAAAGCCGATCGACATCCAACGCATGGGAGTGCGATCGCGCTCAATTTCCGAATTGATGGTCATGTCACGTTTTTTTTGATACTGTTGATAATATAAGCTGAGTAATTCAGCGATCGTAGACCCCGATCGGGTACACTTTGCGCTATCACGACGATGACAAATTCCTTACAGCCTTTATTTGAAGCAATCAATCAAGTCAAGAATGAACAAGATCTGCGATCGCAAGTCGTGCCGCAAATCGGCGAGTATTTTGCCGCTAAGCGATCGGGAGTATTTTTCTTTGACCAACTGCCTTTGTTAGATAAAAAAATTCATAAAACGCTGGAAATTGCACTATCGATCGAACACAATCCTATTGCACGTTATCTAGTTGAGCGCCATTCTCCAGTCCACGAAGCACTGGTAGCATCACCCAAAGTTTGGACGATGATTTGTCCTCGCCCCGATCATTGGCACGTGATGGCGGGGCCGATTGTAAGTTGCGGTCAATTAGTGGGTGTATTTGGCTGCACTCGGGAACAGTCAATGCCTGCTTTTGATACACAAAATCTAGCTGATTTGAGTGGAATTTGTTTGCACTTATCTGTCTGGACTGCAACAGTACGCGCGGCGAAGCTATCCCGTAGGGAATCGCCCTACGAACCTTTAAAAAGCGATCGCTTGACTGCTCGTGAATTGCAAATTGCCGAGTTGGTGGCTTTGGGACGAACCAACTCAGAAATTGGGACTGAACTTTGGATTACTGAAAATTCTGTGAAGCAAGCTCTGAAGCGAATGTTCCGCAAGCTTGAGGTTTCATCCCGCGCGCAGATGGTGGCACAACTTTCTGCTACAAAATACCACGCACTTAGTATAAAACAGTCTGTATCAGAGGGTGCATCTGGTTTTTGAATAGGGCGAAGCATGACCGCATATAAGTTATTAGTTATAATCTTATATTCACGGAGGTCATGCTATAGCCCATACAAACATATTTGCCAAAACCAGATGCACCCGTATCAGATTTGGTGCTGAACGCCGATCGATAACATTTTGCTTGCGCCCTCACCGATTAGCCAGCCGTATAGTAGTATGATATAATTTGATGTTATGTCAATCACCTGCAATCTCAACTATATTCTCAACTAAGCACTTATCCACACTACAGACATACTGAATGAAAAGCGCGATCGAAAAGTCGGATTTTGTGCTATCTCCTTACATGAAGAGCAACAATTTCAAAGCTACATACCAACTACTCAATACAGTCATCCCCTATACAAGTTTATGGTTTTTAGCATTTAAAGCTGCTGCCATTTCTGTATGGCTGCTGCCACCGATAATCGTGTTGATGATACTCTTTTCAGGACGTTGTTTCTCTTTGATGCACGATTGCGGACACTATTCTCTGTTTAGTTCCAAAAAAGTCAATCGCACCGTGGGTTTTCTGCTAGGTATCATCAATGCAATTCCTCAGTACCCCTGGTCTAGAGGACACGCTTACCATCACAAAAATAATGGTAATTGGGATATGTACCGAGGCCCTTCGGCGTTGATTTCCACCGAAAGTTTTGCGGCACTCAGTACATTTAACCAAAAGATATATCAGTTGCTCAGACACCCGCTGATGCTGTTTCCTGGTGGCTTCTTCTACCTGATTATCAAACCAAGACTCGCGCTAATATTGGGAATTGCTGGTTTTATCCGACATACTTTTGATTGTCTAAATCAAGATTTTGGTAGGGGTTTCTCTAGAATAATTGCTTCCTACAAATCCAAACATTGGTATACGAAGGCTGAGTTTTGGGATTTACTCTTCAACAATATTTGTGTGGTGGGTAGCTGGCTTTATCTGGGTAACTTACTTGGGTTTGGGTTTTTCTGGAGTGTTTACTCAATTGTGATGACCTGTTCGGCGGCGATATTTATCTGCATCTTCTTTGTTCAGCACAATTTTGAGGGTTCCTACGCTCACAAAACAGAGGGCTGGGACTATCTGCTTGGCGCGATCGAAGGTAGCAGTTATCTCAAATTACCGAGAATTCTCAATTGGTTTTCGGCTGATATTGCTTACCACAATATTCATCATCTCTCTGAGCGCATTCCTAATTACAATCTTCAGGCGTGTCACAATGCTAATTTGCACCTGCTTGGTAATTCAAGAATCCTGACTCTTCGGGAGATTCCTGATTGTTTCAAGTTCATTCTTTGGGATGCTGCTTCAGATAGTCTGCAATCGATCGAATTATTTAGACAACAAGTAGAAATGATTTGATTCCCGTACTGTGCAACCCTTCGACAAGCAAGCGGGCAAGCTGTCAACTGTCCACTGTCAACTGTCCACAGCTATACATTCTACTCTGGAGATCAGGTAAAAAATGAGTTTATTTGTTGTTGTACTTGGAGTTTTGTTTGTACTACTGGCGATCGCCCTTACGATCTATTTAATCACGGCTCGCCCTTATCAATCATCCGACTCCGTGGCCAATTCCTACGACGAATGGACGGAAGACGGCATTTTGGAGTTTTATTGGGGCGAACACATCCACTTGGGCCATTACGGTGCACCGCCACAACGCAAAGATTTCCTCGCCGCCAAATCGGATTTTGTGCATGAAATGGTGCGCTGGGGAGGCTTGGATAAATTACCTGCCGGCACTACAGTCTTAGATGTTGGCTGTGGAATTGGCGGTAGCAGCCGCATTCTAGCGCAGGATTATAAGTTTGCTGTCACTGGAATTACGATCAGCCCGCAGCAAGTTAAACGCGCTCAAGAATTAACTCCCCCAGATCTCGATTTGCTGTTTCGGGTGGATGATGCTATGGCGCTGTCGTTTCCAGATGCGAGTTTTGACGTGGTTTGGTCGATCGAAGCTGGGCCGCATATGCCAGATAAAGCCGTGTTTGCGAAAGAGTTGATGAGAGTCGTAAAGCCCGGTGGCGTGCTGGTTGTAGCTGACTGGAATCAAAGGGACGATCGCAAAATCCCGCTCAATTTCTGGGAGAAACCCGTAATGAAACAACTGCTGGATCAATGGTCGCATCCGGCTTTTTCAAGCATCGAGGGCTTTTCAGAACTTTTAGAAGCAACTGGGTTTGTAGAGGGCGCTGTAACCACCGCAGATTGGACGCAAGAAACCCTTCCTTCATGGATAGATTCTATCTGGCAAGGTATAGCTAGACCGGCCGGATTAGTACGTTTTGGTGTATCGGGTTTCATTAAGTCTCTGCGAGAAGTACCGACTCTTTTACTAATGCGTTTAGCATTTGGTGCGGGGCTTTGTCGCTTTGGAATGTTCCGCGCCATCCGAGCAAATTCGGTGGCAGAATTAACAGCAGCAAGTTCTAGTAAAACGATGACGGGTGTCTAGGAATGAGAATTAAATAAACTGCAATTTTCATAGTTCTTGTGGGATGGGCGAGACGCCCGTCCAAAAGGCACGGGCGAGACGCCCATCCCATAGCTTGATGCAGTTATTGTAGATATTGTAGGGTGCGTCAGCCTGTTTAAATCTTTGGGATAATAGCAAGAATCTAGGAGGCTGACGCACTCTACGAGAAGATAAATTGCGCTATTGCAGTCAGATATTGTAGGGTGCGTCAGCCTGTTTAAATCTTTGGGATAACAGCAAGAATCTAGGAGGCTGACGCACCCTACGAGAAGATAAATCGCGCTATTGTAGGTGACGCACCCTAAAATAATTGGAATATGAGCTAGCTCATAGAAACATTTGGGAGAATTTGGCAAACTAAGAGTAAGGTTAAATAGGAGGTCAAATCAATGACCAATACTACTCTCAATTTGCAGACTGCACCGGGCCATGAAGTGCTAGCAGCGGCTGGTAAGAAAATGCTGAGGCCGGGGGGGAAAGCTGCTACCGAAATGTTATTTGAATGGGCGGATTTTGGGCCTGGGGAGACTGTTTTGGAGTTGGCTGCAAGTTTTGGATATAGCTCGATCGCCCTTGCTGAACGTTTTGGCGTTAAAGTAGTGGGAGTTGAGAACAATCCCGACAGTGTGGCGCGCGCCCGTGCTAACGTTGCAGCAGCGGGTTTGGGCGATCGAGTGGAAATTGTCGAAGGAGATATTTTGCACTTGGATCGGATCTCGCAGCAGTTTGATTGGGTGTTGGCTGAAGCTATCCTGACGATGCAGTCGCGATCGGGGAAAGCTAAGATTTTATCGGGAATTTGCGATCGGCTCAAGCCAGGTGGTAAGTTTCTCTCCCACGAACTTTTAGCCCGAAACCGAGAATCAGAAATTCACAAAGCTTTATCGGAAGTGATTCGCGTTAATTCCACGCCGTTGTCTGAGTCGGGCTCGATTGCGGTTTGTCAAAACGCGGGTTTGCTGGTAGAAAATTGTCAAACTGGGGCGATGGGACTCCTAAACTTGCGGCGGATGCTTGAGGATGAAGGGTTTTTGGGCACTGTGCGGATTTTGTGGAATGTTTTTAGTCGTGAGCCAATTCGCGATCGGGTTTTAGCAATGCGTCGAGTTTTCCAACATTACCAACAGGATTTAGGTAACATCATCATCTGTGCCAAAAAACAATCTTAAACCTGTTTCCAAAAAGAATGCAACTGTGAAACAGATCCAACCCCTTAATTCATCAGTCATTACCAATCTAAAATCCAAAATCTAAAATCTAAGATCGCATTAGGGAGTCAAAAATTATGACTGCTACCATTTTACCGCTACAATCTTCACCAATCCAACTCCGAGACACTATTGAATATCCCGCCGCCGGAGTGCTAACGAAAATTTTAGTAAAAGACAATAATTGTCAGCATACTTTAGTTTGTCTCGCTGCGGGTTCCGACATTGCCGAACACAACTCGGCACGGAATGCCACGGTTAATGTACTCGAAGGAAAGGGAATTTTGACTCTGGAAGGTAAGGATATTGTCTTGGAACCGGGGGTGTTTATTTTTATGCCCGCTCGCGCTCCCCACGCTTTGAAAGCTGAAGAAAATTTAGCATTTATTTTGACATTTTCGGAGTGAGTCAGACATTATAGGGTGCGTCAGCCTCTTTAAATCTTTGGGATAACAACAAGAATCTAGGAGGCTGACGCACCCTACGAGAAGATAAATCGCGCTTTGCAGTCAGACATTGTAGGGTGCGTCAGCCTTTTTAAATCTTTGGGATAACAACAAGAATCTAGGAAGCTGACGCACCCTACGAAAATATCAATCGCGCTAAGGAAGGACTGAAGTCCTGAATACAAACCTGTTCAAACCTGGTTCGTAGTGAGGACTTTAGTCCGCAAAAAACAGAGGACTGAAGTCCTCACTACGAACCTTTAATCTAATTCATCTCCAGAGGCGAGATTATCCAATTTTACCCAATCCAACACAGTAATTTTTCCGCCTCGACTGTAAGATACAACAGGCTTAATTTTCTTAAACAAACGCACGCATTCCTCATAGGTGATGCCAATACTGCGAGCAATTTGATAGTACGGAAAACGTTTTTCTAAACATACACTATTATCCACAATCTTCGTGCCTTGCTCGACGCCAAAATAATGAATGAATCTGGCCAGCCGCACGATCGCCCTTTCCGACACCAAACCGTGTACAGTCTCGTGCAGTTGCTGCAACCGCTGGTTAAAAACCGCCAATATTCGCAAAGCAATCTCAGGATTTTGCCGAATTGCTGCTAGCAAAAATTCCCGTTCTGTGGTAAGAACTTGCACGTCAGTTTCTGCCGTCACTGTTGCCGGCGCAACTCCGTTACCCAGCAAAGCAGGTGCGGCAAAAATATCTCCCTGAAATAAAGTGCGCAAAATTGTTTCTTTGCCCGCCGCCGCTGTTTTTGCGACCCGCAGCGAACCGCTCAAAAGCGTGTATAATTTTTCGGGGATGCGATCGCCCTCATACATCACAACTTCTCCCTGTTGGTAAGTCCGAATTGCTGTATGTTCTTGCAATTGCTCTAAATCAGTTCGGTTTAAGCTGGCAAATATCCCAATTTCGCCCAGTTGCTCGACGGTTGCTTTCATAGATTTAACTTTAGGCGATCGGAGTCCATTGAGAGTATAATAACGGTGAATTCAGAATATATCCAGACAAGTAGAGCCATCTACGAAAATGCAGAACCAGAATATCAGCGATATTATTTTGATGAGGTAGCTGGCGGATTTTTCCTCATCCACCAACAACACAATCTTAATAATTAGGAAATCTTTGTTGCTGAAGTTTTGGCTAAAATAGGGAAGAGAGTTAGAATGCTGAGCGAGCAAGCAGCAGAGGGTGTGAGAACGCCAGATGCTGAGATTGACGGTCAGATTTGCGAATTTAAGGAGTTGACAGAGCAGACTCAAAACATCAGAGACAGAGTGCAATAAGGCATTAGTAGATCCAAAAATCAAGGTGTATCAGCAGTTATTTTTCACATCAACCGAGAAAATTATGATGTCTGGAAAATCAACGCTGGTATCAAACAAGCTCTATTTTGGGATACCGCAAAGCAAATTCAAAAAATAATTTTTGTTGTCAAGAGCGAACAGATTCAAATCATCACAAAGGAAGAATGGAAAAATGGAAGATCATTTCAGCGAATTTAAAGAGATTGTAGGGCGGGGATTGCAGAACAATATGCCGCGAGATGCCAAATTGATTACACTCGGCCAAATTTTATATGCAGTTACCCGCGACGAAATGACCAATGAAGAAGGTTGGCAGCTTGAAGAAATGATGGGCGGCAGACAACAGTGGGAAGAGGCACTTGAGTATAGCATTTTTGGCTATCCAGTAGATACCGCAATGCCATCTTTGGACAAACCTCTGGTGATTGCTGGTAAAACTTTTCATTCTCGCTTGATGACTGGGACTGGAAAATATCGCAGCATTGCAGAAATGCAGCAAAGTGTCAACGCTAGCAGGTGCGAAATTGTGACTGTGGCTGTGCGGCGAGTGCAAACAAATGCTCCCGGTCATGAAGGATTGGCAGAGGCTCTTGATTGGACTAAAATTTGGATGCTGCCCAATACTGCTGGTTGTCAAACTGCGGATGAGGCGGTTAGAGTGGCTCGTTTGGGTAGGGAAATGGCGAAGCTTTTAGGGCAGGAAGATAATAATTTTGTCAAGTTAGAAGTGATTCCGGATGCTAAATATTTGCTGCCCGATCCGATCGGCACTTTGCACGCCGCAGAGCAATTAGTCAAAGAAGGTTTTGCCGTTTTGCCTTACATCAATGCCGATCCGCTGCTGGCAAAACGCCTAGAAGAAGTCGGTTGTGCGACTGTCATGCCTTTAGGTTCGCCCATCGGTTCGGGGCAAGGGATCAATAATGCTGCCAATATTCAAATCATTATTGACACGGTGAAGATTCCTGTGGTGGTGGATGCAGGGATCGGCACTCCCAGCGAAGCGGCCCAAGCAATGGAAATGGGCGCCGATGCACTGTTGATTAATTCCGCGATCGCCAATGCTCAGAATTCTCCGGCCATGGCAAAAGCAATGGGAATGGCAGCAGAAGCGGGACGTTTAGCGTACTTAGCAGGAAGAATGCCGGTCAAAGATTACGCGATCGCCTCTTCCCCCGAAACAGGTACTGTCACATCAAAATAAATTCCCGAACTTAAGGGCGGCGATTTGATAGCGTTTTTTGGTAAAGTGATGGCAATCAAAAATATTGAGGATTGTTGCCAATGCCTTACACCACCGAAGAAGACGGACGCTTGAACAACTTTGCCAAAGAGCCGAAAATGTACGGTGCGGAGCCTCCCAACAAGAACCAGCAACGGAACTACATCATCATGGGTGTTGCAGCAGCCCTGTTAGTGGCCGGTTTGGTGTTTGTGGCTGCTTCGGTGTAAAAACTGGCCTGACACTCAAAGTTGCTTCAAATCGCAATTTTAACAAGACAGACCGGAATTCCCCCACTATAGCGTACCCGCTTATACCAATTTTTTATGAGGTTGCATAGAATCCGATCCCCCCGGCGCCCCCCTGGTGGGAGGGGGGGACAAGATTCCGATCTTTCGTCCCCCGACTATCCGGGGGATGCGAGGGGGATCGAGATATGTGCAACTTCACATTAAATTGGTATTAGTGGGGGATGAAAGGCCAGCGAGTTGAAGATTGCCCCGCCAAATAATCTGACTCTTCGTACCTAGACGGCATCAGGCGGGGCATGATAAAACGAGCAAATTCCTTGCCATTGTCCAATCATCGTATAATGATATTTATCACTAACCTAAGTTCCTGGTAATGTACCAAGCTCATAAACTCCGAATCAATCGAACGACCGAACAGCAGATATATTTGGCTGGTGCTTTTGGTTGCTGTAGATGGTTCTGGAATTATAGCTTGAATCTGTGCCAAGAAACCTATAAAACTACTGGAAAGGGCTTGACAAGAGGTGCTATTCAAGGTTTACTTCCTCATCTCAAAAAGGAATATCCTTGGCTAAAGTCAGCCTATTCTCAGTGCCTACAAGTGGTGGCTCTAAACCTGTCAACTGCCTACAAAAACTTCTTTGACAAACGGGCGGGCTATCCTAGTTTCAAATCAAAGCATGGTAGGCAATCGATTAGTTATCCTCAGAATGTCAAGCTCAGCGATCATATAATCAAACTTCCCATCATTGGTGAAATTCATTGTCGAATTCATAGGAAAATTGAAGGTACTATCAAAACAGTTACCATCTCCAAAAATACCGATTGCAAATACTATGCTTCTGTCTTAGTTGATGATGGGCAAGAAACACCTGAAGAAAGTGGGGATGGTAAAGCTATTGGCTTGGATGTTGGGCTGAGAGATTTTTGTGTGACCAGCGATGGTAGTAAATATGCCAATCCCAGACATCTCAAGAAGCATAGCCGCAATCTGAAGCGGAAACAGCAGAAACTCAGCCGCAAACAAAAAGGTAGTAACCGGAGAAATAAAGCTATAAAATTAGTGGCTAAAGTTCACTCTAAAGTTAAAAGAGTGCGCGAAGATTTCCTGCACAAGCTATCCCGCAAGATAGTCAACAAAAACCAAGTTATCGCAGTAGAAAATCTCAACGTAAAGGGCACGATACGAAATCACTGCCTAGCCAAAGCAATTAGCGATGCTGGATGGGGGATGTTTGGGACAATGCTCAAGTATAAAGCTGAGAAAGTCGGGAAACTATATATCGAGATCGACAGATTATTTCCTAGTTCTAAAACTTGCAATAATTGTCTCCATAAAGTATCGTCCATGCCTTTAGACGTTCGCCATTGGAATTGCCCTAAATGTGGTAGCTGCAACGATAGAGACATCAATGCAGCAAAAAACATCAGGGATGAAGCCTTGCGGATTTGGGCATTGGGAACCAGTGCTTCTGCCAATAGAGGGGATGTAAGTCGTGGTGGCAAGCCTTCGGTTTTGTCGGGCGCAATCCCCCGTGAAGTTGGAAGCCCCCAGCCTATCGGTACTCCGATTGCTGGTGGGTAGTTCACATAATCATTCAACAAACCATGTTTCCCTACCAAGGTCAACATGGTTTTTGTGTTTCAATAAACAGCAGGTAGTTGCAATAGTCCTGAAGGGTGCCTCGCGAGCTGGAAAACTATCATCAGACAAGCAGAAATTTGGTTGTTTCCTCTCTGCTGTTGGGTTCAGGGACTTGGGTGGCAATTAATCAGACCCTCAGGAGCGTCGATTTTAGATTTTAGATTGAAGAATTTTAGATTTACTCCGTTTGATAAATCTGGGAGATTGAACCTTCGTCTAAAATTTTAGGATCGACACTCCTGAGGGTCGGGGGCTTGTACCATTTTTGGGGCGGGTCACAAATATAAAATTGCTCAGGAATGAGAATTAAATAACTTACACAAGTTTGTGGGGTGGGCGGGAGATCCCGCCCATCCCACAATAACAATTAAAATTGTAAGTTATTTAATTCGCGCTCCTAATTGAAAATCTACAATCCTTTGGTCATCATCGGTGCGATTGACTGCCGAACAGGCGCTCCAGTTGCGAGTTATGAGCGATCGAGATTTTAACTCTCAACTCTACAATCTACAATCTACAATCCAAAATCTAAAATTCTTCAATTCTTCAATTCTTCAATCGCCAGACCGTGATGTCTATTCCTTCCCAAAAAGTTTCTAGCTCGAACAAGCAGATCTACCAACGCTTGAAACAGGCGATCGACCTCAACTTACGCCGCCAAATTTTTATCGCCGCCTGCGACGACTTGTGCTTGCGGGACTGTCTGGCAGCCCGCTTGCAGGCAGAATTAGCCGCCAGCCCTGACTCCATTCCTCGCTCCCCGATCGACTATCCCCGATTTGTCAGTTTGGAACTCGACGTGAGCGATCCAAATCCTTGGGACTCGATCGCTGCGTGGCTGACCCAACACCCACCGCCACGAAACGGGGGCAGCTACAGCCGTTTGCCTGGATTTCAAATTCTCGGGGCCGAACACCTGACCAGGCACTCACCGGCCGTGCAGTGGTCGTTCCTGAGCTATTTGAGAGACATCGAAGCAAACCTGCAAATGTGCGAGTCTGCTCTGTTGCTGTGGGTGTCGCGCCCTTGGCTGAGTTCGATCGAGCAGTCGGCCCCGGAATTTTGGCAGTGGCGCACCGGAGTATTTGAGTTTGAAGGCGAACCAACTCCCGCTAAGGGAGACTTCGGACACTCGGAGGACTTCGGACAGTCCCCAGACTTTGCTTCTTTGCGGGACAACGGAGACTCCGGCGCCAAACTTTTAAAATCTTCAGAGTCTGGACAATCCCCAATTCCCCACGAACAAGTCGCAATTGCCGATTCCCCATCCGCCATTCCCGAACCCCCGTCCGCCACAACAAATTCTAAATCCGTCGAACTGGCTGATTTGGTACTAGCAGCGGCCTCTGGGGAGTTGGAAGCAGAAAATCAGGCCGCATCGGAGGACAATTTTCTGCCGCTGCAAACCCTGCAATACATCGAACTGTTGCAAGAACATCAGTGCTGTTCCGAAGCATTGGCTTTGGCTTATCACAGTTTGGGAAATTACTACCGCGATCGGATTTTGGGCGGAGATGCTTCCCCGCAAAACCTGACAATTGCCATTCGCGCGATCGAGCAAGTGATTGGATACCTCGAACTCGACGCCAGCTTGCAGGAAAATCAACCACTAACCGACGAATGCGCGCGGCTAATTGCCCAATTGACACAAAATTTAACTGACTGCGAGTCCAACAGCCTACCGCCAATTTCCGATCTGATCAACGATCTCGGGACTTTCTACTGGATGCTGTCGCGCGATCGCACCAACGGCGTCAACGCCTCAGATCCCGTATCCTGCCTCGAACGCAGCATCGCCCTCTACCTTGAAGGTTTGAACCGCACAGATGCTGAGAGCGCACCCCAAACCCGCGTGAGATTAAACAAAAATTTGGGCATCGCTTCGGCAGATTTAGCCCGCTATCAAGACAAGACAGAGAACTTGCAGCAAGCAGTTGCAGCTTACCAACAAGCGCTACTGGATCTAGATCCGGTGGCGGAACCCCAGCAGTACGCGGCGGCTCAGAATAATTTGGCGACAGCATACTGGAATTTAGCTCAAGATGGTCAGCCGATCGTCTATCTCAAAAGTGCCATCTCCGCTTACACTCAAGCCCTCTGCTGTTACAGTCCCGAACGAGAACCGCTAAACTATGCCGGAGTCCAAAACAACCTCGGTACAGCTTGCTGGAACCTCGCCCAGCACGAACCCTCAGAACTCTTGTTAGTCAGGGCGATTGATGCCTACCGCGAAGCCTTGAAATACCGCACCCGAGAATTGGTACCCGCAGCCGCAGCCGCCACTTACAACAATCTCGGTACCGCTTATTGGCATTTGGCGAACCAGTTCCAGCAGAAACAGGCCCGGACGAAATCATTACAGCAGGCGATTACCGCCTACGAAGCTGCCCTGGATATTGCCGCTACCGAGCTCGATCGAACCCAACTCACCTTTGACACTCTTGCCGCCCGCAACAATCTCGGACTAGCCCACTATCAACTAGCCACAGATCCCGATTTCGCCGTCAACAAAGCCGCCCAAACCAGCCATCTAGAAGCAGCACTGCACCACCAGTTGCAAGTGTGCGCTGCCAGGGGACAACATCTCAACGACAAAGGGTTAACATATGGAGATAAACTCAACCTGCAAGCCCCGCCAAACTCCCAAGCTGCCGATTCCCGGCAAACAGCATTGAGCTATATTGTCAAAACGATTAGAGCTTTCTATAGTGAATGTGGGCTGCAAGGCCAAAATTTAGCCTTATCCAAAGTTCCCGGAGATTTATTGCCCGAAATCTTGCGTAGGTTATAAATATGGCTATAAATATGGCTATAACTGTTAAAAGCTCAATTTTTTCGAGATTTGTATCCAGTTTTCTATTATTATGGCTGAATATTCTTGCCTAATTCTTCAAGCAAAGTTGTGGTCATGGCCCCTGTAAAAATCCTTGTGGTTGATGACGACCCGGCAATCAGAAATTTAATTCACCGTTTTTTGGGCCAGCAAGGTTATCAAGTTGAGTCGGCCGCAGACGGTCAGACTGGTCTGGAATTATTTGAGCAACTCAATCCTGACTTAGTAGTTCTAGATGTAAATTTACCCGATACTACTGGCTACAAACTGTGTCAAGAAATGCAAAGACGCACGGGCGTGTTTGTGTTGATGCTGACCAGCCGAACCGATGAAGCTGACAAAATGAAAGGGTTTGCCGAAGGTGCTGACGACTACATTACTAAACCTTTTAGTCTTGTAGAGATTGGAGCTCGCGTTGCAGCAATTTTGAAGCGCAAACGCGTGATTATTCCCGCTCAACAACAAAGTCTTACCTTTGGACAGCTACAAATAGATCCCGTCCGCCGCGAGGTGATTCTCGACAGTCAGATAGTTGCTTTGACTGCTTTAGAGTTCGACCTGCTGTACTGTTTGGCCAGCAAACCCGGTCGCGTGTGGAGGCGATCGGAATTGCTGCATGAAGTCTGGGACTACGAGTATGTGGGAGCCGATCGCGTGGTGGATGTCCATATCGGTCAAATTCGCCGCAAAATTGAACCAGAGAACAATCGAATTTCGATGATTCAAACCGTCCGGGGAGTGGGTTACAAGTTTGAGCCAAAACCCTAGTAGTATTCGGCATTCGGTAGCCGGATCTCTAGGGACAAGGCTGTAGGGGGTGGGTTCACCAATATCTTTGATAGTCCTGGACGCAGAAGAGATCCCCCAACCCCCTTCTCAAGGGGGCTTTTCAGATTCCCCCCTTTTTAAGGGGGGCTAGGGGGGATCGGGGTTTCAAGCTTCAAGTGCGTCCAGGACTATTTGATTCACATCCAGGATATGTGTAAACCCGCCCTCCCCACTATCGATCGTTCAAATACTCGCCCACTTCTTGCGCCCGCTCAAAACCCCTGCGCACGCAATCTCCCAAAGCCACGCCGCCAAAGTAGTTGGTGCACAAATACAGCCCCGGCAAAGATTTTAAGCCCCGATCGATCTGTTGCAGGCGATCGAAATGACCCAAATTGTACTGAGGAATCGCCCGCTTCCAAAGTTTCACAGTCAAAACTTTCGGCTGCGCCGCCTCCGGCTTCAGCAAAATCCGAGACAAATCTCGGTGCACCTCCGCAACAATTTGTTCTGAGTCGAGATTGCCAATTCCCGAATCCGTAGCCCCGCCGATATAACTGGTAAGAGTTTGCCAGCCCGCAGGCGCGCGATCGGCAAATAAACTCGATGTCCAAATCGTCCCCAGAGTCCGAATTCCCTGCCCCCTCGGAATTAAATTTCCAAATCCCACTAATTTACCCTTGACATCCGACATCGGATATGCTAATACAACGGAGGCAACCGTAGGATAAGTAAAAGCTTGTAAAGCGCTGCTAACGGACGGTTGCAGAGGCTGCAACAACTCCGCTGTCACGTAAGCCGGCGTTGTCAACACCACGGTGCGCGCCTCAACTTCCTGCTGTCCGTCGGGTGTTGAAAATACAGCAATGTAAGTATCACGTTGTGTGCGATCGAGCCTAGTCAGGTGCCAGTTGAGTTTCAGCCGATCGCCCAATTGAGCAGCGATCGCCTCTGGCAAAGCCTTCAACCCCCCTTTAAACGATCCCAACTCCCCCGGCTTAGTCTTCGGAATATTCGGGTCTGCAACAGTCTTTAGCCCCCCCTTACCAAGGGGGGGTTTTTTCCTAGCAGAAAGCAGCGCCCCCGCCACCAGCCCGCCGCCCGCATCCGCCATCTTTGTTACCCGCCCAAAAGCCGCCGCCGCGCTAAGCTGTTGCGGATCTCCCGCATACACCCCAGACACAAAAGGTTCAACCAATCGCTGCATCACTTCCTTTCCCAGATGACGGCGGAAAAATTGAGAAACAGTTTCCTCATCACCCTGCTGCGAAAGTTGATCGCCCATTGCCGGCCCCACAAACCCCAAAGCCCCAATTAGCGCCCGCAGTTTCCCCGGAAAACTCAGCAACCGAGACTGAATCATCGCCCCAGGAGTCATCGGCACCGGTTGCAGCTTCTTTTCCCAATAAACAAAACGTGGCAATTTGCGATCGGCAAAAATCAACTCCTGCTTCAAACCCACATCCACAGCCAACTTCAGGAACTCCGGCGTCGGCGAAAAACTATTGGGCCCCTCCTCCCAGAGAAACCCTCCCCCCGTAGCAGTTGTGATATTCCCGCCCACACGTCCCTGACTCTCAGCGACCAAAATCGCCCGTGGCGATGCACTCGTTGCTTCCTTCACAAGTGCGTGCGCCAAACTCAAACCGCTAATCCCCGCACCCACAATCAAGGTATCTAAAAGTTCCATATTACATATATAAAAATATCGCAATCTTTATGTTACATGGGTTTGCGCGGCTTGCGATCTTTGCTGTACCGCAAAACCGATTCCCAATTACCGAATCGGGAATCGGGAATCGGGAATCGGGAATCGGGAATTGGGAATCGGGAATCGGGAATTGGGAATCGGGAATCGGGAATCGGGAATCGGGAATCGGGAATCGGGAATTGGGAATTGGTAAGCTGTCCCGCATTTCTCAAGGATTTTTCTCGTAGGTTGTGGATTAACATCTCCCCGTCTCCCCGTCTCCCCCTCTCCCTCTCCCCGTCTCCCCGTCTCCCCGTCTCCTTCAAGACGACGGAGTTACATTGCTGTGCAAGTCTTGAGGAGATTGAAACAGAGTTTCGAGATAAACTCTTGCAGCTTGGCGGTAGCTGCGCGAGGCTTCCGGCGTACCGCTATCGGCATTCTGCAACAAAAACAGGGACAGGGACGCGGAGAATACTCGGTCTAGATCCCATTCGGGATGAGTTTCCAGGTAAGTTTTGAGAGAATCGTGCAGCGTTTCGGGAATTTCGGCAAAAATACTGACTGTTGGGTTCATCATTTTTTTAGTCTCGCTAATAAATTGAAAATAGAACCCCCTTTTCGGCCGGATATTAGGTACAGGCACAGCCGAAATCAGAGCGCTTTTTTTAGGTCGGTCGCATCATTGTGCGTATGAATAGGTGGGTTTGTCAATGTTGCAAAATATTACAAAGTCCTTTAGGTAAAAAAAAGATTTACGTAATAATAAGCCTTTTGAGGCTTTTTTTGTTACATAAATTTATACTTTTGAGGTTTGTATGAGGGATTTGGCAAGAGGTTAACGAAATCCCCAATTCCGCAGCAAGATCCGACCGTGCCGTTAATTTCTGTGGAAAACTTTCTCAAATCTGTGGAAAACCTCGGACTTGCCTGTGGAAACGCTGTGGAATGTTTAGGGAAAAGTCAGGGAAAAAATAAGAATTGCAAAGGGGATTAATTGGTCATCGGTCATCGGTCATCGGTCATCGGGCATTGGGCATTGGGCATTGGGCATTGGGCATCGGCCAAACAGGTCATTGGGCATTGGCCAAACAGGTCATTGGTGTTTTCAGCCCTCTACCTTCAGCCTTCTTCCGACTTCCCTCGGACTTCTTCCTTCTTCCTTCAAGAGTGCTAGTCGGGGGCTGTTTGGCGGATGGTTGCCAGTTCTTGGGGCGGCATTTTGTCGAGGTTGGCTAAAATAAAGCTGATGCGATCGACTGAAGCTTCTCTCGGTGGCGCGCCAGGAAGTCCCAGTAGCAGAAATTGAAGGGACAGGCATTGTCCCCCGCACAGTGCGATCGAACTGGCACCCCCCACAATAATCGCTCATTTTATTGATATAATTCGCAGACGCAGTTCATATCAGTTTTGCTAGCATCCCAAAACAACTCCGGCAGAGGCTGATTGTGGTTGAACCAATTTTTCGGAAAATAATCAGCATCCACGTAAAAATACACACCGCGAATGTATTATCGCCAGCCGATAATTTGGCGGATAAAACCCTCGACGCCGTTTAAATTTAAGTTTTTGTCGAGGTAGGCTGTTTCGGCAGCTTGAATAACTTCTAAAGGATGCAACAAGCCAATATTGAGATACGGAGAAATTAGGGAATGCCACATTGTTTCTTCTCCCGTTACCATCGCGTCTCGATCGGGGCCAAAAATGGGGAGAAGCTGTTAGATGAAATTATTTAATACTTGCTCTCGCTTGCTCTCGCGTCACCGCCCAGCGAAAAGGTTCAATATTTCCCTAAGTTGGGAAAGACAGAGCTTTAATTTGTGCGATAACTTCTTGAGTTATGGCATCCGGTTCAAACCAGATAGCTTTCGGTGCATTCAGTTTGCCTTTTGGGGGCTGGCGATTTTATGAGTCAAAATTCCACTTGCCTCCGACTGGTTTATTGCCATCCATTAAAACTTGGAAACGCTGGTGGCTGGCTCGATAAAAGTCTTCCATTTACAAACGTTTGCTGGTTGATGCCCAATCTTTAAATTCTGTTTCTGTCCACAAAAATTGATTGTTGGGAAGTAGGGTTATTTTCCAGGGAAGTTGCAAGTTTTGGATTAGCTGCAAAAAAGGGCGATCGTTCGGCGCCATCACCCGCACTTCCGCGATCTTGTGAGCTTGAATCCAAGCTTTGAGAGGTGTTTCAAAGTCGGCCGATGTTGTGTAAGTGACTTGACAGCCAGCGCCGCGCAATTCTTCAGCCAAGTGGCGCGTTGCCGACCAAATTAATACTAATTTTTGTCGGTGGTAGGGGCGCTGTTGAACGTGCTGCCAAGATTCAATTAAAATTACGGGTAGGGCAGATTTACGATCTGTGCTGTTGAGAGTCACTTGGTTCTGCCAAAGTCGATCGCCTAATATCCAAACCCCAACAGTCATTTTATTTTTTACCCTGAAAGTTATTTTTTACTTTGGCTGAGGGCTGATTTTTAAGTCAGGAAACTGATTTTGCTGACAACTCACCCATAAAAAATCATAAATTTTCAGGTTCTCCCGTGAACTTACTAGAGCATAACATTGATTTCCAAAGATAGGGACACCGACCAGAAAATTTAAATTTAATGTCGGTGTATCCTTGAGATATTAATAACTTGGTTAGCGTCTCTACTGAAAAAAATTTAATGTGGCCGTTGTCCCAAAGTACGGTAAAATGTTTTTCCATTTGTCCGGAAACAGCTAATGCCAGGTTTTTTAAATAGCCGTGATAGGGTGTGGAAAGAATTAGGCTGCCTCCCGGTTTGAGACATTTTTTGGCATTTTTTGCCAGTTCTTTCGGATAAAGTAAGTGTTCGATTACTTCAATGGCTAAGACAACATCAAATGAGTTCACCATATCGGTATCGGGGAGTTCGTAAATATCTGCTTGGATAAACTGACACTCGGGGAAACTTTGACGGGAGATGGCAATTCCCGGTGCAGAAGTGTCAACACCGACAACTTCGCAGCCGTGCTCTGCTATCACGTGACTGAGGCTGCCATTGCCGCAGCCGAGATCCAAAACTCGGAGTTTTGTCGGGCTGGCCTCCTGAAGTGTCGCCAGCATTTCTAGAAGGGGAGATATCAAATAAGCGTGATGATATCTGGGACGGTTGTTTGTGTAATAATACGTATAATTGCTAGAGTTTTTTTTCATCGATTAAGCTATGGAGACTATTGCCGAGACCGCCAATTTACGGGGCGTGGGTGCACTGTTTGGGCGAATGTTCGCCAGATTAGGGTTGTGAGAGTCGATCGGCGACTCGATCATCTCATTGTTTGGCAGGTGAATTATTGTTACCAAATCAATCCGATTTCAAAAAAAATCTTTCCCAGGGTGCAAAATCTTGAATCGCCCATTCGTAAGCGTTGCTTGCAGCATGGGTTTGCCCCTGCGATGGGGCATCCCTCGAAGGCATTCGGAAACAAAAAGTCCGAGGGAGCAAGAATTCTCTCGGTACAGTAACCGGAGACACAACTTTTTGCCTCTTACCTTCGGTCCAAGAGTGCATCCATGCGATTCTACCTTCAACCAACTGCCGTCTGTCAACCTTCTTCTGTTTTGCAGCCTGAAAGATTGGGCCCCTGGGCGATCGGGTGCAAGTCCAGCCGACAATTGAAGATGGATGTGTGACTGAAATCACAGCCATTTGCCCAACAAATTGCTGAGCATCTTTAAGTGAAGACTGCTGACTAGACGTGCAAAATTTCTGCATAAATCGCTCAAATCTCAGTATCTCGCTCCCATTATTGCAGCGATTCATCCAGTTTTTGTCTCAGGCGGTTGTGCAAATCCGCTCCCCTTTATCCTCGATCTCACACCTACTTTTACCTTGGCTTGTAGTGAAATTCTCTCGAATAGTTCTTGATTGTGTGGGAGGAAACCTAATCTATTGGGCTTTTTGAAAGTCATTGACATTTTCTCTGAGCTGTTGATATATTTGCAGGTATACCTGCAAATTGGGTAAAACAATGTACAGTCTGAAACAAGAGCTAAAACTGAATAATAAAGAACGCTCTTTGCTAGATGGCTGTGCAGGTGGGGCGAGGCTTGTTTATAACTTGGGATTATCCATACTAACCCAGTCATGGCAATTTGAGGGAATCAAAGCCAGTGATTCTAAACGATTAGCTGAAATTGAGAAAGTCTTTACCAACCATGTCAAAACCAAGCCAGAGTATGCTTGGATGAAAGGCGCTCCTTCAGCTATCTATTCATCACTACTGAGGAATTTAGGTAAAGCTATCCAAGGGTGGCAACTAGGTAAATCAGGCTTGACTCAATTCAAATATAAAAAGAGAGGTGATAGTTTCACCGCTCTCAAAAAGTCAGGGGTATACCCTGCAAAGGGTGAAGGAATGATGCCATTTATTAA
Source organism: Microcoleus sp. Aus8_D2 (assembly GCF_036702665.1). Taxonomy (NCBI): domain Bacteria; kingdom Bacillati; phylum Cyanobacteriota; class Cyanophyceae; order Oscillatoriales; family Microcoleaceae; genus Microcoleus; species Microcoleus sp. Aus8_D2. The sequence goes on from NZ_JAUBUN010000012.1 coordinate 117,361, forward strand.
TCGCCAAGTCCGACCCAAGGGCAAACGAATCACAATCCCTGGTTTGGGAAACTTTAGACTCAAGCAACCAAGACCATCTCTTTGCTCTAGCCAGACATTCACCATCTCTAGGACAGCAGACAGATGGTTTGTCTCCTTTGCTCTCGATCTTGACAAGATTCCACCAAGAGTGCATCAATTTCAGTCTGTTGGTATTGACTTAGGTGTCAAATGCTTTGCCACCTTGTCAGATGGCTCCTCGATCGTTGCACCACAAATCCTGAAAACAGCGAAAACCAAGCGGAGTAAGGAGCAGTGGCACAACCGTAACCAGCAATTAGGGAACCGTCCTCAAAGAATTAGAGCATCTAACAATGCCTTGAAATACTACCAAAAACTAGCAAGAAGACACGCCGATATTGCTAACGTCAGACGAGATTTTTTGCAAAAAAAAACAACTGATATCAGCCGAAAATACTACCAGATTCGGATTGAAGACCTCAACATCTCTGGCATGATAGCTAATCAAAAATTAGCGCTAGACCTGGAGAGCTTAGGTATTGATGAATTCCGCAGAATGTTGACCGACAAAGCGGCATTTTTGGGAACCAAGGTTGAACTGGTTGACAGGTGGTTTCCTTCCTCTAAAACCTGTTCTTGCTGTGGCAATATTCAGCCAATGCCTCTGAAGGAACCTGTATATAGCTGCTGCAATCGATGTGGTTTTTCCATCAATCGCGATCTAAATGCAGCAATAAGTCGGGAAAATGCCCCCAAGACCCTTGTACGTGCGGCAAGCGCGGAATTAACGCCTGTGGACAAGAAGATGCCGTCATCCTTGCTGCAAGCAGGAAGCAAACGTCAATTTAAGCGAAATGCGGGATTTAGGTAAGTTTTGTGTTGCACACTTAGAATCGAGATTACTACAGTGGCTTCTATAATTGTGTTTAAATGTTGTTTTGAAGCTGTGTTGTCCGGTCAGCAGAGCACCCGAGACCGATTTGCGCTTTCCGTCTGGTTGATTGCACTATGGTCGCTGTTGGTGTTGCACCTTAATTTAGATATGTCCTATGGTTAAGTTAGGTCAATCCTCCTTTCGCCGTATTTTACTGTCGCGGATTTTGTTGCTCAGCGTACCTGTTCTACTGGTGGGGGAGTATGTTACCTATCGTAAGGCACGCTCGACGCTTCTGGAAACTGCTCGTCAAAATTTGACAGAAAGTGCAGTCAGAAAAGCAGAAACTATTGAACAGTGGTCGAAATCGCTGAAGTCGAATCTGATCGGCGCTTCGGAAAACTCGATGTTGCAGTCTGTAGAGCCGAAGGATTATCAAAAGTTTATCGCGCAATTAGGGCAGCGGTTGCCAGCCCAGGTTGATTGCTTGCAATTGACTAATTTACAGACAAATCAAGTGATAGCGAGCACTTGCGGGCAGCCACCGATTCAGTCCCTGCCTGCCAATTTTTGGCCGCGAGTGCAGCAGCAGCAAACTCTGCTGGACGACAAGAGCGTTTACATCAGTCTGTCGTGGCCTCAGCAGCGACAGGGGAAAGCCAACGGCAAGAAGGTGGCTGCGGGTGCTGACGATTTTACAGATGCGAGTAAAGAAGGCCGCGACAGCCAAGTAAGTTTGGTGTTGAGCGCTCCTGTTTACACCCGTCGGGGCAACAGCCGGCAGTTGAGTTATGCTTTGAGTTTGCAGTCTGCCCTGCCGGTGCAAACCAGCGCTCCCAAGGGCTCTCTAGCCGGCTATACGGTGGCGATCGACCAAGATGGGACGATTTTGGCGCACCCGAATATCAACCGCGTGGGCCGCAATATCGACGCTGAGGCAGATGCCGATCGACTAAAAAGTATTGTCAGAAGGGCGATGGCTGGCGGACAAGCTTTTCTCCACCTATTTTCCTTTGAAAGAAATGGCGTAGAGTTGCTAGCAGGATACGCTGCTATCCCCAGTCCTTCAACTAGAAAGGAGAACAGCAAGTGGATTATTTTAGCTGTCTCTCGTTTAGATTACGCTCTGTCAGGTTTAGAAGAAATTCAGCAAGTTTTATTTAATTTAATTGTGGGTTTGGTTGCTGCTAGTATCATCGCGACTTTATATCTGTCTCGCGACTTAGCGCGTCCTTTGGAAAAACTGAGAGACTACGCGCAGAAAGTCGATACAGCAGAACCGCCCCAAGCAGTGCCGCAAAATTTCCAAATTAGAGAATTTAATCAACTATCAGAAGCACTCAACAGCATGGTGCAGCGCCTCAGCTCCTGGGCAGGAGAATTGGAAATCGCCACCAAGGAAGCACAAGTTGCCAATCAGTTAAAGAATGAATTTTTGGGCAATATTTCTCACGAATTGAGAACGCCGCTCAACGGGATTATTGGTTTTATTCAAATTGTGCGGGACGGCTACTGCGATGACCGAGATGAAGAGATGGAGTTCTTGCAGCGGGCCCACGACTCGTCAATGCAATTGCTCAATATTATTAATGATATTTTGGACATTGCTAAAATAGAATCCGGCACCTTCTCCCTGATGTTAGAAGTAGTTGATATTACTCAGGTACTGGAAGACGCGATTGAATTGCAAGTCGCTCAAATTGAGGAAAAAGGTTTGAAATTAAACTTGCCAGCTCCTCACGATCCGATTATTGTTCATGCCGATCCGGAGAAGCTAAAACAGGTGTTTTTAAACGTGTTGAGCAATGCCGTTAAGTTTACAGAGTCGGGCAGCATTAGTATATCTGTGCGGCTAGAAGCGAGGACTAATTCGGGTAGTTTTAACGGGAGTGGGCCGGAAAATGCGACTGGTCACAGCAGTCAAAGCGATTGGGTGGTGGTGACAATTAAAGATACCGGAATTGGTATCGAGCCCGAGCAGCAGCAGAAATTGTTTCAACCTTTTGTGATGGCTGATGGTTCTACAACTCGCAGGTTTGGCGGTAACGGTTTGGGCTTGGCTATCTCCCGAAGGATTATGGAATCTATGATCGGAAGCATTACTCTGCACAGCACGGGTAAGAATCAAGGTACTGCGGTGATGATTTCTTTGCCTGTAAATCAGCAGTCAAATTTTTATTTTAACAGCCCGGAAAAGGGAACTTTAAAAAGTTATGACTGATGTCATCTCTGGTGAATTACCAATAAAAAATGTTTGAGCGTTCGGAATGCAAGTCCGCGGATTTTTATGAGGACGTGCATTCCGAACGCTCAAACCAATTTTACGGGGGTCGTTCCCACGGACATAAGAGAATTTTATTAATCTAAAATCGAAAAATGGAAAATCTCAAATCTCAAATGGTATCAGGGGCTGTCCGCCGAGTTCGAGGGATTTGCTCAAAGCGCTGAGAATGCGGATTAATTCGACGGAAGCCGAACCGGAAGAGGTAGGACAAGGAGTATTTGTTTGCACGCAGTTGAGGAAGCGATCGCACACTCGCCGCAGCGGTTCTACTTGTTCTAAACTTAATATTTCGCGACTTTTGATGCTGGTAGTTGGCTGGGGTACGCGCGGCGAAGCTATCCCGTAGGGAATCGCACTTTCAAAAGAATTATCCTCTTCGCCCCCCCGATTTGAACTACTACGGTGCAAAATCAGGGGAGTTTCCGGCAACATTTCATCAAAAATCAAGGTTCCCAAACTACCAACAACAGTTAAGCGCCGTTGTTTGTCGGGATTTAGCCAACACAGGTGAATAAATGCCTGAAATCCGTCGGGATAGGTAAGCGTTACCCAAACTAAATCTGCTAGTCCTTCTGCTTGATTTCTGACTTCTGATTTCTGACTTCTGACTTCTGACTTCTGACTTCTGACTTCTGACTTCTGACTTCTGACTTCTGACTTCGGAAATACAGTACCCGTGGCCCTGACTTGAATTGGAGTTTGTTCGAGCCAAGTATTGAAAATAGCGATATCGTGAACGGCCAAGTCCCAAAGGGCATCAACATCGTGCCGCACCGGTTCAAAATGAGTGCGCTGGGCGTAACCGTAGCGCAATTTTCCGAGTTGATGCTGCTGAATAATCGTTTGGCCGCGATCGACTGCTGGATGAAACAAATAAGTGTGGTCAACGAAAAGTTGCCGCTGCTGTTTTTCGGCTAATTGGCAGAGTTCTATGGCTTCACTGAGGTTGAGGGCGAGGGGTTTTTCTGCTAAGACGTGGTAGCCTTGTTGCAGGGCTGCTGCTGCGAGGGTGTAGTGTGTGGAAGCTGGAGTGGCGATCGCCACAGCATCCAGTCCCGGCAATGCTTGCACTTGTGACCAATCGGTAGCTAAAATCACCGAAGCATCGAGATTAAACTGTTTTTGGACAGCCACCAATGAATCTCGATTCGGGTCTACCACCACTAAAACTTCGCTGTTGGGATGTTCGAGAAAGTTGCGAATTAGGTTAACTCCCCAGCGGCCAGCACCCAATACAGCTATTCCGATTTTCATTGATAATAATTTCAAAAATCGCACAGCTATTATAGCATAATTGGTAATTATTGGATATCTTTGAATCCTAAAAAATGCCAATTCCAATCCCCAATCCCCAAGGGTGCATCTCACTTTTGAAGAGGGTGAAGCATGACCGGATATAATTTATTAGTTATAATCTCATATTGACGGAGGTCATGCGATCGCCCCTACAAACATATTTGGTTGCAGATGCACTCAATCCCCAATCCCCAATTACCAATTACTTAATTACCAATTACCAATTACTAATAACCAATAACCAATAACAACTGTCACAGGTCAACTGACAACTGTCACAGGTCACAGGTCAACTGACAACTGTCACAGGTCACAGGTCAACTGACAACTGACTAATTTATTGAAAGCTGCCTGAGCCGCTGCTTGTTCCGCCGCTTTGATCGATCGACCTTTTCCCTCTGCTACCAACTCTCCCTGAATCCGAACCTCGGCCGTAAAACGATCCTCGCCGCCCTGTACTGTCCCCGTTTCTCGCACGCTATATTTGGGTAAAGTTTTGTATTTGCCTTGAGTCAACTCTTGGAGAGCAGCTTTGTAATTTTGGCGGGCCGGATCGCTGCGAATTTCCGCCGCTAGACGTTGAAAGTGACCATCTAACCAAGGGCGAATTAATTCTAACGTCTGGGCACTCAAATAAAGGGCGGCGAGTACGGCTTCCAAAGCATCGGCCAGTCTGGGCTCGGCGCCTGTTTTGTCTGCGGCGGCGCTGCTGGAAACAATTAAATAGCGATCGAACCCGTAACTTTCAGCGATTTTAGCAAGAATGCGATCGCTCACCAAGATCGATCGAATAGCAGCAAACTCCCCCACACTACAGTCGGGATAAATCTCAAACAACAATTCCGACGCCGCCAGCCGCACAACAGCATCGCCGACAAACTCTAGCTGCTCATAATTTGCCTTAGCAGACGCGCTCGCATGAGTCAAAGCTAAATCGACGAGATGCCATTTTATCGAAGCATCTTTCGACAGTCCCAACTTTTGAATTAATGTTTCAAGTTGCTTTTGGCGACCCGGATAAATCATAGGATTTTAGATTTTAGATTTAGGATTTAGGATTGGGCATTGGGCATTGGGCATCTTGCCCGCTCGCGAAGTCGAAGGGTGGGCATTGGGCATTGGGCATTTAGGTTTTATTATAATAAAAATCTGAATTTCTATTGCTGATGAATGTCCGGATTTCGATCTGGAATAAAGTAGCATTATTTATTGACAACAATATCAATTATATTTTAATAAAAAAGCTTTTTATTGAAAAACTAAATGTTCCGTTACCCAAATATTTCTGCGGGTGCTTAGGGGATCGCCTTACCGAAAATTTGGAGGGGAAAAAGTCGGACATAAGCCGGGTTCTGTTATCTCAACTGCAAGCAGTTTTCGACGGCAGTTATCTATCTGGGACGCCTGTTACCAGACGCCTCAAGCGGTACCAAAGAACGGAACTGGTAAAAAACCAACCGTAGTTCCTCCGACCTTGCTCCCAACCGGGGTTTACCTAGCCAGCACCTCTCGATGCTGCTGGTGCGCTCTTACCGCACCTTTGCACCCTTACCCCCTAACAACTTTGCGATTTTCAATGCTCGATTTTTGATGCCATCTCAAATCTCCAATCTCCAATCTAAAATTGGGGGGCGGTATCTTTCTGTGGCACTATCCTCACGATCGCTCGCACTGGGCGTTACCCAGCAAGTTTGGTTTTTCGGGAGCCCGGACTTTCCTCAGACAAGCTTTCGCTAATCCGCAACCGCCTGCGCCTACTTTTCCCCCAAATTTATTGTACCTGAACCGAGCGATTTTAGATTTTAGATTTTAGATTTTAGATTTTCAATTTTAGATTTACTTGCAGCATTGCATCTGGGAGCTTAAGGATTTTTGATTGATGATACCAGGATTTATGACACGGCTGCAACCAGGGGCTAGAAACCCGGTTTCTGAGTGTATTTCTCGTGACTCAACACAAAATCTCGTATAAACCGGGTTTAGCAAGGTCAGTGCGGGTGCCACAGTTGCATTTTTTTTCAACTGGTATAACAAACATATCAACGCCGTGTCCCGAAAAAGGTCGTGAATCGCGATCGCATTTGATATAATTTCCGAGTTCAGTCATCTTTCAGAGTAGAAAAATTCTCAAACCAGCCGCGCCGCCAAAAGAAGTAAACTAAAGTAGAGGCGATCGCTATCATCAGCCCCCAACAAAGCGGATAGCCAAAATACCAATTCAGTTCTGGCATATTCAACGGTGATTTCTCTGTATTAAAATTCATCCCGTATACTCCCGCCACAAACGTGAGAGGAATAAAGATACTAGAAATCACGGTTAGCAGTTTCATGATTTCATTCATTTTATTGCCAACCGAAGACAGATAAACATCCATTAAACCCGAAGACAACTCTCGATAGGTTTCCACCATATCCATCACCTGCACTGTGTGATCGTAACAGTCGCGCAGGTAAACTCGCACCTCTGGACTAATCAAATCACTGCCATCTCGAATTAGCGTATTAATTGCATCCCGCTGCGGCCAAATGGCGCGGCGCAGCGTCAGCAATTCTCGCCGGATTTTATAAATCTTTTCAAGAGTTTTTCGAGTAGGGCGCACCACCACTTCATCCTCTAACTCTTCAATCCGCTCTCCGTAAACTTCTAATACAGGGAAAAATCCATCTATGATTGAATCTAGGAGAGTATAGGCCAGATAATCTGCTCCGTGCTTGCGAATAATTCCTTGTCCTTTACGAATGCGATCGCGCACGGGGTCAAAACAATCATAGTCCGGTTCTTCCTGAACCGTTAACAGGTAATGCTTGCCCAAAATAAAACTTACTTGTTCTTTGTGAAAATTATCTGAATTAGGCTTAATCATCACCATCCAAGCAATGATTAAAATGTGTTCTTCATAGTCTACAACTTTCGGTCGCTGAGGAACATTAACCACATCTTCTTGAGCCATCACGTGCAAATTAAATACTTCGCCCATTTGTCGCCAAGTTTCTTTGTTTCCCAATCCCAACATATCAACCCAAGAAACAGATGCTGTATCTAAATAGGCAGCAGCTTCTTGAGGATTTACCAATTTTTTGGGGCGAGTAGCTCCTGTCTCGCAATAGTCAATTAATACAAGGTCGGGAGGCGGTGCATCGGGTTCTAAGTCGAGAGTTCCCGGCAGCGCCCCCGGAGCGTCATAAAAATAGTCAACGTAGGAATCATCATCATCTTTAATTGGTTTTGTAACTGCACTAGAAGTATGTATGCTTTTGTTGTATACCATGTCTAGATTCCTTACTTTTAGTATCTTTAATTAGGTTATCATTCTTTTTGTACAACTACCAATTAAGCATGGTATGAATAAGCTTAACTATGACTTGCCCACCAGGTCTCAGAAACCCGGTTTCTTTGTATAATTATCGTCTCCCAATAAATATCTTATAAGAAACCGGGTTTCTTTGCCTCCGCTCTATTAAATATGTTTGGAGTGAGTCTATCGTTGCAATCGTAGAATATGAGATTGCTTTCCTTGGGTTTGCTACGCTAACGCTACCGCTCGCAATGACACCATATATATCCGATGACCAATGACCACCCTTCGACTTCGCTCTGGGTAAAATGACCACCCTTCGACTTCGCTCTGGGTAAAATGACCAATGACCACCCTTCGACTTGCTTCGGCTACGCGGTTATCGAGCGAAGTCGAGATACAGCACCAGTCGCTCTGGGTAAAATGACCAATGACCAATTACCAATGACCAATTACCAATTCCCAATTATCTTTGCTTAATTGGAATCTCGATCGCAAATTCAGTTCCCCCACCAGGCGTGGAAATGCAGCGCAGCGCGCCCCTGTGTCTCTCCACCACAATCTGATAGGAGATAGACAGTCCCAAACCAGTACCTTTCCCTACTGGTTTGGTAGTAAAAAACGGGTCAAATATCCGATATTTAACAGACTCTGCCATTCCCGGGCCGTTATCCGAAATGGCGATCGCCACCCGATTGTTCTCCAAAACCTCCGTGCGAATCCGAATCGAAGGCAATGCGTCGTAAACCAAAGGTAAACTCGGAAAATTTTGCGCTTCCCCATCCGTTGCACTCGCCAATTCCAACTTTCTATTTCTGACATCAGCTAAAGCATCAATAGCATTATTTAAAATATTCATAAACACTTGATTTAACTGTCCGACGTAGCACTGTACGGGTGGCAGTATTCCATATTGTTTAACTATTTCAATCGGGCGATTTCTGCCATTTTCTTTAAGCTTGTGTTGCAAAATTAACAGAGCGCTGTCAATTCCTTCGTGAATATCAACACGCTTAATATCTGATTCTTCCAGGCGGGAAAAGTTGCGCAAAGACAGAACTATTTCGCGAATTCTATCGGCTCCGGTTTGAATAGAATTCAGCAGGTGCGGGAAATCCTCTTTCATGAATTCCATTTCTATTTGCTCGGAAAACTCCGAGATTGCCGCCACAGGTTCCGGGTAATGTTCTTGATACAAACTGCACAGTTGCAGCAAATTTCTAGCATACTCGTTAGCGTAAATTATATTACCGTATATAAAACTTACAGGATTATTAATTTCGTGAGCAATTCCCGCGACTAGCTGTCCCAAACTCGACATTTTTTCTGCTTGAATTAGTTGAGCTTGAGTCTGTCCTAATTGTTTCAATGTTTGCTCTAGCTCGCGATTTTTATGTTTTAATTGAGATTCGGCTTGTTTGCGCTTGGTAATATTGCGGGCGATGGCGATGGCTTGATTCGAGTTAAAAGGCAGCAATCTCGCTTCATAAGTTTCTTCTCCTGACGGCATGGTTAGCGAATACTCTAGATTAACTGGAGTTCTGTTTTCGGCAACTTCAAGAATAGCCTGCTCGAACTGGCTAGCGGCGGTTGGTGGCAATATATCCGTCATTCGTTTGCCAAGAAAATAGTCGTAACTCACGTACAAATCCGCAGAATTTCCTGACAAGTAATCCAAAATAATGCCGTCAGCATTGAGGCGGAAATATAAATCCGGCAAAGCCTGAAAAACAGATTCCAACTCGGAAGTTTTTTGGCGCAATGCTTCTTGGGCGTAATAGCGATCGCTAATATCCAAAATTACCCCATCCAAACAGGAAACGCTCCCATCGGCGTCGAACACTGGAGAACCTTTATCCCACACCCATTTAACCGTGCTGTCTGCTGCTAGCAAGCGGTATTCTAAATTATAAGACTGTTTATTTTCTATTCCTTGCCGAATAGTTGCTTCTACTTTTGCCAAATCTTCGGGGTAAATAATGCTAGCAAAAGTTCTGCCTTTGCCGTCCAAACGCGAAATGAAATCCCCAGCCTGGTAGCCCGCTAGTAAGTAAATTGCCTCGCTAATAAAACTTGTTGAAAAATCGCAACGCCAGCGATAAACCACTCCAGGAATATTAGCAACCAAAGACCTAAATCTGGCTTCACTCCTGCGCAAAGCTGCTTCCGATTCATGGCGTTTTGTAATATCGTTAGTAAAACCTAGCACTGCAAATATATTACCTTCAGCATCGCGCAGAGGGACTTTTTTGGTGTCTAAAATATGTATTGAACCATCAGCAACAGTTGCGGCATCGCAGGGATTGTGGATGATTTCGCCTGCCAGTACAGCAGAGTCATCTGTGCGAAATCCTCGGAGATTTTGTGCGGAATTTCCAAATACTAGCTCTTCTGAAAATCCTAATTCTAAATCTGATTTGCCAATTATTTCTTCGACTGTTTTACCGATCGCTTCGGCTAAACTCTTGTTTGCCAAAATATAGCGAAATTGTTTGTCTTTGGCAAAAATCCAGTCGCTGGTTTTGTCGATTACCGTGCGCAGCAGTTGTTCGGAACGTTCCGTTTGTGCCAAAGCTACTTGCAATTCTACTTCCAGACACTTGCTGGCTGTAATGTTTTCAAATGCAACGCCGACGGAGTTGTTAGGTAATGGAAAAGCTTTAATAGAAAAAGCGCGAGTTATTCTGCCGGATTCATCGCAGTCAATATCTTCCACTTCCACAGCTTTTTGGTTGCGAATTACTTCAGCAAATGCTTGGGGAATGTTTTTCGATCGCCAATCGGGAAAAATCTCATCGATTGTCATCCCCAAAACGTCGGCCATTTCTAGCCCGGTAAACCGGGTAGCAGCGGGATTGGAGGCGATCGCCCTCAAGGTGGTATCATCGTCTATATTTTCCAAATGGTAGACGTACAAACCAATTTGCATATTCTCGACAATTTGGTCGTAGAGGCGCACGCTTTCGTCTACCTGCCTGCGTTCGGTGATATCTTCTGTAATCCCCAAAACGTACTGAGGATGACCGTGAGCGTCGAGAATTGGCACTTTGCGGGTGTGCAGTATTCTCATACCTTTGTGGCGAGTTTGGATCGGCTCTTCGGCTATTTCTTTAACAGTAGATTGGTTGTGATGACTGGTCAATATTTCCCTGTCTTGAGCGGTGAAAACATCAGCTTGTTCTTTCGGGTAAATATCATAGTCATTTTTGCCGATCGCCTCTTGAGAGGTAACACCTGCGATCGTTTCTCCCGCTTTATTCCACAGTACAAATTTCAGCGAAGAAGCATCTTTAGCAAAAACTCCCACCGGCAGATTTTCTACTACAGAATTGAGGAAGCCTCTAGCTGATTTTAATTCAGCTTCTGCGCGCTTGCGTTCGATGCCTAAAGCGATGACATCGGCAACCGACGCTAAAGTTTCCTGAAAGGGTGCTGTCAGAGGCTTGCTGCTGATAATTACCATGACTCCCACCAGCCTTTCTTCGACAATTAAAGGGTAGCCGGCGAAGGTAATAATTTGCTGGGTAATTTGGCAATTTCCCGGATGTTGACGGCTGTTGATAATGGCTAATTCGGAACAGTATGCCGCTGTTGCTTCCCCAGATTCTTCCTCTGGGATTCCCAAATTATTTAGTTCAAATCCGCAGTCAAATTGCGGTTGTTTCTGTTGGGCGATCGAGTTAACCTTATTTTGAATAAAGCTAGCCCGATCGTCTGTGCGGCTGTAGATTCCCGAGGCTGCTTGCAATTCCAAAACATTGTATTGAGAGTTCAAAGTCCAAATTTCAGCAGAGGCGACATCGAGATTTCGCACCATTGCCTCGCAGCAGGGAAGCAGGATATCTTGAGGGTGTTTGGTGAGGGCAATACCGACATCGGCTACCATTGCTGTGAGTCTAGAAGCTTGGGCTTTTTCTGCTTCCAGCCGTTTGCGATCGGTGATATCTTCTACCAAAGAAAGCACGGTAAAAGTGTCGCCACTGCGAATAATCGAGTTGAACCAGCGACACCAAATTACCTGTCCGCATTTGGTTTTATTTTGATTAATTGAAGTATTGCCGGTGCCGGAGGCTAGTTCGAGTTCGATCGCACTTACAGCCTCTCGATCTTCCTCGCAAACCAAAGCCAAATCGCCGAACTGCTTGCCCATCATATCATCAGATGTCCAGCCAAAGATTTCTTCAGCGCGTTTCGACCACTGAACGATCCGAAAATCTTCATCCCAGCCTACCATTGCCAGGGGACTGTTAGCTGCATTCAACCATAGTAAATGGTTCGAGCGGCGCAACTGTTGAGTTTTCTGCTGCTGCCAGCGGTAGTGCCTGGTGATATCTCTACCGACGCCCAAAACCCGCATCTGATTGCTCGCGGCATCCACCGCTGGCGTGTAAGCCGTTTCGTAAATTTTAATCCCGCCGTCTGCCGCCGTCACCTCATGAATTGCCAGCTTTTTTTCCCCTGTTATAAATACTTGTTGCAGGCAGGAATCAATCTGCGAGATTATGTTTTTCAGAGCAGCATTATTGGGATATAATTTTAATAATTCCTGATGAGTTTTGTTGACTATTTCAGCAGGCTCCAATCCCATCCAAGCAGCAGCTACAGGATTAACAGATAGGTATTTTTGCTGTCGATCGCACTCTAGGAAAGCATCAACAGAGTCAGAGAAAAAAGACTGTAACGAGTTGATAACTTCCTGCATGGGTATTTTTTGATCACTTGCAAGTTAAGCTTTAAATTTTTCCTAAAGTTAGTTTAACCCACTCAAATATTTTTGCGCACTTTAACTGCTGCGGTTCCCGGTGCAATTTTCGGCGCAATCCCCTATGATACAAAAATTTTCAGGAAATAGTATTTTTCGGAATATAACTTAATTAGAGCAGATGCTCTTTTTTTTAACAAGACGCATCGGATACAAAAGGAGAAGAGGGAGGGAGAGGGGGAGATGAGGAGATGGGGAGATGGGGTGCACACATTAGTGTCAACTCAAGGCTGGAACCATTGATAAATCTCGCTTTTATCCGAGGTGAGATCCCCCTCGCATCCCCCTGATTGTTGGGGGACGAAAGAGCGCTTCCGGTTCCCCCCGATCCTCGGGGGGCTAGGGGGGATCGGACTTAGGTCGGGGGACGAAAGAGATCTTCGGGTTCCCCCCGAGGATCGGGGGAGTAGGGGGATCTTCCTGCGGGGGGATCGGAGGGCTTAATCGTCAAACAGCAGTCTGGCAATACATTAGACGTTAAGTTGACAATAATGGACTACATCATGCCCATGCCGCCCATGCCGCCCATGCCGCCCATGCCGCCCATGCCGCCCATGCCGCCCATGCCGCCCATGCCGCCCATGTCGCCCATGTCGCCGCCGGCTTTTTTCTTCTCGGGTTTTTCGACAATCACAGCTTCAGTGGTCAAAACCATACCAGCAATGGAACCGGCATTTTGTAAAGCCGATCGCACAACCTTAGCCGGATCGATAATTCCAGCAGCAATCATATCTTCGTACACGTCGGTAAGAGCATTGTAGCCAATGTTCAGCTCGCTACCGCGCACTCGCTCGATCGCGATCGAACCTTCAACGCCGGCATTATCAGCAATTTGACGCAAAGGAGCTTCCAAAGCCTTAGCAACCAAGTCAGCGCCAATTTGCTCTTCAGCGTCTAAAGTGCTTCTGATAGCATCTATTTTTGTAATCAGGTGAATCAGCGTCGTACCGCCTCCAGCGACGATACCTTCTTCCACAGCAGCTTTAGTAGCGTTGAGAGCATCTTCAATGCGCAATTTGCGGTCTTTGAGCTCGGTTTCGGTAGCTGCGCCTACTTTAATTACAGCAATACCGCCAGCCAGTTTGGCAATGCGTTCGGTCAATTTTTCGGTATCGTAGTCAGAATCCGTTGCTGCTAGCTGCTTGCGGATTTGCTCGATCCGTGATTTCACGTCAGCTTTGTGTTCGTCGCCAGCGACAATGATGGTGTTTTCTTTGTCGATCGTAATTTTGCGAGCGGTACCGAGCATTTCTAGTGTTGCGGTATCAATGCTGAGTCCGACTTCTTCAGAAATCAGTTGACCGCCGGTGAGAACGGCGATATCTTGTAACATGGCTTTGCGTCGTTCGCCAAAACCAGGAGATTTGGTAGCTGCGATGTTCAACACACCGCGTGCTTTGTTAATTACCAAAGTTGCCAAAGCTTCACCTTCAATATCTTCGGCGATAATGATCAGCGGTGAACCGGTGCGGGCGACTTTTTCAAGAAGCGGAATTAGTTCTTGAATGGAGTTAATTTTTTTGTCGGTAATCAGGATGCGAGCGTTTTCATACTCAACTTCCATGCGATCGTTGTTGGTGACGAAATACGGGGAAAGATATCCGCGATCGTACTGCATCCCTTCGACAACTTCCAATTCTGTCAACAGAGATTTGGACTCTTCAACAGTAATGACGCCATCTTTGGTGACTTTTTCCATGGCTTGAGCAATCATGGCGCCGACTTCTTCGTCGTTACCGGCGGAGACCGTGGCGACCTGAGCAATGGCAGAGCCTTCGACTGGTTTCGCCAATTTGGCGATTTCTAGGACTAAATGGGCGATCGTTTTTTCAATCCCCCGGCGCAGTGCGACTGGATTTGCGCCTGCTGCGACATTCTTCAAACCTTCGCGAATCAAGGATTGAGCAATCACCGTAGCGGTGGTGGTGCCGTCGCCTGCGATATCTTTAGTTTTGGAGGCGACTTCTTGAATTAAGCGAGCGCCAGCATTTTCTAGAGGATCTTCGAGTTCAATTTCCCTAGCAACGGTGATACCATCGTTAACGATTTGGGGAGCGCCGAATTTCTTTTCGAGTAGGACGTTCCGACCTTTCGGGCCCAAGGTAATGCGGACTGCATCGGCGAGTTGATTGACGCCGCGTTCCAGTGCCCGCCGAGATTTGTCGCTAAATGCAACTATTTTGGTCATGTTTGTCTCCTTGCGCTTACATTAGCAAATTTAGCACTCTCTGACTCTGAGTGCTAAGTCGCTCGACTTTAGATTGTAGCGTGCCCCTCAGGAGTGTGGGGGCTGGCGGGGCGGATTTGGGGGAGCAGTCCGGGTGAGAGTCGAAGACGGCACTGCGCTTTCCCCGCAGATATAATGTGATTTGTGCTATTTCGGGCGATCGGCTTTTGCCTCAGTCCCAAACCCAATTTTGATAGCCCGTCATCCCAAAGCACAAGTTTCCTTCAAAAAATTCTTAACTTCCGCCGGCAGTCATCTACCTTCTGATAGAGATTCCTTCTCCCTTCTTTTTACCTTGAGTGAAGCCTTTCATGCCCAATGCCCAATGCCCCATGCCCCATGACCCATGCCCCATGCCCAATGCCCCATGCCCAATGCCCCATGCCCAATGCCCCATGCCCAATGCCCCATGCCCCATGACAACTGACATAACATAATGGCTCGTTATTCTCGACTGCAAAAACTCGGTTCTTATATGCGCCCGCACTGGAAACCCACATTTTGGGGCGTTTTTTCGCTATTAATTGTCAATGCTGTGGGCGTTTACATTCCCCTACTGATTCGGAATGCAGTTGATACTCTCCAATTTGCGACTAAATTTGACCAAGTTTTCAACTACGTGCTGCTGATTCTGGTACTCGCCTCAATTATGTGGGGAATTCGGATGGCGTCGCGGATTCTGCTGTTTGGCGTCGGGCGTCAAGTCGAATTTGACCTCAAACAGCAAATATTTAATCATTTATTAACATTAGAACCGTCTTATTTTGCGGCCAATACAGTAGGGGATTTAATTAACCGCGCCACTTCCGATTTAGACAATATTCGCCGCTTGGTGGGTTTTGCAGTGCTGAGTTTGGCGAATACAGCCTTTGCTTATGCTTTGACTTTGCCGGTGATGCTGGGGATTGATGTACGGCTGACGCTGTTGGCGATCGCAGTTTATCCATTTATGCTAGTTTTGGTGCAGTTATTTAGTGACAAACTGCGCATTCAGCAGTTAGCCGTGCAAGAAGAACTATCGGCAATGAGCGATTTAATTCAAGAAGATATGAGCGGGATATCCGTAATTAAAATCTACGCTCAAGAAGAAAACGAACGCCGCGCTTTTCGCAATTCTAACGCACAGTTGCTATCAGCAAATTTGGAATTAGCAAAAACTAGAAACTTTATTTTTCCGCTGCTGGGAGGTTTGGCAAGCATCAGTTTGTTGGTGCTGCTTTCTGCGGGTGGTGGCGCAATTGCTAAGGGCGAAATTAGCATCGGCGATTTTGTGGCGCTGCTGATTTATGTCGAGCGTTTAGTGTTTCCGACGGCGCTGTTGGGTTTCACTATTACTGCTTACCAGCGCGGAGAAGTCAGTGTCGATCGCATCGAATCAATTTTGACTGTGGAACCTAAAATTAAGGATGCTCCCGGTGCAGTTGAATTGCCAACTCCAGTCAAAGGCGAAATAGTCGCTCGCAATTTGAATTATACCTATCCCGGTGCTAAGATACCCGCGCTCAAAGATGTCAATTTTACCATAAAACCGGGCGAAACAGTCTCAATTGTTGGGGCGATCGGTTCTGGCAAATCAACCTTAGCTAATGCCCTGCCGCGCTTGCTGGATATCGATGCGGGTGAGTTGTTTGTAGACGGACAGGATATTACCGAGGTGAAGTTGAGGGAGTTGCGCGGGGCGATCGCCTACGTGCCCCAAGAAAGCTTCTTATTCGGTACTAGCATCAAGAATAACATCCGCTACGGCAATCCTTTAGCAGAAGAGCCGGAAATTGAAGCAGCCGCCAAACAAGCCCAAATCCACCCCGAAATCCTCAACTTTCCGCAACAGTACAAAACAGTTGTCGGCGAGCGCGGCATTACCTTATCTGGGGGACAGCGGCAGCGGACAGCATTAGCTAGAGCCTTGTTAGTTGATGCTCCCGTGCTAATTTTAGATGATGCTCTTTCCAGCGTTGACAATCAAACTGCTACCGATATTTTGCATAACTTAGCAACCGGAACCGATCGCAAAACCGTAATTTTCATCTCGCACCAGATGTCCGCTGCTGCTAGTGCCGATCGCATTTTCGTCATGGACAAAGGAGAAATAGTGCAAAGTGGCACTCATGCAGAATTGGTACGGCAACCAGGGCTATATCAGTATTTGTGGAATCAACAAAAACTAGAAGAATTGCTGCATTGAGCTGATAGATAGTGCAAAACAGGTTCGTAGTGAGGACTTCAGTCCTTCTTAACCCAGGTTCGTAGTGAGGACTTCAGTCCTTCTTAACCCAGGTTCGTAGTGAGGACTTCAGTCCTTCTTAACCCAGGTTC
>NZ_JAUBUN010000012.1:134515-162315 GCF_036702665.1 Microcoleus sp. Aus8_D2
GTAGTGAGGACTTCA
This sequence comes from Microcoleus sp. Aus8_D2, assembly GCF_036702665.1. Classification (NCBI taxonomy): domain Bacteria; kingdom Bacillati; phylum Cyanobacteriota; class Cyanophyceae; order Oscillatoriales; family Microcoleaceae; genus Microcoleus; species Microcoleus sp. Aus8_D2. The sequence goes on from NZ_JAUBUN010000012.1 coordinate 134,531, forward strand.
GTCCTTCTTAATCCAAGAGAAAAGGACTGAAGTCCTCACTACAAACTTTAAGGAATGCAAGTCCTTCTTCACCCAAGGGAAAAGGACTGAAGTCCTCACTACAAACTTTAAGAAATGCAAGTCCTTCTTCATCCAAGGGAAAAAAACTGAAGTCCTCACGACAAACTGAAGCATGGTTAACTTAGTTATTTATCAAAAATTGTCGTGGAAAATCAAACTTCTCATCCTTCAAACCTCTCCAGCAACACTGATTCACCGGGAAATCGTCCCATCAAAATCATGCCCCTAGGCGACTCAATTACCGATGGCTACTTCTTTCCCGGAGGATATCGCATCGATTTACAGCCTGCGATGGAGAGTAGAGGCTATGCTATTGAGTTTGTTGGTTCCCTAAGCAATGGCCCCGATACCTTGCTGTCTCAGCATCACGAGGGACATTCCGGTTGGCGGATCGAAGAAATTCGCGATCGGGTTGTGGAGTGGCTGCAAACCTTCCAACCGGAGATTATTTTGCTACTCATCGGCACGAACAATATCGGACAATGGTATCAAGTGGAAACTGCAAGCTATCGTCTCAATCAATTAGTCGATCGCATTTTTGAAACAGCACCCAATGTCCAACTCTTTCTCGCTTCAATTCCCCCGATGTCTGAACCCACTTTAAATCAGCGAGTTATACAATACAATCAAAAGAGCGAGGAGCTAGTCAAGGAAAAACAACACGAAGGCCAGCCCATCGATTTCGTCGATTTATACTCGAGTCTGGGCCTTGCAGATCTCCCCGATGGCGTTCATCCCAACAGCGAAGGATTTAGCAAAATTGCTGGCGCTTGGGAAGCTAGTCTGTCAGCGTACCTAAGTTAACGAATTTGCGATCGTGGATTCCACGCAGTCTAAAATCATTTATCTTGCGTCATAGCTGAAGGGAAGAGATTTTATTTTTCCAGTCATCTTTAAGATTTTTGTCATTCTTCCCATTGTGGCTCGACTGACAGAAATACCTGTTTTTCATAAAGTAATACCAAGCGTGAACAATTAATGCAACAATAATCGAGCGGGTGTGGATACACGAGCGAGCCCAAAAACACACGAAAAATATAGCGAGCGACGCACCATAGACAATATTTGAGCAAACTTTCCTCAAGCTCAATTATTGTAGCAAGATTTTTTTAAATTGGTATAAATAAAGGAGTTATTCGATAGTAGCATCATTATTTTCTTCAATCAACTCCGCTAAGTGATAATTCTAAGCTGGGTGAAATTTCTATTATACCATGCGTGAAAAAAAATTGCTACACAATAAATGTTGTGTTTGGTCGATCGTAGCATTGTGGTCAGGTGCGTCGCTCGGTCAATTGTCGATAAGTAGATAGGGATTTTTCACAGGCGACACACCCTACACCTATTGTTGCATGAATTTTTTAAAGTGGTATTACTAACGGTATAGCGATCGAAATGCAGAATCTCTGTCTGAAGATTTTAGTCATGGCTCGGTCATTAAGATAAGCTTAAAATGAATTAAAAATAACAGACATCTGAGGATATTTAGCCATGGACGGTCAAGACCCCGCTGACATCAAAATGGGTAATGTAGATGAAGAAGAAAGCTCGGTTGTCGTACACGGCACGGCAATTCTGGGAATCGATCCTGAGGGAGGCTCTGCCTTACTATTTAAGGACTTAGAAGTCACAAATTCCCAAGTGAAATTGAGTGCCTACCTAGCTACAGATGGAAATTTAAATAAATCCCTTGAACTAGGCGAACTCAAAGAAGATAGGGGTACCGTTAAAATGCCTATCCCTTTAGGGACGGATACTTCGCCTTACAATACAGTAGTGCTTCGCGACGCAAAGAGTAAAAAGAAAGTCGCAGTTATTGAATTGTAAAGCCGGAACCGAGTAGGGATGGGATAACATCTCTACTCACCTATTAACAATTCACGCAGTAGATTTTTTGCAAAAATAGTTAGCAACGGGCCCCATATCCCGTTACATAAGTCGATCAAAAAGACTTTTGCAAGAAATCTATTGAGCGCAATAATCTCCTTAAATTCGCAACAAACACTTATACCATTTTAAATTTGAGATTTGAGATTTGAGATTTGACAATGACTTATTGCTATCCGGGTTGGGATCGCGGGCGTGCGGTTAATTTTTTTTACGAATAGGTATTAATCCCAGCTCGCAAGTTTTGGAGGATGTGCCTGGAACCCGGAACCAATTGCCCCGCCACGAATACCAGCATTTGCATCAAATCCCCTCCTTTGAATGACCCGATCGCGCTGAATGACGCGATCGACAATAATTGATTTATAATCAAGATATCTACTCTACCCGAATAATCCCCAATCATGCTCGCAGAAGCAAACGCCACACTCTGGCCTAGTCTAATTACTGTTTCAGCATTAATTCTCTACTTCGTTGTCACCATCAACGTCGGCAGAGCCAGATTCAAATACAAAGTTTCTCCCCCGCAGATGACAGGAAACCCGGACTTTGAACGAGTAGTGCGAGTTCAGCAAAATACCTTAGAGCAAATGATTCTATTTTTGCCCTCGCTATGGCTGTTTTCGCAATTTTTCAGCCCAATTTGGGCAGCCGGTATCGGTGCAGTTTGGATAGTTGGACGCATTTTGTTTGCTTGGGGTTATTACCAAGCTGCCGAAAAACGAGCGGCAGGATTTGGCATTAGTACCTTAGCTACTTTAACTTTGCTTGGCGGTTCATTGATTGGCATCATCATGTCGCTGGTAAAAGTTTCACAGTTATAACTAACTAATATTAGTAGGGTGCACAATCAGCACCTTACGACGCAAATACAACTCTTTCAATTACCTTCAGGAGTCAATATGTCAGAAACTAACAAACCCGTATTTCAAATTAACCAGCAACTTTTTCAACAGCTTACCGAGTGGCAAGAAAAACTTGAACTAGAAGATGAATTAGCCAGCGAGTCAGAAGACGAGAAACAAATAGAGGTAAAAAGTCCTCCCGATAGTGATGAACAGCATTCTCAAGCAAATAATTCCTAGCTGTTGGCTAGCAGCATCCTTTTTTGTACTTCCGGCTGCTGTCTCGGCTCAATCGCTGACAATCAGCCAAGTTCAACAAGTTAATAGCGGTTTATTTCGTTCTAATTTTCAAGATTTCTTTGAGCAAGGAAATCGCCAACTAGAAAGGGAAATTGCAGTTTTGTTGCGCAAAACTGCCACTTCAGAAGGCAAGATTTTGGAGATTGATGAAAAATTGCGCTATCAGATTTGTCGCGAATATTTTCAAATCTCCTTGCGGTATGCTGATACAATCAGTGCTGCTGAGATTTCTAGTTTTAATGCACAACTGAAAGAGATTTGCAGGCAAAAATAAAGTCAAAGTGAGGTCAATATTAAAGTTTTAGCGTTAATGGATAAAGAAGTAATGACAAAATTGAAACTTGCCATGCTGGAAGCGGAAACGGTGGATCAGTTGGCTGCGATTATTATTGATTACACTCATGAGGAAATGATGCTAGTTTTTCATGAGCTTGCATGGGAACAACAGGCGAGAATTAAGGATATTTGGAAGAGTATTTGAGGGCTGGCGTATTTATAAAGTCGCAGGTTCCTGCACCGGACACGGCATTGCCGTGTCCCTACGGATATCGCGCAATGTGGCCCTACTTTTCAGGTAGGGATTCGAGACACAATTGACGGAAATGTTCGCCCCGGTGCTCGAAGCTTTGGTATTGATCGAAGCTGGCGCAAGCTGGCGAAAGCAGTACGACTTTAGCTTTGTTCTGTTTGCCTAATTCTGCAGCTCTCGGAATGGCTCTTTCCATTGTTTCGACTATTTCCCAAGCGTTATAATCCGCTTGTTCCAGCCGAGCGCTAAAAATGCCCGCCGCATCCCCAATTAACAGCACCGCAACAGCCTTCGCCTTAATTGTATCGATCCAAGCGTTATCATCGCCCTCTTTGGGATCGCCACCCGCAATCAAAATCGCCGGCGCGCTGACAGCAGCTAATCCGACTTGCGCTGCGTCATAATTAGTAGCTTTGCTGTCGTTGATGAAATCTATGCCTTCCCAGGTGCGGATGTGTTCGAGGCGGTGCGCCACTCCGGGGAATTTCGCGATCGCCCGGGCGATCGCACTTTGATCTATTCCCGCCAAATTAGCCGCCGCCACCGCCATCAACAAATTTTGCAAATTGTGTTCGCCCACCATCCGCAAAGACTCAGCAGGCAAAATTTTATCCTCTTGAGCGATTACCCAACCATCCTCGATGTAGGCTCCAAAACTGCGTTTTCCCAACAAATCTTTTTCACCTTTAACACTCGTCCAACACGCATCCGGCCAAATGTCAACTCCTTGCTGCCGCAAACCAGGATCGTCACCGTTGATGATTTGCAATTCCGATTTTTTCAGCAAATGGGCTTTAATGTTATAGTAATTTTCTAAAGTTTTGTGGCGGCTGAGGTGATCCGGCGTCAAAGTCGTCAAAACTCCGATGCGCGGCGCTACAGACGGCGAAGATTCTATCTGATAGCTGCTGATTTCTGCGATTACCCAATCCGGCGGTTTTTCAGCTAAAGCTAATTCGCACGCAGCATAACCAATGTTGCCACAAGCGGGAGCGTAAAGCCCTGCTTCGGCAAAAATTGCAGCAATTAAAGCAGTAGTCGTAGTTTTGCCGTTAGTACCAGTAATTGCCACCCAAGGAGATTTGAGATAGCGCCACGCGAGCGCCATTTCTCCGATAGTTTCTATGCCTAATTCTCTGGCGCGTACTAATGCTGGAACATCCCAGGGAACGCCCGGACTTACTACTACTAATTCTATAGATTCGTCAGGTTCAAAAGATTTACCTAATTCCAGGTTAATTCCTTCGCTGGCGAGTTCCTGTTGTTGTTGGAGTAAGTTTGGGGTAGATGAGCGATCGCTCAGCGTTACTTCCCATCCTTCGCGTTTGAGCAGTCTGGCGGCGGCAATCCCTGATTTTCCTAATCCAATGATGTGAGCGATCGGCATAAGTTATGTGATGGAGCGAACTTTCCTGGTTTTATAAGTTAATATCTTAACCTTGCATGGGTTTTTGGCTATTGGCCATTTTGCTTAATTTGTGACTATTTAGCCTCGTTCCCAGGCTCTGCCTGGAAACGCAGACTCGGAGGCTCTGCCTCCCATTTCAAGATCGAGGCAGAGCCTCAAGATATAGGTTCCCAGGCAGAGCCTGAGAACCAGTTAAACAGTCTGAAAACCAGTTAAATCGCCCATTGAATCGTTTCCAGGCACAGCCTCGAAACCAATTAAATTCTTCAATCGAAAATCCAAAATCGAAAATCTAAAATCGATTGACGATCGCCCCAAAGTCAGCCAACACCCGCGCGTGATTCCGCAACAAACCCAGTAAATTCAAGCGATTGCGCTTAATTTCCGGGTCAGAATCCATCACCAAAACGCTTTCTGGGCCGTCGAAAAAGCTGCTCACAGCCGGCGCAATCTCAGTCAAACTGTCTACCAACTGCTGGTAATTCCGAGTTTGCTTCGATAGCAGCGTTTGCGGCACCAATTGCACCACAGCATCGTAAAAAGCTTGTTCCGACGACTTTTGAAATAACTCGGATTTCACCGCCGTTTTCGGTTCCAATTCTACCTTATCCAAATCACCTTGAGCCGCCAAACGAGTCGAACGGTTGACTGTTTCGTAAATCAGATCCAAAGTTTTGTCATTGCGGATTTGTTGCAGGAAAAGCGCTCTTTCCCGCGCGTCCAACAAATCTCTCAAAGCTCGTTCGGTATATTCTGGGTCGTTTTCTCCCAAAACTGCATTGACCAAATCGTAATCTACATTTTTTTCTTCTTGCAGCAAAGTGCGAATTCTTTGCAGGAAAAACTCGTATAATTGCGATAGCAACTCCGCCGAGGTTTGGGGGCGCACTGCGGTAAATTCTGCGACCACTTCTGCAAGTAGTTGGTGCAAATTGATTGGCAACTGAGCCGCCCAAATAATGTTCGTTATCGCATTGGCTGCGCGGCGCAGGGCGAAGGGATCCGAGGAACCACTCGGCAGCATTCCCAAGCCGAAGATGCTGACTAATGTATCCAATTTGTCGGCGATTGCGACAACTTGACCTGTGAGAGTTTGCGGCAAATTATCGCCCGCACCTTTGGGCAAATAATGCTCGAAAATTGCTGTGGCTACGGCTTCCGCTTCTCCGCAGGCTAAGGCGTATTTCTGCCCCATGATTCCTTGCATTTCGGGAAATTCGTAAACCATTTGGGTCACAAGGTCGGCTTTGCAAAGCAATGCTGCTCTTTCTATGTAAACTTGTTCTGCTGCTGTGATTTGCAGTTGCTTGGTGATGAGAGAGGCAATCTTGCACAGTCGATCGACCTTTGCGCGCACTGTCCCCAAATCTTCCTGAAAAGTGACAGTCTCCAACTTTGGCAAATAATCTTCTAGAGGCTTTACCAAGTCTGCTTTGTAGAAAAACTGACCGTCTGCCAATCTCGCCCGCACGACTCGCTCGTTACCTGCGGCAATAATCTGCGCTTTCGCCGGAGATCCGTTGGAAATTGTAATGAAATAGGGCAGGAGTTCGGGGAATTCTGGGCTTTTGAGAATTGGAAAATAGCGCTGGTTGCTGACGATAATTGTGGTGATTACTTCCGGCGGTAACATCAAAAAACCGTCGTCAAATTTGCCGACTACGGCGTTGGGCCATTCTACTAAGTCGGTAACTTCTTCTAACAAATCTTCGGTAATGTCGGCGTAACCGCCTTGTTTGGTGGCGGCGGCTTCTACTTGTGCTTGAATTTGGATTTTGCGCTGTTGTCGATCGACTTCCACGCCAGCAGCCCGCAGACACTCGACATAATCCTCGGCTTGGGGAATCGAGACCCCCCCCGTCCCCGGTGTAGGAGGGGTGTACAACACCCGATGTCCTTGGGAAATGCGATCGCTCTTGACGGTATCCGAGCCGCTCACCAAGGTAATTGGCAGTACAGTATCATCAAACAACGCTACGATCGATCGAATCGGGCGCGGAAATTTCAAATCTCCGTCAGCCCACCGCATAAATCTTTTGCCTTCTAACTTGCTAATCCACTGCGGCACAAGTTCAACTAAAATATCCGCCGTCATCCGCCCCGGAATCTGTTTGAGCACAAACACAAAATCGCCTTTATCGGTAGCGCGAACTTCCAAAGCATCGATTTCTACACCTTGTTTTTTGGCAAAACCTTCGGCTGCTTTCGTCGGTTTGCCATCTTTAAAAGCCGAACTTGCGGGCGGCCCTTTTACGTCTTCTTCTCTATCTAATTGTTTAACTGGCAGTCCTTGGATCAAAACCGCCAAACGCCTCGGAGTCGCGTATACATTAATTGAGTTATTTGTCAAAGATTGTTCTGCCAGAGTTGCAGGTACGAGTTCCTGCCACTGTTGGACGCTGCCTGCGACAAAAGATGCGGGCAATTCTTCGGTACCGAGTTCTAATAAAAAGTTAGGCATATAACATATTCAGGTGATTTTGTCAATAGGCAATTCATTTGCCAGTTCAATTATTACAAAAATTAGCGATCGGCAATCAAAAAAGCCTGGAATGGCGATCGCCGATAGCAGAATCGAACTATTTTACCGATACGCCAATCCTATTAGAGCCAAAAAAGACTCAAATGACCAGCATACCACGTAAAATCGGGGTGAAAGACAATAGCTCAACAGCTCATGACCTTGGCGGAAAGACTAGCACAAGATTGGAAGTCGCGACTCGAACAAGATTGCCCCGACGAGAGTTCTAGCACTCGCGAGAGTGTTGTCCGCTGGTTGTTGGGAGACAAGCCAGAAAGATTTGACTCTCTAAATCCGACTCAACTCGCTGTCGCTTCTGGGGCGATCGACTTTTTATATCGAATTTTACAGCAGCGGTATCTCGGAGTAGCGCCAGAAAGAGCTTACCGCAACTTGATCGGGCGGCTGGGCGGTTTGGTGGTGCTGCGGCAAAAAATCCAAGCGTGGGTTTCGCTCTCGCGCGACAGACAGCGCAGTGCGGTGGAGGTACTGCAAGAAGTGATTCAGGAAATGCTTAATTCCGATCGCTACCTCCAGCAGCAAGTCGCCTGGATTGCCGAATGCACAACAGATAAACGCTTGCGAAATGCTTTGCTACTAGCAAGCACCGAAGAATACTGCTTGCGGCCGATCCGCAACCAGCCGTTGCTGGTGTATCGCTTCGTTAACTACCTGCGGCGTTCCCAGCGGGGCGGGCTGACGCAAGTCCCGGCTGGAGATTGGGTGCGTCTGGTGTCGGAACAGGTTTTACCTGACGATACAGACGAACCGCTCAGCCTGCTAGACGAACAGGCGATGTCCGAATATCGAGAAAGTCAAGCTTGGGAAGAACGGCAAACTCAGCGGCAGATTGTCCAACAAGAATTTGAGGATTACTTGGCCGCTGAAGTCGATCCGCTGGCTTCGCGGTGGCTGCGGCTTTACCTGCAAGGCCGTTCCCAAGAGGCAATTGCTGAGGATTTGAAGGTTCCGGTCAAACAAATTTACCGCTTGCGAGAAAAAGTCAGTTACCACGCGATTCGGGTTTTTGCGGTCAAACAAGCCCCGGAATTGGTCGCCAACTGGCTGGAAATTTCGCTCAAAGAACACAGTTTGGGCTTGACTCCGGCTCAGTGGCAGCAATATTTACAAGACCTGACGCCGGTGCAGCGGCAGTTGGTAGAATCGCTAAAAGCAGGAAAAAGTGTAGAGTCGATCGCCTCTGAATTAAAGCTGAAAACCAATCAAGTCATCGGCGAGTGGAGCAAACTTTATTTAGCAGCTCAATCCCTCCGCAACGAGTAGATTGGTAATGAGTGGCGGGCAATTGCTAATTGTTAATTGGCGGTAAGAATTTTACGAATTCGCGCTACAAATCAATTCCCGAACAGCCACGCCGGTGCTGCGAGTTTCTCCGTGGAAAACTGCGCGATCGCGCGATCGCGCTCGAATCAGGTATTATCGATCGGGATACCGCACGTGCTGCCGCGATCGGGCCCAAAAACGGATACCGTGCCACGTACACTCCTCGCCAGCCCAAAATTTTAGACCCTAATTCAAGCTCTCCGATGTGGAGTAAATCTCAAATCGCAAAATGGAAAATCTCAAATCGACTGACGGCTCGCTCTGAGGACGGTTGCAGTGAACTCTGTAGGGTAAGATAGTAGCAGGACGATCGAATGAATCAGGATTTTTTAACCAATCCTCAATTCAGCGGTTGCCCGTCAATCATCGGTTATCGTCCATCTGTAATACTTGCGCATTAAGGACATCATTCTGTCGTTGCTAGCCACGGGAATCTATCTCGCGCGCTCGATGATAGTTGGTCGAGAGTGCGCCCTTCATCAACTAGCTGTCAATCTTTTGATAGAATTTGATACTGAATACAGAAGAAAGAAAATTCTTGAACTCAGGATTTTTATTTTATAAAAGCTTCCGGTTTTCAGACGAATGTCTCCGTCAGGGATGTGGCAGCGTTTAATTTTATAAATCAGGTTGGTGTAGCGCGATCGATCGCGCTTCCGACTACAGAGAAGCTAATGGTAAATACATCTTCAACAGACTCGGCGGCTACAATGGACTCCGATCGAATATTTCAACTAATCGACACGGTTGTTCCCTTTGAAGCTTGCCTTTACTATCAAGTATTGCCTTTATCTCTAGAAGGTAATCTATTTAAATTGGGCGTAGTCGATGTCCAAGACGACTCCGCCTTGGACTACGTGCAGCGGATTTTAGCTTACATGAATTGCTCAGTCACAACCGAGCCAATTGCGTCGGAAATTCAGCGCTCGATGCTCTCAGCTTACTTGCTCCACGGGAGCAAAGTCAGAGAACCCAGCCTGACAGAAACCGCAGCAGCCCCAACACCCAAAAATCCCGCACCAGCAACTTCAGGCTCCGAAGCAGAAACCCTGCTGTCTGTGCCCGAACCCTCGATTCGGGCTCGCGAGCGCTTGAAACCTGCTGGCGCTGAGGTTTTGGTGACGCCGGCAGAGCTTTCGGTTTTGGATGTCGAAGCCTTGCACTTGTCAAGCCCTGTCGAAGTTTTGGCAACTTTACCCGCGCCCCAACTGCTGCAAGAATTGCTCGGTAGAGTGCTGCTAGACGGTATCGGGCGCCTGTTTTTTGAGCGCCACCAGTCGAAGGGCCGAATTCTTTGGAGTCAAGATGGCGTTTTGAAATCCATGCTCGAAGGTATCGATCCCGTCCTCTTCCAAGAAGTCATCGACGAGTTGAAGCGGCTGACAGATATGCCTGTTTCCCCAGTGGAACATCCCAAACAAGTCGAAGTAGAACGCATCTATGGAACAACTCATTTGCTGTTGCGCTTGCGAGTAATGCCCGTGGGCGGCAAGGAAGAAGCCACGCTGCAAGTATTGCGGGGAGCAGCTTTGAGATTTTACCAGCAGCAGCAATTGTCTACTTTGAGTCGGGACGCGCTGCGGCTGGCCCAAGAATTGCAGCGAAAAGTGAATCAAATTCGCGATCGCACTCGGCTTTCTCCTTTACCTTTGGAAGGTTTACCCGCTTTGGAACAAGTTGTCAGAAATGTGGACGACCAACTTGAAGCTTTGATGCAGGAACATAATCCCGAGGAATTATAATTAAAAATACTTGCAACTTTTGAACTTTCTTTAACTCAAATCTAGTCCAGCTAAATAAATAATAATTAGGTTCGTAGTGAGGACTTTAGTCCTTCTTGAAATTTGGCTAGACCTCTTGCCTCAGTCCTTTTAATCAAATTTTGGAACAGGCTCTCCGGCCTGTTCCACATGATTTTTTGGGGAACTGGCTCTTATATCATGTCCGGTGGATTGACCACAATAAGATTGGTTTGTAGTGCGCCCGAAAGTCCGCAGCATTATGCGGACTTTCGGGCGCACAGATCCTTTTTTGTTATGGTAATCGACCGGAGATGATATAAGAGCGCGTTTCTAGCTATTTTTGCAAGAGGTCTACTGAAGAAGGACTAAAGTCCTCACTACAAACCTATATGAGTGCAGTTGTGCGATCGCACCTAAGATGAGCCGTGCTCGAAAACCTTATCGTACTGCAACAAATCCAAAGTTACAAAAACTGGCAAACACTGAAAACATTGCTGTGCAACTTCCCAGCGTTCCTCTCGCTGTAACATAGCAGTCAACTTTTGTTTAGCGCCCAGCAAATAGCGAACATCGTTAGCAGCGTAGCTAAGTTGGTCATCGGAAAGATGCTCAGAATTTCCCCAATCCGAGCTTTGAGAAGTCTTGTTGAGTTCTACTTTTTCCAACTCTTGGATTAACTCTTTAAGCCCGTGTCTGTTAGTGTAAGTTCTGGCTAACTTGCTCGCTATTTTTGTGCAGAAAACAGGTGCTATGTCAATACTTAAATTGTAACGCATTGTTGCCATATCGAAGCGCGCAAAGTGAAATACCTTCTCAATATTTTCTGCTTCCATGAGCTTTTTCAAATTCGGCGCCGCCGTCTGGCCCTTAGCAATCCGCACCGCAGCGACTTTACCATGCCGATCGCACAACTGCACCAAACACAGGCGATCGCGCCACGGTAGCAAACCCATCGTTTCCGTATCAACGGCGAGATCCTCAGCCGTCAAATAATAAGATAGCAGAGCATCAGAAATATCGCGATCGCACACTTGAAAATCTGGAAATTGCATCATTAAAAATTGGGCATGGGGCATGGGGCATGGGGCATGGGGCATGGGGCATGGGGCATGGGGCATCGGGAATTGGGCATCGGGAATTGGGAATTGGGAATTGGGAATTGGGCATCGGGAATTGGCCAAACAGGCCAAACAGGCCATTGGGCATTACGGATTAGTAATTGGGAATTGGGAATTGGTCATGCCCCATGCCCGATGCCCCATGCCCAATTCCCGATGCCCACCCTTCGACTTCGCGAGCGGGCAAGATGCCCCATGCCCCATGACTATCGACTGCGGACAAAAAGCTGAGTAAAATAATACTCCCCTTTGGCATTTTTGGCAATTGCAATACCAGTCAAATTAAATTGACTCTCGATATTCTTGCGGTGGCCGTCACTTTTAATCCAACCCTCAACAGCATTGCGTACCGGGTCGCTGTAGCCAAAATTGTAAGCAACATTTTCAGCTACACTTTGATAGGGAACAGTAATAGCTTTCGCCCGCCCCTCAAATCCATCGTGGCTAAATTTAACTTTCCCACTCGCCATATTTTCGCTGTGAATTCTGGCAATCTGACTAATTCGCGGATCGACAGTCAGCGGCGGCAATTTTTTCGAGGCTCGATATTGATTGATCTGTTGGTTAACAGCTTTTTCTAACTCAGCAATTGAACTCGTGGCCGCAATATTAGTATTCATGGAAGTTTCTGGGAGCGATCGCGCAGGAATGGACTCGGCACAATTAGGCAGGATTGTCAACAATCCTAAGGACATCAAAACCAAAGCTCTGGACATGAACTATTAGCGACAAATAAAGTTAATTGTTACCCAATACGATTCAATTAGACCTGGTGTCATTGGGCTTCGGGAAAGCAATCGCCAAGACTAGGATGCCTCTCAATTAGGTGAGGTACTGAGCAATTACATTCTTATACCAATTTAATGGGTCGTTGCACATATCCCGATCCCCCTCGCATCCCCCGATCCTCGGGGGACGAAAGAATTCTTGCTCCCCCGATCCTCGGGGGCTGGGGGGATCGAATTCTATGCAGCCTCATAAAAAATTAGTATTAACTGAACCGTATTGAATTGTTACCGATTCCTACAAAGCGATCGCCCGAAATTCCGTTAAACTAGATATTCAGAACCTTCGCCACAGTCTGCACGTCTTTGTCACCGCGTCCCGAACAGTTGAGGACAATGCGCGGACTGCCGGTTAGCTGCGGGCACAGAGTCTCCAAATAGGCGATCGCGTGAGCAGTTTCCAAAGCCGGAATAATCCCCTCCAACTGCGAAAGCCGTTGAAAAGCATCCAAAGCCTGCCGATCCGTAACACTATAATATTCAGCCCGGCCAACATCCTTCAAATAACTGTGTTCCGGCCCCACACCAGGATAATCCAAACCAGCACTAATCGAATGCGGTTCAATCACTTGGCCTTCATTATCTTGCAGCAAATAACTCATCGCGCCGTGCAGAACACCCACAGTTCCCATAGTCAAAGTCGCAGCGTGTTTATCAGTTTCCACACCTTCGCCCGCAGCTTCAACCCCGATCAACCTGACAGTTTCTTCCCCGACAAACTCGTGGAAAAGACCCATTGCATTAGAACCGCCGCCGACACAAGCTAATAAAATATCCGGCAAACCACCCCACTTTTCCTGACATTGAGCGCGGGTTTCTTCACCGATAATTGCATGGAAATCGCGCACCATCATCGGGTAAGGATGGGGGCCTGCTACGGAACCAAGAATATAATGAGTTGTTTCGACATTTGTCACCCAATCGCGAATCGCTTCCGAAGTCGCATCTTTCAGCGTTCCCGTACCCGCAGCCACCGGCCGCACTTCGGCTCCCATCAAGCGCATTCTAAACACATTTAAAGCCTGTCTTTCCATGTCGTGAACGCCCATGTAGACAACGCATTCCAAACCGAAACGAGCGCAAACAGTGGCAGTAGCAACGCCATGTTGACCAGCACCAGTTTCAGCAATTACCCGCTTTTTGCCCATGCGTTTGGCTAACAATGCTTGAGCTAAAGCGTTGTTAATTTTGTGAGCTCCAGTGTGGTTTAAATCTTCGCGTTTGAGGTAAATTTGCGGGCCGGTACCGTCTGGTTTAGCGTAGTGTTCCGTGAGGCGTTCGGCAAAATACAAAGGGCTGGGGCGGCCGACATAATCTTTCAGCAATTGTTGGAGTTGCTGTTGAAATTCCGGTTCGCTGCGATATTTGTGAAAAGCCGCTTCAAGCTCAAATAAAGCCGGCATCAGGGTTTCGGGGACATATTTGCCGCCGAATTTGCCGAATCTACCGAGGGAGTCGGGGCGTTGGGCGGTTTCGGTGGTTTCGGTGGTGAGACGCAGGGGAGTGACTGTCACGGACTTGCGGGGATAATGGGACAAATTTTATTATATCGAGTGAATGGAGCGGCGGGCGATCGATCGTAGGGAAACGGCACTGCCGTGTCCTCTATTTGTGCTCCATAACCTTTGAGAAACCGGGTTTCTGACCAATAAATATCGGTTTAGATGCAGAGTATTTGCCAGAAACCCGGTTTCTGCCACAGGTGAAACATCTCAGTTCCACCTAACATCTTGCAGCACTCTCAACAACCGAGAGAGAAACCGGGTTTCTGACAGATAAATATAGTTGAGATGCAGAGTCTTTGCCAGAAACCCGGTTTCTGCCACAATCGATCGTTGTAGACTCAAAGAAACCCGGTTTCTTAGCATTTTTTCGGGCTTAAATGCTATTTGGATCGATGTTCAATTCGCGCAGTTTAGCAGCTAAACGTTCTGCACGCTGAGCTTCTTGTTCTGCACGCTGAGCTTCTTGTTCTGCACGCTGAGCTTCTTGTTCTGCACGCTGAAATTCTTGTTCTGCACGCTGAAATTCTTGTTCTGCACGCTGAAATTCTTGCTCCGCACGCTGTCGCTCTAATAGTCGCTCTGCATTTATTTCGGAATAGGAAAGAAACCTTTCTCCATCAGGGCGATAGATTTCTAACCCTGATTCTGGCAATTCAAATCGCACTCCAAGTCTCGGACTGATCCATCCCTGCATCGGTTCAATTGGTTCTAAGCTTCCTTCAATTCTTTGCCAACCTTCCAACTCATTCTTTTCGGGATCGTAAAGGTAATACTCCTCAATTCCATAGCGATTGTAAAATGAAAGTTTCTTATTCATTTTTGTGTTGCTATCGTTGTGCGATCGAATCTCAAACACGACTTGGGGAGCAATATTATCTTCGCGAAATTGTATGTAGGAACGTCGCTCGCCTTTTGGTCGGCCAAATATCACCATCGTATCCGGTGCTTGAGAAATATCGGGTCTACGTTCAACCGGATACCACAGTAAATCGGCTGCTACAAACACGTTGGGATCTTCTTCAAACAGCGACTCGCAACCTTCTTTGATTGTGACAATTAATTTGTATTGAATTGTGCTGTCTGCCATTGGTTGACCGTCGCTGGATGGATAAACTATTTCTTCGGTTGTGACTTGCATTGTGGTTGTCTCCGAGAAGTATCTCTGTTAATTATACTATTTATTGAGGTATGAATATAGGGTGAGGAAAAGGGGGTGCTGTTTCCCTACGGGCGATCGCTCATTGGCATTCTAATTCTGCCAATTTTTCGCTGGCAAATTCGCGGAGTTGTGGAGCGCGATCGTTCTGAGCGCGATCGCGAAACGACAAACGCCTACAATTAGAAAAAAAGCAGATCGCCCCTAAAAGCGATCGCTCATTTGCCCTCGAATTCTGCTAATTCGTTCAGGTCATCTCGGAATTCTGGGTCGGGATCGTTCTGAGCGCGATCGCGTAGGATTGCTAAAATTTCAGGGCGATCGGGATATAAAGCAATAATAGTTTCCCAAGCTGTTAGTCGGGGCAGACCTAGGAAATCGTAATTGCGATCGAAGGGGTGATTGATGGCCACATCGCACAATAATTCAAATATTCCATGCTCATTTTTCCACCCCAGTGCTATTTCTTGAAATGCTGTATGTCGCACATCCGAATCAGCGTCAGATAGAGTCACTTCTTGAAGTAGAGGTAAGGTTTCGGGGTTATCTTTCCACCCCCGTGCTATTTCTCGTACTGCTGCTTCTCTCACATCCGAATCAGCGGACGATCGAGCCCATTCTTGGAGTAGAGGTAAGGTTTCGGGGTCATCTTTCCACCCCCGTGCTATTTCTTGTACTGCTGCATCTCTCACAACCCAATCATCGGACGATCGAACCCATTGTTGGAGTAGAGGTAAGGTTTTGGGGTCATCTTTCCACCCCCGTGCTATTTCTTGTACTGCTGCATATCGCACATCCGGATTATCGGACGCTCGAGCCCATTCTTTGAGAAAAGATAAGGTTTCGGGGTCATCTTTCCACCCCCGTGCTATTTCTTGTACTGCTGCTTGTAGAACATTCCAACGCTCGTCCGATCGAGCCAATTCTTTGAGAAAAGGTAAGGTTTCGGGGTCATCTTTCCACCCCCGTGCTATTTCTTGTACTGCTGCTTCTCGCAATTCCCAATCATCAGACGATCGAGCAGATTCTTTGAAAAGAGGTAATATTTCGGGGTCATCTTTCCACCCCCGTGCTATTTCTTTTACAGCTGCATATCGCACAACCCAATCATCGGACGATCGAGCCAATTGCTTGATAAAAGGTAATGTCTCTGGCTCATTTTTCCACCCCCGTGCTATTTCTTCTACAGCTGCTTTTGTGCCAGAAAAATCATTTAACCATCGAACCCATTCTTTGAGTAAAGGTAAGGTTTTGGGGTCATCTTTCCACCCCCGTGCTATTTCTCGAACTACTGCTTCTCGCACATTATCATGCTCGTCATATCGAGGCCATTCTTTGAGAAAAGGTAAGGTTTCTGGGTCATCTTTCCACCCTCGTGCTATTTCTTCTACTGCTGATTTTCGCGCATCTGGATTAGAGGAAAATTGAGCCGATTCTTTGAGAATCGGTAAGGTTTTTGGGTCATCTTTCCACCCCCGTACTATTTCTTGTACTGCTGCTTCTCGCACCTCCGAATCATTGCACGATCGAGCCCATTCTTGGAGTAGAGGTAAGGTTTCAGGTTCCTCTTTCCGCCCCCGTGCTATTTCTTGTACTATCGCACCCACGATCGGCCGCGGCACTTCATGCCAAGACCCATCCTGCCAGTGCTTGCCAAACAGCTCATTTTTAAGATATTCAAGATCTGCTAAGGAGATTCGAGCATCTTCCGTGGAGAAAAGTTTAACAGCTAACGCTTCCCGATCGTCGCGCATCAGTATTTCTAGCAGAGTTTTGCGGGCAGACCCAACTGTATTTGAAATTTCTGAAATTTCTGAAAAATCCATAAATGATGCCTAATTCATTTTATATTAAGTTATTGCAAATCTTTGTTACTGTCAAGTCTTTATTTCGATAAGCTGTCGGGACTGATTCACCTACAGCTTAGCTGATTCCAGTTTTGGGAAATTGGCAAAAATATCTCGTGTCTTCACAACACTGAGCAGCAAGGAAAAAACCAGCCAGTATCGCAACCAAGTTCGATCGCAGAATATAGGGCGAAATACAGGGCGATCGAGCTATTTTGCAGCGATCGGCATGACATTATGATATCATATTAAGTAATCTCATTCTTGTTAATACGGTCGAGCGCCAGATTGCCAAGTTACATTTGTTCCAGAAATTTTGGTAGTTAAAAACTTAAAATCTCAACATCCCAAACTACTATGAGTACATCAAAAAGCAAAGATTCCCAACCCAACAACCCATCAGGCAAACGAGTAGTTTACTCTGAATTTGGCAACTACGAAAACTCAGCAGCCACCGAACGAGGAACCCCGGAAATTCCCCCAAATCAACAAACTTTGAAAGTAGAAGCATCCCGAAAAGGACGAGGCGGCAAAACAGTTACAGTCATCAGCGGCTTTCAGGAAAAACCCGAAACATTAGCAACTTTAGCCAAACAGCTAAAAGCTCAATGCGGTACTGGCGGCACAGTCAAGGACAATGAAATAGAAATTCAAGGCGAACATAAACAAAAAATCGCCGAAATTCTCAAAAAATTAGGATACAAAGCTAAAATTAGCGGTGGCTAAATTAACTTCAAAATAAGGTTCGTAGTAAGGACTTTAGTCCTCCCCAGGTTCGTAGTAAGGACTTTAGTCCTCCCCAGGTTCGTAGTAAGGACTTTAGTCCTTCTTAGGTTCGTATTAAGGACTTTAGTCCTCCCCAGGTTAGTAGTAAGGACTTTAGTCCTTCTTAGGTTCGTACTAAAGACTTTAGTCTTTTCAATCAAGAACGGACTGAAGTCCGTACTACGAACCAACAACTTCTTCCTTCAATTAATAAGTAACCAAGAACGGACTGAAGTCCGTACTACGAACCAACAACTTCTTCCTTCTTCCCTCTTCCCTCTTCCTTCTTCCTTCTTCCTTCATTTATGTACACTAGACCATTAGCCCGTTTGATCGAACAATTGCAGCGCTTACCAGGAGTCGGCCCCAAAACTGCACAGCGGCTCGCTTTGCATATTTTAAAACGACCGGAAGAAGACGTGCAAGCTCTAGCTCAATCTTTGATTGATGCCAAAAAACAAGTAGGTTTTTGTAAGGTATGCTTTCACTTATCTGCTGAACCTGTTTGCGAAATTTGCCGCAACACCAATCGCGACAGTCAGACTATTTGTGTGGTGTCAGAATCCCGCGATGTAATCGCTTTAGAAAAAACGCGGGAATACATCGGTAAATATCATGTTGTTGGTGGCGTGATCTCGCCGATGGATGGAATTGGCCCGGAACAATTGAACATTCAACCGTTAGTCCGCCGCGTCAGCCAGCAAAAGATTGGTGAAGTGATTATTGCGATTAGTCCCAGCGTGGAAGGCGAAACTACTACTCTTTATATCGGTCATTTATTGAAACCTTTTACGAAGGTGACGCGGATAGCTTTTGGTTTGCCGATGGGGGGAGATTTGGAATATGCAGATGAGGTAACTTTGGCTCGCGCCTTGGAAGGTAGGAGGGAATTGGATTAGGTGATTTGAAAGAGAAGATAAACGAACCGCGAAGGCGCTAAGGACACGAAGGAAGATCGGAGAGAAGGAAGTGCGATTGCTTTATTGAGGCTCGCAATAACAATTTGGTAAAAAAGGCTAAACTGAACAGAGTTACTCGGAGAAAAAATCATGGCTACATTCGATCGCCCTTTAAGCTACCCCACAACCCGCAAAATCGAGCAAACAGACGACTACCACGGCGTTACGGTATCCGACCCCTACAGGTGGCTGGAAGACCCGGAATCAAAGGAAACTCAAGCCTGGGTGGAAGCTCAAAATGCAGTCACCTTCGACTACCTCAGCCAAATTCCGGCGCGGGAAAAAATCAAACAGCGGCTGACTCAACTTTGGGATTACGAGAAGTACGGCATACCTTTCAAAGAGGGCGATCGCTATTTTTACTATAAGAATGACGGTCTGCAAAATCAATCGGTACTCTATACTTTACCATCCCTAGATGGCGAGCCAAAAGTATTAATTGACCCCAACACGCTCTCAGAAGATGGAACCGTCGCTCTCAGCGGCATAGCTATCAGCGAAGACGGCAAACTTATGGCCTACGGTTTGTCAACTTCGGGTTCCGACTGGCAAGAATGGAAGGTGCGCGATGTGGAAACTGGCGCAGATTTATCAGACCATTTAAAGTGGCTGAAATTCTCAGGAGCATCCTGGACTCACGACGGCCAAGGCTTTTTTTACAGCCGCTACGATGAACCGAACGAAAAAACCAAACACGAAGACGTTAACTATTACCAAAAGCTATTTTACCACAAGCTGGGTACTCCGCAATCTGAAGATGTATTAATCTACGATCGACCAGACCAAAAAGAGTGGGGGTTTGGCGGAGGCGTCACCGAAGACGGTCGCTACTTAATTGTATCAGTTTGGCAGGGAACTGAAACGAAAAACTTGATTTTCTATAAGGATTTAACTGCACCGGAATCCAGCGTTGTCGAACTAATTAACGAATTTGAGGCTGAGTACAGTTTCATCGACAATGATGGCTCGCTTTTCTGGTTTCAAACAGATTTGAATGCTCCCCTGGGCCGCCTAATTGCGATCGACATTAACAACCCTCCTCCCTCCTCCCTGGCGGGCGGTGACAGTCAAGGGAAATTCACCGAAATCATTCCTGAAGCAGCCGAAACCCTTGGAGGTATTGGCATCCTCAACAATCAATTTGTCGCTTCCTACCTGAAAGATGCCTACACCCAGATTAAAATCTTCAACTTAGATGGCTCTTTTGTGCGAGAAGTCGCTTTGCCGGGAATTGGTTCGGCGGGAGGATTTGGTGGCAAGCGGCACGACACGGAAACCTTTTATTCTTACACCAGTTTCACTGCGCCGAACATCATCTACCGCTACAATATGGTGACAGATGAAAGTACAATTTATCGGCAGCCGAATGTCGAGTTTAATCCCGAGGATTACGAGACAAAGCAAGTATTTTACCCGAGCAAAGATGGTACGCACGTACCGATGTTTATTACGCACAAGAAAGGCTTGCAATTAGATGGCAACAACCCCACATATCTGTACGGTTATGGCGGTTTTGGCATCTCGCTGACTCCGAGTTTTTCTGTGAGCAGGGTTGTTTGGTTGGAGATGGGCGGAGTTTATGTAACAGCTTGTTTGCGGGGCGGCGGCGAGTACGGCGAATCGTGGCACCAAGCAGGTACAAAGTTGAAGAAGCAAAACGTGTTTGATGACTTTATCAGTGCTGCTGAATGGTTGATCGAAAATAAGTATACCAAACCGGCTAAATTGGCGATCGCAGGTGGTAGCAACGGCGGTTTATTGGTGGGGGCTTGCATGACTCAACGGCCGGAATTGTTCGGCGCAGCGCTGCCGGCAGTGGGCGTCCTGGATATGTTGCGCTTCCACAAATTTACCATTGGTTGGGCCTGGACTTCGGAATACGGTTCGGCGGAAAATGCCGCAGAGTTTCCCACGATTCACGGCTATTCTCCGCTGCACAATCTGAAAGCGGGAACGGCTTATCCGGCGACAATGATTACAACTGCCGATCGCGACGATAGAGTGGTTCCCGCCCACAGTTTCAAGTTTGCTTCGGCTTTACAAGCAACCCACGCGGGAGAAAAGCCGGTCTTAATTCGCATCGAAACCAAAGCGGGTCACGGGGGCGGCAAACCTACCGCGAAAATCATTGAAGAATTGGCAGATGAATGGGCTTTTTTAGTGCGCGAACTCGATATTAACGTTTAACTAGCGCGGGATTGGGGGTTGTGGCGATCGCGCCACCCTCAATTTTTCCACCTATCCCTCCGGGTGCGCCTCGGCGCACAAAGCACCTAATAAGCTGTTGTGCATCTAGATTGTGTATGGTGATTGAGGGTCCGATGGGGAGAGATGGATCGGGGGAAAGGATTTTTGATCGCTAAGCGAAAATATACAATTTAAATGCACAACAGCTTACCATTTTCACAAAAGAATGCAACTTTAGGCAAACTCCAAACCCTGATAGTCGTAAGTCATTCCCAATTCTCAAATCTCCAATGCTCCAATGCTCCTATCGTATAACCGTTCTGAAAAACTTACCCAGAGCTACCCAAATCTCGACTTAACTGGACATGAGTAATTTTGGTGTTAACTTCCTGTTTCACAGTAGCGACAACATGGCTATTGTCGGGTTTGTCTACTCCGCAGGCTGACGCGGTGGAACTCACCGCCCGATCCGAACGTTCTGGGACAAAAATACCTTCAAACCAACGTTCTATGTTTCTCGCCGCATTCAAATCTCTGTCTTGAACATTGCCGCAATCAGGACAGACGTAGACACGATTCTTTAAGGGCATTTTGTGTCGATATTTGACGCAGTGGGAACAAATCTGCGAACTAGGGAAGAATCTATCTACGACTATTAGCTTAGATGAAAACTTAATCGTTTTGTATTCTAATTGCCGCTTAAATTCGTACATCCCACAATCAGAAATTGCTCCGGCTAATTTGTGATTCTTCAGAAACGCTTTAATATTCAAGTCCTCAATCTTAATCTCGCTGTGGTTTTTAGCAAGATAATTGGTCAGCTTGTGTATGGCGTCTTTTCGGATACTTGCTACTTTAACATGGAGTTTGCTCAGTTTCTTAATCGCTTTAGCACTTCTGCTTGGAGCCTTTGACTTTACGACTTACGTCCCGCTGTTTGCGCTTGAGCTTTTGACTCATTCGTCGGTAAGTTTTGGGATTGGCAAAGACTTTGCCGTCTGAGCAAACAGCAAGTTCTTTAATCCCGATATCAACACCAACAACCGGACGGCTTGTTGCAACTTCTGGCAATTCAACTTCGTATTTTATGGCAATAAACCACCTATTGGCGGTGCGACTAATTACGCAATTGTGAACTGCTGTCAGCGGCAATGGTTCGGCAAGTTTTACCCATCCAATAGAGGGCAATTTGACTCGCTTGCCATCGTTATTAATTCCTGGCTTGGCTATGGTTCCTGATTCTAGGTAAAAGGAATCTTTTTGTCCCTTTTTCTTGAATCTAGGTTGCTTAGATATTTTTTTGAAACACCTGTCCCAGGCTTGACGCAAGTCTCCTAATGCTTTTTGTGGGACATTTTTATTGGTTTCATAGTACCAGTTATTTACTGATTTTACTTCGGCAACCAACTGTTTGTGCAAGTCAATGGCTGATGGTATTTTGAGTGTTTTGTCTGATTCGCGTTGTTTGAGCAAATCTTGAATCAGGGCGTTCCCCCAGTTGTAACTATGTCTGGCAACGCAGCCATGCTTTTTTGAAAGCTGTAATTTGCTTGTTGTTTGGGATTAATGCCGTTCGGAAACTTAAAAGCATTGATTCGACCTTTCAATGTGTGGTACAAGTAGATTAACCTACATATACAGGTGGTGTCAATGCCTTTTCAGAAACACAATACATACGGCGCTCTCAAACGACTTGCGCGACCAACAGACAAGGCGGTTATTGCGTTTAGGGGGTATGAAGGACAGAAAGAGAAACTCAAAGCTATCCCTGATTGGCAAGAAAGGCTGAGATTGTTTGTTGACCAATTAATTGAGGAAGAGGGACAAACTGGGTAGTTTTGGGTAGACATGGGTAGAAATTAACTTTCAGTCCACAACCCTAGTGTTTGAAAGCATTTTTTGCGCAAATCTGGTGTTCGATTCTCAAATTCTGCGCGAGCTTCAGTAGACTCCAATTGCCAGCATTCGCTCTCCATAACAGGAAATGCATCTGCGTTAATCAGCTTTAATCTGCGGTTTCCTCGAATTGTATCAAAGATTTATGCAATTCAACTCTACTGTCTTTCGCTGCGGAAACTCTCTCAGTCAAATCATAGATTAGTGCAACTTGTCAACCCCTCTGGTATTAACTTGCCTTACATTATGTGAAGTTTTGTATGTTTTAGTGGTCGTTCTGAGAATTTTTGAGATGAATCCGCTCTAAGTTAATCTGGCAGCGATGTCAACTGCCACAAGTAGTAAATCGAATCTAAAATCAAAATTTTTCCAATTCTGGGAAACCGATTTTTTCAGTGGATTTACGGTGAACATTCAACCCAAAATCACACATACAACTGTACCGAGCACTGTCGCGTTACCGGAATTACTGCCTTTTTTTCAGGAATGCGTAAGTAATGGGCGATCGCAATCTCAAGGTTAGAGAATATTTTATTTTGAAATATATTTTTTTTACTGGCGCAGTCAAAGCCAGAAAACGCTTGCGTATCTATGAGTTGCGGTGATTGGTTACCTAGGGCGACGCGCCTGGAGGGCACAGCACTCCCCGTCCCATTCTTCCCTAAAATCTCAACTTTCAAAAAATACGTAAGTATTATTTTTTTTATATAGATTTAATTATAATAAATTTATATTTGGGTGTTTATCGAATTTTATCAATGGGGGTAGGTTAAAAGTAGATAACTAAATCAGCCAACCATGAAAACGATCCCCAATATGTCGAATTTGTCAGCCGTGAAAACACCCAAATATACAAACTTTGCCACGAAAAACAACTTATTTTTTCCAAAAGCAAACTCTACAGCAGATGCTGAATCGAAAACATATGTAGTGGTTGTTGACTCCCGAGTAGCAAACTACGAGCAGTTGATCGGCGGAGTCAAACCGGGAAGCGAAGTATTAGTGCTCGATCCCACCAGAGATGCGATCGAACAAATCACCGAAATTTTGGGTCAGCGCCACAGCATCAACAGCCTGCACATAGTTTCTCACGGCCGAGAAGCAGCAGTAGAAATCGGCCGCGCAGAACTGAATATTGAGAACCTAGAAACCTACAGCAGTCAATTGCAGCAGTGGGGAACAGCCCTCGGCTCGCAAGGCAGCATTTTGCTTTATGGCTGTAACGTAGCTGCCGGCGAATCCGGCATTAAATTCATACAAAAACTCAGCGAATTAACCGGAGCAAATATTGCCGCTTCCCACAACCTAACTGGGAGTGCAGCACTAGGCGGCGACTGGGAATTAGAAATTACCACAGCACAAATCGATGCCG
This sequence comes from Microcoleus sp. Aus8_D2, assembly GCF_036702665.1. Classification (NCBI taxonomy): domain Bacteria; kingdom Bacillati; phylum Cyanobacteriota; class Cyanophyceae; order Oscillatoriales; family Microcoleaceae; genus Microcoleus; species Microcoleus sp. Aus8_D2. The sequence goes on from NZ_JAUBUN010000012.1 coordinate 158,757, forward strand.
AACTAGCCTTTAAACCAGAAGTCTTAGAAACCTACAATCATGTCCTCGGAACTTTAGTTACCGAAAGCTTTCAAAATCCCACAGCATTAGGGCCTTGGATCTACGGAACTAGCGGCGGTGCAATTCAACCGGGATTAACCTCAGGTAGCGGCCCCGGCATCATTCCCAGTTTAGGGCTGGGCGATCCTCCGGGCGGTGGCGCTTTGAGATTAACATCGAATGCGATCTACCAAGCAGCTTTTGTCATCTACAACAACCCTGTTTCTTCGGCTGATGGCCTCAGAGTTGTCTTTGATTTATTTGCCTATGACGGCACCGGTGCCGACGGCGTTAGTTTCTTCTTAATTGACGGAGCTGCTACACCAACTCAAGCAGGTGGATTCGGCGGTTCTCTCGGTTATGCTCCCAACAACAGTTCCAGTATACCGGGGATTGTCGGAGGTTATTTAGGTGTTGGATTTGACGAATATGGCAATTTTTCCAACCCCACTGAAGGGCGTTTAGGTGGCCCGGGATCGATACCTGATGCGGTAGGAATTAGAGGCAGCCAAACCGGAGGATATCAGTTTTTAACTAACAATGTAATTCCCGGCGGCATAGATAATCCTACCGTTACCGATCGCACTATTGCCAAAAAAAGAGTTCAAATTACATTACAACCGTCTACTCCCACAACACCCAGCCGTTTTTTAGTTGACGTTGACTTAAACGGCGACAACTTATTTAACGGCCCGGGCGAAAGCGCGATCGACATCCCAAATTTGGCTGCTGTGAATGGCACAATTCCGCCGACTTTCAAATTTGGTTTTGCTAGTTCCACAGGGGCAGTGACCAACATTCACGAAATTCGCAATCTCAGCGTTGAGACTGTGACAGAACCTACAATCTCCGCCGACATTGCCACGGTTAAAACCGGCCCCGCATTTGCCATACCCAACAGCAGTATTACTTACACCATTACTTCCACCAATAACGGGCCAAACGACGCTACAAACGTCCTGATTCAAGATCCCCTGCCTCCGGGCTTAACTTTCAGCAGCGCCGATAACGGTGGCATTTTCAACCCGACAACGCGGGCTGTCAGTTGGCCGGTGATTCCGACTCTGGCCAACGGTACCAGCGTTACCCGCAGTATTACCGTGACTGCACCTGCCACAATCGGATCGGTAACTAACCTGGTATTTAGCAGCAGCAGCACATTCGATCCCAACCTCATAAACAATAGCGGTGAGGGGCTAGCATCTCAAGCCACAACTGCGATCGTAGCTGCTACAGCCGACATCATCACCTCAAAAACAGGCCCGACAACAGCCGCGGCCGGATCGACCGTCACCTATACAATTACCTCACAAAACAGCGGGCCGAGCAGCGCCACCAACGTAACGGTAACAGACGCTTTGCCCGCCGGCTTAACCGGAGTTACAGCCTCCGACGGGGGCAGTTACAATCCTGCCACAGGTGTTGTCACTTTCCCGGCGATCGCAACTTTGGGCATCGGTGCCGCTAACGCCGTCACCCGCACAGTCAGCTTCAGTACCCCAAATACCGGCACTGTCATCGACATTGCCAGGAGTACAGCCGAAACTCCCGATCCCAATAGTGACAACAACAACGGCACGGCTGCGATCGCCCAAGTCAGCACCACCATAACTTCCAGCGCCGACGTAGTTACCACCAAAACCGGCCCGGCATCTGTCACGCCCGGAGCCACTGCCACTTATACCATCACCGCCCAAAACGCCGGCCCCTCGGCTGCCGCCAATGTTTCCATCACCGATACCCTGCCTCTGGGCTTAACCGGAGTTACAGCCTCCAACGGCGGCACTTACAACCCTGCCACAGGTATTGTCACCTTCCCGGCGATCGCAAGTTTGGCAAGCGGGGCCGCCAACTCCGTCACCCGCACAGTCAGCTTTCCAGCGCCCGCCAGCGGCACCGTCGCCAACACGGCTAGAAGCACCTCCGACACCCCCGATCCCAATACTGCCAACAACAACGGCACGGCTGCAAACGCCCAAGTCACCACCACCATCACTCCCAGCGCCGACGTAGTTACCACCAAAGCAGGCCCGGCATCGATCGCACCGGGGGCCACTGCCACTTATACCATCAGCACCCAAAACGTCGGCCCCTCGGCTGCTACCAACGTCGTCATCACCGATACCTTGCCTCTAGGGTTAACGGGAGTGACAGCCTCCAACGGTGGCATTTACAACGCTACGACAGGTGTTGTCACCTTCCCCGCGATCGCAACTCTCTCCAGCGGGGCAGCCAACGCCGTCACCCTCACTGTCAGCGTTGTTGCTCCCGCCAGCGGCAGCGTTGTCAACACTGCCAGAAGCACTGCCGGCACCGCCGATCCCAACAGTGACAACAACAACGGTACGGCTGCGAACGCTCAAGTCACTACTGCGATCGTTCCCGCGAACCAACCTCCGGTAGCCAACAACGCCAACAACACGATCGCACCCAGCAGCACCGTTTTACTGACCGGATTGGGAGGCACAGATCCCGACGGGACGATCGCCTCCTTCACCATCAACACCCTACCGCCAGCAGCCCAAGGAACGGTGTTTCTGGGCAATCCCGCCAACGGCGCCGTCGCCGTCACAGCGGGTCAAACTCTCACACCAGCTCAGATCGACCAATTATTTTTCCAAGCGACCAACTCCTTTGCCGGAGCCAGCTTCACCTACAGCGCTACCGACAATCTCGGCCTCACCAGTCCCGGCACCGCTACCGTCTCTGCGGTGCTGCCGACACCCAACAAACCTCCTGTAGCCAACAACGCCAACATCAGCCTACCTCCGAACAGCACAGCCAACATTGTAGGACTCGGAGCAACCGACCCCGACGGAACGATCGCCTCCTACACAATCAACACCCTGCCGACAGTCGCTCAAGGGCTGCTATTTTTAGGCAATCCCGCCAACGGCGGCGTCGCCGTCACCGCAGGTCAAGTTCTCACGCCCGCTCAAATCAATCAATTATTTTTCACATCAACAGGCACTTTTACCGCAGCCAACTTCAGCTACAGCGCCACCGACAATCAAGGCGCTACCACCCCCGCCAGCGCTAGCGTTGCCGCCATCATTCCAGTACCCTCGCCAACACCCGCCCCCGTCAACAAACCTCCGGTTGCCAATACTGTCAACAGCGCCCAGCAGCCCAGCAGCACCGCTTTATTGACCGGATTGGGAGGCACCGACTCCGACGGGACGATCGCCTCTTTCACAATTAACACCGTGCCACCAGTCGCTCAAGGGCTGCTATTTTTAGGCAATCCCGCCAGCGGCGGCGTAGCGGTGACACCCGGCCAAGTTCTCACTCCCGCACAGCTTGGGCAACTATTTTTCCAAGCCACAGGCAGTTTTACGGGAGCCAATTTCAACTACAGCGCCACGGACAATCTAGGCGCCACCAATGCCGCTACCGCAACTGTAGCGGCTATCCCCCTGCCAGTGCCGACACCCACTCCTGCACCAGTGCCGACACCCACTCCTGCACCAGTGCCGACACCCACTCCTGCACCAGTGCCGACACCCACTCCTGCACCAGT
>NZ_JAUBUN010000012.1:162415-166176 GCF_036702665.1 Microcoleus sp. Aus8_D2
GCCGACACCCACTCCTGCACCGGTGCCGATTCCCAACCAACCGCCAGTTGCCACAAATGTCAACTTCATCGTTCCGCCCAACACCAGCCCGCGGGTTCCGGGATTGGGAGGAACCGACCCCGACGGGACGATCGCCTCTTTCACCATCAACACCCTGCCCCCAGCAGACCAAGGACAGGTATTTTTAGGAGATCCGGCCAACGGCGGCGTTCGCCTCACACCCGGTCAAGTCCTGACTCCGCCACAGATTGAGCAAATATATTTCCAAACGACGGGCAGCTTTACAGGAGCTAATTTCACCTACAGCGCCACCGACAATCGAGGTGCTACCAGTCCCGCCAATGCTACAGTTACCGCTCTGCTTCCGGCGCCGAACCAACCGCCAGTAGCGACAAATGTTAACTTCAGCACCCTCGTCAACAGCAGCAAGTTAGTCACGGGATTGGGAGGAACCGACCCCGACGGGACGATCGCCTCTTTCACGATCGACACCGTCCCCCCGGCCAACCAAGGAGCGCTGTTTTTAGGAGATCCCGCCAAGGGTGGCCTAGGGGTGGCACCAGGCGAAATTCTGACTCCCGCACAGCTTGGGCAACTATTTTTCCAAACGACGGCAAACTTTACGGGAGCCACTTTCACCTACAGCGCCACCGACAACCGCGGCGCTACCAGTCCCGCTACTGCTACAGTTGTTGCCACACCTCGGACACCGACTCCGGCGCCAACTCCGGCGCCAACTCCGACACCAACTCCGACACCGGTGCTGACTCTCAACCAACCACCAGTTCCCATAAATGTCAACTTCAACATTCCGCCCAACAACAGCTCGCGGGTTCCCCGATTGGGAGGAACCGACCCCGACGGGACGATCGCCTCTTTCACCATCAACACCGTGCCCCCTGCCAACCAAGGAGCCCTGTTTTTAGGAGATCCCGCCAACGGTGGCATAGCGGTGGCACCAGGCGAAATTCTGACTCCCGCACAGCTTGGGCAACTATTTTTCCAAACGACGGGCGACTTTACGGGAGCCACTTTCACCTACAGCGCCACCGACAACCGCGGCCTGATCAGTCCCGGTACCGCTACTGTTGCTGCCATTCGCCCGACTCCCAACTTACCGCCATTGGTCAACAATGCTAACTTCAGCATTCGGCCCAACAACAGCGCGCAGGTTCCGGGATTGGGAGGAACCGACCCCGACGGGTCGATCGCCTCTTTCACCATCAACACCCTGCCACCCGCCAACCAAGCAGCCCTGTTTTTAGGAGAGGCAGCCAACGGTGGTGTGGGGGTGACACCCGCTCAAGTCCTGACTCCCGAACAGCTTGGGCAATTATTTTTGCAAACGACGGCAAACTTTACGGGAGCAAATTTCAGCTACAGCGCTACAGACAACAGCGGCGCTATCAGTCCAGCTACCGCTACTGTGGCCGCTATCTTGGGGCCGGTGGCGCCAGAACCTGCGATCGTCGCACCAACGCCCATATCAAATCCGATCGCAGAACCAGATACCGACTGTCTGTGCGAACCCATCGTTGAAAAACCGGGAATTAACTTTGTCCCGCCGCCGCAACCGCCCGCAGTTCGATTTGTCCGCCCAATTTCGCAACTGGGAGAGGGACAAACCACCAAAGGCACCGACGGCAATGACTTCATCGCAGACACCAAAGGCAACCAAAAAATCCTCGGTTTTAAAGGCAACGACCTGATTTTAGGTAAAGACGGCGCTGACGAAATTTACGGCAACGAAGGCAATGACAGGATTTTTGCGGACACTGACACCGATATTGCTTATGGTGGCGACGGCAACGATATCGTCCATGCCGGCAAACAGAACGACTGGATTGCCGGAGACTTAGGCTCTGACACCCTGTTTGGAGATGAAGGTGCCGATACGATTTTGGGAGATAACGGCCGCGATAACTCTAGCAGCGCTGCGGACGATCGTGATTTGATCTTCGGAGGTAACGGTGCAGACTTCATCAACGGCAACGAGGGCGACGATACCATCCGTGCCGGCAAAGGTAACGATATTGCCCTAGGAGGCAAAGACAATGACATCACCTGGGGCGAACTCGGCTCCGATACGTTGATTGGCGGCACCGGCAACGACTCCTTGTTTGGCGGTTTCAACGACAAAAAAGGCCTCGACTTACAGGGACGCGACTTGCTCTATGGAGGCGACGGCAACGACTTCCTCAGCGGCCAAGAAGGCGACGATACGCTGATTGGAGGCAAAAATAACGATCGCGCTTACGGAGGTAAAGGCAATGACCTGATCTACGCTCAATTAGGCTCCGATACCCTCTACGGTGGTGAAGGCAACGATACTCTGTTAGGCGACAAAGGCAGTTCCAACTCAGTTAACGGTGCTGGCGAAGCAGACTTGCTCTTTGGTGGCACCGGCAACGACATCCTCAGCGGCGGTAACGGTAATGACACGCTGCAAGCAGGTAAAGGCAACGATTGCGTTTGGGGTGGCAAAGACAATGACTTGATTTGGGGCGAACTCGGCAACGATACGCTTGTCGGTGACAGCGGCGATGACACGATATACGGCGGCACTCGCAGTCGAGATCAAGATGTCAACGGCCAGGACTTGATCTTTGGCAACATCGGTGCTGATGTGCTGTTCGGCGATGAAGCTGACGATACCATCAGTGGCGGTGAAGGCGATGACCAGATTTACGGTGGTAAAGGTAACGACCTCATTCACGGAGATCTTGGCAACGACTTGATTTACGGCGGTGACGGCAGCGATGAGCTCTGCGGTGGCGAGGGCAACGATACTATATATGGCGATCGTTCCGATAACCGGGGTGTCTCGGTGGGCGCAAACGACCAGCAAGACTGCATCAATGGCGGTGACGGCGATGACTTGCTCTACGGCAACGAAGGGCAAGATAACATCAACGGAGATGCTGGTAGCGATACCCTGATTGGCGGTAAGGATAACGACTTGCTCAATGGGGGTGCTGGCGATGACTGGCTGTTTGGCGGCTTGGGCGACGATACTTTAATTGGAGGTATTGGGAGCGATCGATTGGTGTTGAGTGCTGACGGTGGCACTGATACTGTGATTAACTTCGAGGTAGGCGTCGATAAGTTTGTTTTGACTGGCGGCCTGAGTTTCCAGCAGTTGCAATTTAGCGCCACTCCTGACGGTACGTTGCTGCGAGTCGCAGGAACAGGTCAGGTTTTAGCGAATCTGGTGGGGGTTAATCGGGATCCTGGCTCCTCGGATTTCCTCTCATCAAATCTCTTGCGTACAGAGGGCTAGAATTGGTGGCGAAAGTCCCCTATTCCGATCGCAAAACGTCACAGCAGCTCAAAACTTCTGTGACGTTCCTCATACAGCAACCGCGTCCGACGGTGATGACGTTCTTAATTGCCCAAACCGATGCCTTTCTCAATTTTCGTGCGCAGGGCGAGCAATTACCAGAGTTCTTGCATTCATTCGCTCTGAGATCTGGAAATGCATCTGCGTTAATCTGCGTTGCTCTGCCTCGATCTGTGGTTTCCCGATCGCTCAAAAATTTATGCCATAATATCGTGTGCGATCGATTAACCGCAATCAGATTCCATCGCACGTGCGGACTTGAGTCCTGGGCCGGAGTGGGGATTCAAGTCCAAACGATCGAACCGTTTTTGTTATGGTAATCGGTTAGAGAGTCGATGGCAGAGTGTCGGGTAAGGAGGCATATGTCACCATATCCCCCTCCCCTAAGAACCGTACTTGACACTTTCGCGTCATACGGCTC